>NZ_FOFD01000006.1 GCF_900110865.1 Natrinema salaciae
TGAGGCCACTCGTAGAAGACGAGTTCGATAGACTCGGGATGTACGCACCAAGGCAACGAGGTGTTGAGTCCGCGAGCACTAACTGGCCAAGCCACACATTCATACTACAATCGCATTGGATCCGTGACGCGAGAACGGGTCCGGACGCAAACTGGACTACACGTACATTCGGTCTTGGACACACACCGATATTGGAATGACGACGGTTCGATTCCGTTGATCGGCATTACGGCGGCCACAGCGGCGAGGTGCCTCCCGTACCCATCCCGAACACGGAAGATAAGCTCGCCTGCGTTACGGTCAGTACTGGAGTGGGCGACCCTCTGGGAAATTCGTTTCGCCGCCTCCACTCATATCGGCCATGATGGCCGAAATACCGATAGCGGTCTGACGGCGGTTCGACTCCGCCGATCGGCATTACAGCGGCCACAGTGGCGAGGTGCCTCCCGTACCCATCCCGAACACGGAAGATAAGCTCGCCTACGTTTCGGTCAGTACTGGAGTGGGCGACCCTCTGGGAAATCCGATTCGCCGCTCTCACTCATACGTTCACCCACACAGCAACTGCTGTGTGGGTTTCGCATTTTCGACTGGAAAGCAGTGATCTCTCCAGTACCGTCCCTGTAGAGAACAAAAGAGCTGCAGCCGCTCAGCCTAGACTAGCTGGATGATGTTCCCGTTCGAGGTCACGTGGAGATCGCGTCCAAGCTTGTAGCCGCGATTGGACGCGAGATCGACGTATCCCGAAAAGCCGCTCATGTCCTGGTGGGCCGGAATGATGTGCTGGGGCTGCAACGCGTCGAGCATCTCGTAATGGCCTTCCTGACAGAGGTGGCCTGAAACGTGGATGTCGTCGTAGATGCGGGCACCTTGCATTCTGAGCAGCTTCTCGGCCTGATAGCGCTGCCCTTCGTTTGTCGGCTCGGGGATCACGCGGGCGGAGAAGACGACCTTGTCGCCGTCGTCCAGCTCGTACGGCGTTTCGCCGCGACCCATTCGAGTGAGCGTCGCCCGGGGCTCGCCTTGGTGGCCGGTGACGACGGGGAGGAAGTTCTCTTTGCCTTCCTTCATGATGCGCTCGAACGTCTGTTCGATTGATTGGCGATAGCCGACCATCTCGACGTCGGAGGGGAAGTCGATCCCGATCTGTTTCGCGGTCCCGGAGTAGGTCTCCATCGAGCGGCCGAGGAGGATGGGTTGGCGATCGATGTCGCGAGCGAATTCGATCAGCGATTTCACGCGGGCGATGTGGCTCGAGAACGTGGTGGCGACGATGCCGCCGTCGTAGTCCTCCATGCTGTAGAGGACGTCGCGGAGGTGTTCCCGGGCGACGTTCTCGGAGGGAGTCCGGCCTTTCTTGTTGGCGTTGGTACAGTCCTCGATGTAACAGAGGACGCCCTCGCCTTCGCGACCGATCTCGCGGAACCGGTCCATGTCGATCGGGTCGCCGATGACGGGGGTGTGGTCCATCCGCTTGTCGAGCCCGTAGACGACCGCGCCCTCGGGCGTGTGGAGAACCGGATTGATCGCGTCGACGATCGAGTGGGTGACGTTGACGAACTCGAGGTCGACCGCGCCGGAGTCGCCGATCGACATCGTCTCGCCGGCGTCCATCTTGATCAGGTCGTTGTCGGCGTTGAACTTGCCTTCTTCGTCGAGTTCTCCCTTGACGAGCTCGAGGGTGAACGGCGTCGCGACGATCGGTGCGTCGTATCGGTGTGCGAGTTTACTGATCGCACCGATGTGGTCGAGGTGGCCGTGGGTCGGGACGATGGCCTTGACGTCGCCCTCGAGGTCGCTCATGATCCGGTCGTCCGGAATGGCACCCATATCGATCAGATCGAGGCTGTGCATCCCTTCGGTTCGGATGTTGTCGTGGATCAGGACTTTCGACAGGTTCAGTCCCATGTCGAAGATCACGATATCGTCACCGGCGCGAACAGCCGTCATCTGTCGGCCGACTTCCTCATAACCGCCTATTGTTGCAATTTCGATTTCCATTGGTGGGGCCGATCATAGCCGTCCGTCGGACAGTCTTGTAGCCGGAACGGCTACAGCGGGAGCAGAAGCGTCCTGCAACGTGAGCGAGTTCTCGGTCACGTCCTTGGCGTCGAACGTCCGATCACGACTGCGCCGAGGACAGCGCCTATTTCGGTTAGTAGAACAACGGCTCTCCCGACGTAAGTACTCCTGGGTTTCGGGGATCGAACGTGACCTCGAGTGGGTGGCGAGAGCACGTCGATCGGTCCGGGTGCGGGGCTGCCGGCAGGATTCGATTGGTGACGGTCCACCCGCGAGGTGCTCGACGCGAAAGTGGGGTCTGGGGTTCGAAGTAATCATCGAGACGGACGAGAAGTGCCCGGCAGAGCCGGGAGTCGAGGGTATAGACGCCCCAGATGGCGGCCCGACCTCGTCAGCACGAGTTGCGGCCGACAACTGGCGGGTTGCGAACGGGCTGGCGCTCATCGGTGCGGGATGGCTGCTGTACCTGCAGGGTTCGACGTCCTGTCAGGTGGGAGTGCGACTCGATCGCAGGACCGTTGGCTGTAATTGAGGGCGTTAAGCCCCCTTCCTCAGCGAGCGAAGCGAGCAGGGAGGAGATACAGCGCCCGCACGTCTTGTTTCCGTGTGAATCAGCATCCTTACTACCCGGCAGTCGAAGAAGGTAGTAAGATGCTCACCACGCGTCCGGCGTTGTTCAAACGCGACAAAAAGCGTGCATCGTCGGTTGTGGCCGAGTGTCGATTCGGGAGGAGTGGGACACTCCGAACCGCCTATAAAGGGAAATCGCCTGCGGAGTCTGGAACCGATGTGGGACTTGTTCCTGCAAGTTCCGACACAGAAACAGGAAGCTCCGTCCTCGACAAGCGAGGGCCGGGTAGGCCCGAGCGCAGTAGGGCGGAGTAGTTCACTCGCTGATATACTGCTGCTCCCATTCCCGACGCTCTTCGATCGTCCGGCGTCCGTGGTCACTGATCTCGTAATAGTTGGTTCGCCGATCGAGCTGTCCTTTTTCGACGAGATTTTTGTTGACGAGTGTGTCGAGATTGGGATAGAGTCGCCCGTGATTGATCTCACTGTTGTAATACGTCTCGACTTCGTCTTTCACGTCTTGGCCGGACGGTTGGTCGGCTCCTGCGATCACGTACAGAAGGTCTCGTTGAAACCCTGTCAGATCGTCCATTTTGTACTCGAGTGAACGAACGGCAACCTGGCTATTTGTTATCGATTTCGTATCAACTGTTTCCAGTACGTTCAGCGAAGCTAACTGAGTCAATCGTGCTACTGGTTCCCGTTTCGTCTGGTAGTCGGGTCCTACAGCCGGCGGTTCGGCGGGCTTGATCCGGGATCAGCATCGGCCCCGCAAATACGACGGTTGCGAGGAACCCAACTGCGTTGATTCTCGATATCACTCGGTCCGGGATGGGCGGTGTCACTCCGCGATCGAGAGTGTGGCTCCACGACGATGACGCGACCGAGCGGTCGCTCGTCGGGGAGTGTGCCGAAGAATGATAGTCGAATGTGAAACCCGTTACCGAACGCAAGAAGCCGTATTACAGGCGGGTGACGTTGGTGGCGCGGGGGCCCTTGGGGGCCTGTTCGATATCGAATTCGATCTCTGTGCCTTCTTCGAGGTCCGGACCGCCAACGTCTTCCATGTGGAAGAAAACGTCATCGTCCGCGTCGTCCGTCTCAATGAAACCGTAGCCGCCTGTGTCGTTGAAGAAATCAACGTTTCCTTTCGCCATTGCAATTCAAGAGAAGGCCACGGCACGTATAACAGTTGTGTTATACTATTCCCCTCGAAACAAAAATAAATCGCTCGAGAATCCGACGATTGGCGGCGAAACGCCGACGAACCGTCGGACACGACGTTTCTCGATCCGCGATGCGATCGGCTCACGCGAAACCGACACGATGGCCGCTCAGGACGGTATTGGCATCGTCCCAGTCTCCGTATCTGGTGCTTGTTCGAGGACCGCATCGGCGAGAGCGGGCCTACGCTAACCGAATTACGATGTCCCTAATCGACTGTTCGTCCAGAACGCGTTTCGCGTACGTCGTGGTCATCTCGCCCGATCGTCGCGTTCGGCACCGATTCCCCTCGCACGAACACACCTGACGGTGACCGAACGACTCCTCGAGTAATACTCGAATAGCACCGTTTAGGTGCGACCGGTGGATACCCACCGATATGAGTCAGCAGACTCGCGGTGTGCCGACGGTCGCACAGGTAGCGTTGATCGGACTCTTCGTGACGGCGCTTGCGACCGCCCAGTTGACCGCGTCGAAGGTATTGGCGTTCGAACTGCCCGTCGGGCTGCCGATCACCGGTGCACAACTCGCACTGCCCGGCGCAGCCCTCGCGTACGCGATAACGTTCCTCGCGAGCGACTGCTATACCGAACTGTACGGCCGTCGCGCGGCGCAGATCGTCGTCAACGTCGGGTTCGTCCTGAATTTCGTCGTCCTCGCGCTCGTCTGGTCGACGATCGCCGCACCGGCCGCCCCCTCGAGCGTCGACCCGGGGGCGTTCGAGACGGCTCTCGGGTCGTCGACGAACATCGTCCTCGGCAGTCTCCTCGCGTACGTCGTCAGCCAGAATTGGGACGTGATCGTCTTTCACCGGATTCGGGACTACACCGGGTCCGAAATGCTCTGGTTGCGCAACATCGCGTCGACGGCGAGTAGCCAGGCGATCGATACCGTGATCTTCGTCTCGATCGCGTTCGCCGTCGCCCCCGCCGTGCTCGGCGTCGGTGCTGTGCTTCCGCTCGATCTCGTCCTCTCGTTGATGGTGGGTCAGTATCTGCTGAAACTCGCGATCGCCGTCCTCGACACGCCGATCGTCTACGCGATCGTCTCGTTCGTTCGCTCGCGCGAGGGGCACGTCACTGAAGAGGCTCACGCCGCCTGACTGCCCGCGGTTCGACACGTACCGGTCGTCGTATCGGCGTTCACTGCTGCGTTCCGAACGGGGAGCGTTTAGTAGCCCGCTCGAGAGGGACGGATATGGACGAACGCGTACGCGAACACGCAGCGGTGCTGGTCGACTGGAGCGCTCGAGTCGAGGCGGGCGACGACGTGGTCGTCTCGGTCGGGCCGGACGCCCACGAACTGGCGGTCGCCGTCGCCGAGGAGCTCGGGGACCGTGGGGCGAACTTGCTCGCGACCTACAGCTCGGGGGAGGTCACGCGCGCCTACATCCGGGCTCACGACGGCGATTTCGACGAGAGTCCGGCACACGAACGCGCGCTGGTCGAGAACGCCGACGTGTACCTCTCGCTCGGGGGCGGTCGGAACACGAGTGCGACGGCCGACGTTCCCGGTGAGCAGCGCCGGGCCTACAACGACGCCAGAAGCGAGCTCCGCGAGACGCGACTCGGGACCCGCTGGGTGTCGACGGTCCACCCGACGCGGTCGCTGGCCCAGCAGGCCAACATGGCCTACGAGGCGTACCGGGAGTTCGCCTACGACGCGATCCTCCGGGACTGGGAGTCGCTGGCCGACGAGATGGCCCAGCTGAAGGACCTCCTCGACGTCGGCTCCGAGGTGCGGCTGGTCTCGAGCGACACCGACCTCACGATGGAGATCGAGGGGCGGACGGCAGTCAACAGCGCCGCGTCGGTCGCCTACGACTCCCACAACCTCCCCAGCGGTGAGGTCTTCACCGCGCCGTACGCGACCGAGGGCGAGGTGACGTTCGACGTGCCGATGACGCTGCGGGGCGAGTCCGTTCGAAACGTCCGCCTCGAGTTCGAGAATGGCGAGGTCGTCGACTACGACGCCGAGCAGGGCGGGGCCGTGATCGGCGAGATCCTCGAGACCGACGACGGTGCGCGTCGCCTGGGCGAACTCGGGATCGGGATGAACCGCGGGATCGACCGCTACACGGACAACATTCTCTTCGACGAGAAGATGGGTGACACCGTCCATCTGGCGGTCGGTCGGGCCTACGACGCCTGTCTCTCCGAGGGCGAGTCCGGCAACGAGTCGGCGATCCACGTCGACCTGATCACCGACGTGAGCGAGAATTCCCGACTCGAGATCGACGGCGAAGTCGTACAGCGAGACGGCACTTTCCGGTTCGAGGACGGCTTCGACGGCTGAGCGATCGCGTTTTGGTCCAGATTTTGCGAGCGAGACAATCGGTGGGTGGAAGTCGTACAGCGAGACGGCACTTTCCGGTTCGAGGACGGCTTCGACGGCAGCGGTGTCGGTAGGTGCTGGTTACGCCTCACCAGAGTACGTCCGGAATTCGGAAGTCGAACCATACTAATCCGTATGCCGGCCTTCACGTCGAACACCGCCGGGTCGGTGGCGGATTGGAATCGGCCGGGACTCGTGTCCCGGAATCGACCGTCCACAGTCGTCTGCCCCGCCCTGCCGGAGGCGGAAGTGCGCTGTCGGCCGTTCGGCGAGACGACGTCACTCTACCGGGTGTGATATCAGCGCCGACGGCCGGCGGGATATCCGGCGGTCTCCGTTTTCGTCACGTTCTCGAGTCTCGAGCCCCAATCGCGGGTATGCGCGATCGGCTTCGGGCGGGCGTCGCGATCTTCAACGACGGCTACTACCACGCCGCCCACGATGCCTGGGAGGACCGCTGGCTCGAGCTCGAATCGGGAAGCGACGACGAGCGGCTGCTCCACGGACTCATCCAGTACAGCGGCGCGGTCTACCACGCCCGCGACCGGAACTGGGAGGGGGCGGTCGGCCTCGCCGAGAGCGCCGGCGAGTACCTCGCGTCGCTCCCCGCCGACTATCGCGACCTGCGACTCGAGCCGATCCGATCCGTCCTCGCCCGCCTCGCGGCCGACCCGGAACTCGTCGAGCGCCGGCCGCCGGTCCGGATCGAACACGAGGGTTCGGCGGCGTCGCTGTCGGCGCTGGAGTTCGAGCCGACGGCGATCGCGGCGGTCGTCCTTGCCGAGGAATTCGGCTACGACGAGGAGGCGATCGCACGGGCTCGGGCGTACGCACGGCGGGATCTCGAGGCCGGCGAGGACGACAGCGTCTTCATCACGCTGCTGTTCGACTTCGTCCGCGAGGACGACCACCGCGGGATCATCTACCAGCGACTCACCGACCACGTCGGGAGGCGTCGGGCTCGAGAAGCGGACGTCGAGGGACTGTTCTGATCGGTCGTCGCCGGTGCCGTCGTCCCGTCAGGGTGACTAGAGCTTCAAGTTCGGCCCGACCGAACGCGAGGTATGGACATCGGTACCGTGCTCCCGCAACTCGAGATCGGACACGATCCGGAGACGATCGCGGACTACGCGCGGCGGGTCGAGTAATCCGGGTACGAACACGTTCTCGCGTACGATCACGTCCTCGGCGTGAACCCGGACCGACCGGACTGGGACGGACCCTACGACTACGAGAGCACGTTCCACGAGCCGTTGACGACCTACTCCTACCTCGCGGGCCAGACGGACGAGCTGGCCTTCGTGACCGGCATTCTCGTCTTGCCGCAGCGCCAGACCGCGCTCGTCGCGAAGCAGGCCGCGCAGTTGGACCGCTTTACCGACGGCCGGTTCCGCATGGGGGTCGGCGTCGGCTGGAACGAGCCGGAGTACGTCGCGCTCGGCGAGTCGTTCTCGCGGCGAGGCGACCGCATCGAGGAGCAAGTCGAGGTACTCCGGCGGCTCTGGACGGACGAGCTCGTCGATTTCGACGGCGAGTTCCACGAGATTCCGGATGCGGGCATTCGGCCGCTGCCGGTCCAGCAGCCGATTCCGCTCTGGATGGGCGGCATGGCCGATCCGGTCAAGCGTCGTGTGGCTCGCATCGCCGACGGCTGGTTGCCGCAGTTCCAGCCCGGTGACGAGGCCGAATCCCACCTCGCCGATCTCTACGAGTACGCCGACGAGGTCGGCCGCGACCCCGACGAGATCGGTCTCGGCGGTCGAATGTACGCCGTTCCCGGCGAGGAGGACGACTGGATCGACCGCGCGCAGGCCTGGCGGGACCTCGGCGCAGACTTCCTCTCGATCACGACGATGTACCAGGGGCTCGAGGGCGAGGAACACACGGCTCACGTCGAGCGGGTCGCCGCGGTGCTGCGAGACGTCGACCTGCTGTAGCGAGTCGCTGGCCGCGGCGTCTCGCGGCTCGCTTATTCGTGGCCCGCTACCGGGAGCGGCTCGTAGGGTTCCTCGAGGTACTCCTGGTCCGAACGCGAGAGATCGATCTCGAGCGCTTCGACGGCGTCTTCGAGGTGGTCGACGCTCGTCGTCCCGACGATGGGCGCGTCGACCCACTCCTTGTGGAGGAGCCAGGCGAGCGAGATCTGGGCCATCGAGACTCCCTTCTCGTCGGCGAGTTCCTGGACGCGCTCGTTGATCGCCTCGCCCCCGCCCTGGAGGTACGACATCTGCGCGAGGTACTGGTCGGTCTGCCCGCGCGTCGTCGCGTCGATCTCCTCGTGCGGGCGGGTCGCGACGCCGCGGGCCAGCGGCGACCACGGGACGACGCCCACGTCTTCCTTCTCACAGAGTGGCAGCATCTCACGTTCCTCCTCGCGGTAGAGGACGTTGTAGTGGTTCTGCATCGTCGCGAACCGCTCGAGACCGAGTTCGTCGCTGGTGTGCAGCGCCTCGGCGAACTGGTGGGCCCACATCGACGACGTGCCGATGTATCGTACCTGTCCGCGTCGGACCGCGTCGTCGAGTGCACGGAGCGTCTCCTCGATCGGCGTGTCGTCGTCCCACCGGTGGGTCTGGTAGAGATCGATCGTGTCCACTCCCAGTCGGTCGAGGCTCGCCGCGAGTTCCTGCTCGATGGCCTTCCGCGAGAGGCCGCTCGCGTTCGGATTGTCGGAGTCCATCTCGGCGAAGACCTTCGTGGCGATCACCTGCGCGTCGCGGTCGTAGCCGTCGAGGGCGTCGCCCAGGATTTCCTCGGACTCGCCCGTAGAGTAGACGTTCGCGGTGTCGAAGAAGTTGATCCCGAGGTCGATCGCGCGGTCGATGAGGTCGGCGCTCTCGTCGGGGTCGAGCATCCACTCTCGGCCGGTGCCGAAGCTCATACAACCCAGACAGATGCGGCTGACCGTCATCCCAGTCGATCCGAGCGTCGTGTACTCCATAGGACCAGTTGCGACGGCCGGCGACAAAACGTCGTGGTCCGCCGACTCGGTTGCCGGCTCTCGACAGTTCGTGTCCGCCGGTGGGGGCGCTTCCGTCCGCCCGGTCAGGCGTCGCGCTCGACGAGCCGTTCCTCGCCGTCGAAGTCCGCGGAGTTGTCCCGGGGCTCGTAGCCTAACGCGTCGCGAGCGCGCTCGAGAGAGTAGTACTTGCGGTCGTTGTCGGAGATGCCGTAGACGATTTCGTAGTCGTAGTCGGCGCGGATACAGCGGTCGAACAGGTGCGCGCAGTCTCGGTAGGAGAGCCACATCGCTTGGCCGCGCTCGTAGTCGATCGGGGGGTGTCCCTCGGTGAGGTTCCCGATGCGGACGCAGACCACCGAGAGGTCGTGTTCGTCGTGGTAGTAGCGGCCCAGCGTTTCGCCGGCGGCCTTCGAGACCCCGTAGAGATTGCTCGGTCGGGGGAGCTCGGTCCCGTCGAGAAGGTAGTCGTCGTGCGTGCGGTACAGATCCGGCGTGCGATCGTCGGTTTCGTAGTTCCCGACGGCGTGGTTCGACGAGGCGAAGGCGACCTTCTCGACGCCCGCGTCGGCGGCGGCCTCGAAGACCGTCTGCGCGCCGTCGATGTTGTTTGTCAGCACGCTATCCCACGGCGCTTCGGGACGCGGGTCGCCCGCGAGGTGGATCACGGCGTCGATCCCGTCCATCGCCTCGCGAACGGCGTCCGCGTCGGTGATGTCGGCGACGACGAACTCGCCCGGCTGGTCGCCCGTCGGCGGGTCGCGATCCAGCAACCGCCACTCGTGTTCCTCGGCGAGGCCGCCGAGGATGGCCTCTCCGACCCGCCCCGCAGCCCCCGTGAGCAGGACTGACTGTGCCATTCGTTCGGTGTGAGGGGCAGCGCCGATAAGAACCATGCGGTTCCATATCGGCACGGTCGGTGGTGGCACGCGTCTCTCGGATCGGCGACCGCATCGCAACCCCCTTCCCGACCGCACGCGAGCACCCGCACATGTCCACGGACTCACCGACGGACGCCGAAGCCGCCTGCTTCGAGGCCGGTATCAAGTTCGGCTCGCTCTACCACCAGTTCGCCGGCACGCCGGTCTCGCCCGACAGCGCACCGAGCCTCGAGACGGCGATGGAGGAATCGATCGAGAACCAGCCCCACTGTACGGACGTGACCGTCACCGTCCGAACGGACGAACTCGAGGCGGTGCTCGCCGAGTCGACCGCCGACTACACCGAACTGACCGGACGCTTCCTCGAGGTCGAGATCGTCGTCGACTACGAGGGTTGTGAGGTCGTCACCCGCATGGAGATGGAAGACGGCTATCCGCTGATGCGGCTCGAGTCCGTTCGAGACTAGCGAGCGGTCGGTCGATCGGGGCTCGTCCTCGTCCTCGTGTCCGGTCGTGCCCGAGAAGCGGATCGGAGCCGGGAACGCGGACTTGGGAGTGCCCGCCATCGACTTTTCAGTCGGACCCGCATAGACCGGTCGATGGGACCGGAACTCTCGATCGACGCCGATTGGAACAGCCTCTATATCGACGGCGAGTGGACGTCCGCGGACGGTGACGAGGAGATCGCTGTCGAGGATCCGTCGACACGTGAGGTGGTCGCACGCGTGCCCGCAGCCGTCGATGCGGACGTCGACGCCGCCTACGAAGCCGCGGCGGCCGCCCAGACGGAGTGGGAGAACGCCCCACCGGCCGAGCGCGAGCGGGTCGCGCAGGCGTTCGCGCGGACGATCCAGGCGCACAGCGACGAGATCGTCGAACTGTTGGCTCACGAGGCGGGTGGCTCGCGGATTATGGGCGAGACCTCGGTCAGCATCACGACCGACCAGGCCAACGAGGCTGCGACGTTTCCCCGTCGAACGAAAGGGGAGCAGGTCGACTCCAACGTCGAGGGCAAGGAGAACTTCGTTCGTCGGGAACCCCAGGGGGTGGTCACCGTCATCTCGCCGTGGAACTTCCCGCTCAACCTCTCGGGACGGGCGATCGCGCCAGCCATCGCCACCGGGAACGCGGTCGTCCTCAAGCCGGCCTCGAACACGCCGATCACGGGCGGCCTCCTGATGGCGAAACTGTACGAGGAGGCGGGCCTTCCCGACGGGCTGCTCAACGTCGTCACCGGCCGCGGATCGGACATCGGCGACCCGGTCGTCGAACATCCCGAGAGCGACGTCGTCGCGTTCACCGGTTCGACGCCAGTGGGCCGCGGCGTCGCCGCGAAGGCCGGGGAGAACCTCTCCGTGGCGGCGATGGAACTCGGGGGCAACAACGCACACATCGTCACCGCCGACGCCGACGTCGAGGCGGCGGTCGACGCCGCGGCGTTCGGCTCGTTCGTCCACCAGGGACAGGTCTGTATCTCCATCAACCGCCATCTCGTCCACGAAGACGTCTACGACGACTACGTCGCCGCCCTCGCGGACCGCGCAGCGTCGCTCCCGGTCGGGAGCGCCCACGACCCGGACACGGTCGTCGGCCCCATCATCGACGAGAGCCAGCGCGACGAGATGCTCGGCTACGTCGAGGAGACCGTCGACGCCGGCGCGACGCTCGAGACGGGCGGCGAGACCGTCGAACTGGACGGCGTCGACGATTCGCTGGTCGTCGCACCGACGGTGCTTTCGGACGCGACCAACGACATGGCCGCCGCGTGTAACGAGCACTTCGGCCCGATCGCGCCGGTCGTTCCGTTCTCGGACGTCGACGAAGCCATCGAACTCCACGACGACACCGAGTACGGCCTCTCCGGATCGGTTCACGCGGGCGACGTCGGTACCGGGATGCGGATCGCCGAGCAACTCGACACCGGCATGGTCCACGTCAACGACCAACCCGTCAACGACGAGGCGCACGTTCCATTCAGCGGCACGAATGCCTCGGGCGTCGGTGGCTACAACAGCACCGACATCGTGGAGCAGGTCACCGAGAAGAAGTGGATCTCCGTCCAGTACGACCGGCGGGAGTATCCCTTCTAGCCGCATCGCGGTGGTGTGACACGGCGCTCCGATCGAAGACGTCCCTTTCGAAATCCGGCCGCCGTTCGACCGCTATCGATCCGCTTCCGACCGATTTCACTTTCACTTTCGGGCTATCTTTTAACCCCGGCGCCCGCAAAGACGGTGACATGAGCCAAGCCACGCTCGGCGACGACGAGGAACTGTTCGGGGAAGCGGCCAACGAGATGCGCGAGGACGTCGAATCCTCGCTCGCGGACGCCTGGGACGCGTTGCCCGACGCCGACGACGTCTGGGAGACCGACGCCGACAACGTGCTGGGCGTGCTCAACGGCCTCAACTCGGCGCTCGAGGCCGGCGACGCCGAGGACCACCTCCGCGACGCGAAGAAGTGGTTCACCATGGGCCAGCGCGCCGACGCCTTCGCCGACGCCGACGACCTCGAGGAGGAGATCGGCGATCTCGAGGCCGCCATCACGGACATCTCCGAGGCGGGCGAGCAGGTCGGCGAACTCACGTCGACGATTCCGGCGCTTCGCGGGACGCTCGAGGATGCGGGGCCGGCAGCCGAGGACGACGCTGACGGTGCCGACGAAGCCGACGCCGCGGACGAAGCCGACGACGAGGATGCGGCCGACGAAGAGTAGTCGGTCGCCGCCAGTCGGTCAGCAGTCGGTCGCCAGTCGACCAGCCGACGATCTACCGGCGCCCGGGCCGTGAGACGTCCCGCTCGGCAACCGCCTCGAGCAGCCGAGCCAGCGCGTCGGCAGCTAACTCGAGCAGTTCTTCGCCCCGTCGAGCGTCACCGTCGGCCGGATCGCCGACGACTCCGTTCTCCGTAAACTCCGCCGCGTCGTAGGCCAGATTGACGTTACTCGTCCAGTCGCCCCAGCCGTCGGCGGCCCCGGTCTGCGCGTCGTCGATCCGCTCCTCGCGGATCAGATCCGGCTCGAGATGGCGGAGCAGCGCCGTCTCGAGGGGGCCGCCGTGGCCCATGTCGGCGGTGTGCTCGCCGACGCCCTCGAACCAGGTGAACGGAACGACGTAGGCGTCGCCGTCCCGGGTGCGTCGGCCGCCGACCTCTCGGAGGGCGTCGACGTTGCCGCCGTGGCCGTTGACGATGACGACGCGATCGAACCCGTGGTGGGCCAGACTCTCGACGGCCTCGCCGACGTAGTTCCGAAAGGTGTCTTCGGAGACCCACATCGTTCCGGGGAACTGGCGGTGTTCCTCCGCGATCCCGACCGGAATCGCCGGTGCGCGGACGACCTCGCGGTCGGTCCGCTCGAGTCCGGCGTCGGCGACCGCTTCGGCGGTCAGCACGTCGGTCCCCAGGGGGGCGTGTGGCCCGTGCTGTTCCGTGCTTCCGACGGGGACGACCGCGAGGTCCGTCTCGAGGCCCCGGACGTCCGTCCACGTCGCCGTTGTGAGGTCCATGCGCGAGTATTCCGTCGATCGTAAGTCAGTGTGGCGGTTTGCCCACCGATCCCGGCGGATCGGCTCACGCCGACCCTGCATGTTCCCGCTCGGAGATTATCCGCAGCGCCGTAGAATCGGGCCCGTATGTACCGTGGGGCCGACGTGCTCGAGGCGATCCGCGAACTCGTCCCGGGGTGGGGTGCGGTTCTCGCCGCAGCGGTGACGCAACTCGGCGACGGTTGGTGGCTCCTCGTGCTCGGGATCGGCGCGTCGTGGGCCGTCGCGTGGCGATGGGCGGCCCGACGCGCCCGGGGGCACCAGCCGGACCGTCACGCTCGGCGGCCGGAAGGTCCCTGGTTCGTCGCGGTCATCGTCGGTGGGCTGGCGGTGATGACGGCGCTGAAACACGTCTTCGCGTTACCGCGCCCCGACCTCGCGACGATCGATCCGGCCGCGCTCCCCTCGTCGATGCGGTCGCTCCACGTCTCGGTCGCGACCGCGGGCGGCTACGGGTTTCCCAGCGGCCACGCCGTCGGCGCGACCGTCACCTACGGCCTGTTGGCGCTGACGCTCGAGGCCGGCACGCGTCGGGTCCGTCTCGCGGTCGCCGCGGTGATCGTCGCGGCCGTCTGTCTCACGCGGCTCGTCCTCGGCGTCCACTATCCGATCGACGTCGTCGCCGGCGTCGTCGTCGGGAGCTGCTATCTCGCCGCGACCTGGTGGCTCCTCGAGCGGTCGCCGTTCGATCGGACGGCCACCGCGTTCGCGGTCGCACTCGGATTGGCCGGCGTCGCGATGGTCGCCAGCGGACACGCGGACAGTGCCGTCGCGTACGTCGCGCTCACCGCCGGTGCGCTCGCGGGGTGGGCAGCCGGCGACGCGCCGCTCACACCCGGGACGACGCCCGCTGCGGGACCTCGTGCGTGGGTATCGGTGGCCGCGTTCGTCCCCCTGGCTGCCGTCGGCGGCTTCGGGGCGGTCAGCGGCCGGCCGAGGCTGGTCGTCTCGGCGGCCCTTCTGGGGGCCCTGTCGGTTCTCCCGGCGACCGTGTTTCCGTACGTGACGGCGCGGAACGAGCCGGCGAGCTAACCGCGCGCAGTTCCACGGCGAGCGCAGGCCCAACCCGTTTGCGGCCCAGTCCCCATCTCCCACGTATGCCAGACGATAGCCGCGAACTCGGGGTCGAACTCGGCGACCTGCAGGCGGCGCTCGAGAACGAGGCGTACCCGATCGGTCACGACGAACTGCTCGAGAAACACGGGGACGAAACGGTCGAGATGAGCGGCAATACGACGACGCTCGAGGACCTCATCGGGCCGCTGAACGAGGACGAGTACCGGGATTACGGGGCGGTCGAGCAGGCAATCATGAACATGGTCGGCGACGAGGCCATCGGTCGGAAGAACTACAGCGATCGCACGCCACCCGCGTCGGGCGAAGACCGGCAGGACGAGGGTGCACCGGATCAGGGCGGACAGGAGGGGCAGGAGTCGTTCTGACGCCGGAGAACCGATCGTCCGACGTCAGTTATCGGGTATCCGTCAGCGGGCGTCGGCCATTAGTCGTCGTCTCCCACGTCGACTTCCGTCCGGGCCTGCCGGCGCTGCGCGCGCTCGATGAACTCCTGTGGAAGCTCGTCGATCTCGCCGGCCTGCACGCCCCAGAGGTGCGAGTAGAGCCCGCCGTTCTCGAGCAGGTCCTCGTGGGTTCCCCGCTCGACGATCTCGCCGCCCTCGAGGACGAGGACCTGATCGGCGTCCTTGATCGTCGAGAGGCGGTGTGCAATGGCGAACGTGGTTCGATCCTCGGCGAGTTCGTCGATCGAGCGCTGGATGAGCATTTCGGTTTCGGTGTCGACGTCGCTGGTCGCCTCGTCGAGGACGAGGATGTCGGGATCTTTGAGGATCGCACGGGCGATCGAGATTCGCTGGCGCTGGCCGCCGGAGAGCTTGACGCCGCGTTCGCCGACCTCGGTATCGTACCCCTCCGGCAGGTTCTGGATGAACTCGTGGGCTTCGGCCATCTTCGCGGCCTCGATCACGTCCTCGCGGTCGGCGTCGAACGTCCCGTACTTGATGTTCTCCCCGACGCTGCCGTAGAAGAGGAACGTGTCCTGACTGACGTAGCCCAGCGACTCGCGGAGGCTCCGGAGCGTGACGTCACGGACGTTCTGCCCGTCGACGCGAATCTCGCCCTCGTCGACGTCGTACATCCGCAGGAGGAGCTTGAGAACCGTCGATTTGCCGGCACCGGTGGGACCGACCAGGGCGAGCGTCTCGCCGCCCTCGACCGTGAAGTCGATTCCTTCGAGGATCAGGTCGCCGTCTCCCGCATCGTCGTCGTAGCCGAACGAGACGTCGTCGTACTCGACGCGACCCGCGGTCACCTCGAGGGCCGGCGCGTCGGGCTCTTCGCCGACCCGGTTGGGTTCGTCCATGAGTCCGAAGATGCGGGCGCTCGACGCGCGAGCGCGCTGGTACATATTGATTATCTGTCCGAACTGGGCCATGGGCCAGATGAAGCGCTGCGTGTAGAGGATGAAGACGACGAACATCCCGGTACTGAGTTCGCCCGAGAACGGCCCCGGCGGGCCATCGATGACCCAGAGGCCGCCGACGAGGAACGTGATGACGAAGCCGATCCCCGCGAGCACGCGAAGGCCGGGGAAGAACTTGATCCGCGTTCGAATTGCACCCCAGTTGGCGTCGAAGTACTCGCGGGAGACGTCCTCGACGCGGTCGGACTCGTACCCTTCCGTCGTACTGGACTTGATCACCTGAATGCCGCCGAGATTGTTCTCGAGCCGGGAGTTGACCTTGCCGACGGTCGAGCGGACCTGCGCGTACTTCGGCTGGATGGTCTGGATGAAGAGGTAGGTAAAGACCGCGATCAGCGGGACCGGGAGGAGCGCGACCAGTGCCAACTGCCAGTTGATCGCGAGCAGGAGTCCGCCGATGCCGAGCACCATCACGAGCAGCCGGAACAGGGAGTTCATCCCGTCGTTGAGGAACTTCTCGAGGCGGTTGACGTCGTTCGAGAGGATCGACATCATCTCGCCGGTCTGTTTGTCGGCGAAGAAGCCCATGTCCAGGCGCTGCATCTGGTCGTAGGTGTCGGTCCGGATGTCGTGCTGGACGTTCTGGGCGAAGGTGTTGAACCCCCAGTTTCGGGTCCAGTGGAAGACCGCCGAGAGGAGAAAAGCGCCGGCGATGATCCCGATCGTCAGCCAGAACTGGGCTACTCGCCCGTCGGGGACGGACGGAGCGACGAACCCGCCACCGACCGGGAACGCCTCGGCGTAGGGGATCTCCTGCCGGATCACGGCGTCGATCGCGACCCCCAACATGAGCGCCGGCAACAGATCCAGGATTCGGGCGAAGAAACTCGCGATGACGCCGATGATCGCGGCACCCGTGTAGTTCGACCCGTACTCGAGGAACAGCCGCTTCATCGGGTTCTCGATCTCCGCTCGCTGTTCCTCGAACGGATCGTCGTCGTCCCAGTCGGCGCCACTCATTGAGCGGGATTCCGGGATCGCCGGCAATAAGGATTACCTACGAACCGAAACACGTCGAGCGGCGACCGCCCCGGGGTCGGCTCCATCGCGGGCCACCGTCGCGGCGACCCGGTCGAGCGCGTCGGACTCGACGCTGGTAACAGTGGTCCGGTTCGACTCGAGATCGATCTCGACCTCGTCACCGACTTCGATCCCCGTCTCGTTCGCGTACCCCCGCGGGACCTCGAGCACCCACTTTCCGCGGCCAGCGTACTCGATATCGTTCCCGTTTTCGTTCGGTCCGGGTGCCCGGGCGTGGTGAATGGCCGTGATCTCGCGATCCGCGTCGATGAAGATGATGTCGATGTCGAAGTCCATCTTGCGCATCACGTATACCAACTCCTGCTCCTCGTCGTGGACGAACAACATCCCGTTACCCGGCTCGAGCGAGTCGTGGTCGCTCAGCCCGGTATAGCGTTCCCCGCGGGTATCCGCGACCTCGACGTCGACGACGGCTTTGGGGTCGTCGCCGTCATCACCGCCCCCGTCGTCCGCGGAGTCGTCGGTACCGTCACTCCCAGTCGAGGCGTTACCGCCGTCGGAGTCGCCAGCATCGGCCGCGCCGGTACTCGTCTCGGTCTCGTTTTCGGCGGCCGATTCACCGTCGGGTTCGCCGTCGAAGACCCGGACTTCCCCCTCGTCCGCTCCCCACGGTGCCGAGACGAATCCAGCCTGAACGAGGAGTAGCCCGACGATGGAGAGGGCCGCGATCGCGAGCAGCCCCTTCCATACGTACTCGAGTGCCATGCACGATACCTGCACCGCGAGAAAGTAAAGGTTATTCGGACGGACCCACTCTTCCCGCATACGGGCTCGTGGTCTAGCTGGTCATGACGCGGCCTTTACAAGGCCGAGGTCGGTGGTTCGAACCCGCCCGAGCCCATACGTCTGTCGCGACCAACTCCTGAGCGACGGATAGCTGACGCGAGTGGCGGTTCGAACGACGGAACGAGCGAACGGAAACGAGCGACGTTCAGTGGTTCGAACCCGCTCGAGCCCACTACGGTTGTTCTATCTCAGATTCACACGACAGTGCGGTCTCAAATCAAAATTCGTACCCTCCTCCTCCTCCTTCGCCTCGTACATTGATCCGCAATCTCATCACCCCAACGACAGTCCTCATCCCCGACTACGTCTACGAAAATCAGCCAAAATATTCAAGTAAAAATATATTTAATGGCCCGTATGAACCGGCGCAACTACCTCACCCTCATCACCAGCGCGGGCGTCACCTCAATCGCCGGATGCACCGCCGAACAACCTCCCGAACCCTCATCCGACGATCCCGCCCCACCCGACATCAGTGACTCGGCCGACGGCAATCCCGAAGACTACGACGCCAACATCGACGACGAAACCGTCCTCGAACTCGGCCTCCAAACCCAGAAAGCCGTCGTCGATATCACATACGGCCGCGGCGGCGGCACCGGCTGGCTCATCGACGACACCACAATCGTCACCAACAGCCACGTCATCCAAGCCGCCGAAGATCACGACATCAACATCGAACTCTACAGCGGCGAAACCATCACCGGTACCATCCGTGGCTACGTCGACGACATGATACCCGATATCGGTGCCCTTGCCGTCGATCTCCCAGACGCTGCCGACTACAACACACTCACCCCCGGAGACGCTACGACCCTCAAACCCGAAGACCCACTCATTCAGGTCGGCCACCCATCCGGCATCGGCCGCTGGGCCATCAGCGTCGGCGTCCTCCACGCCAAACACGGACGCGACACCCTCCTCTCTACCGTTCCTAGCCTCTCCGGAAACAGCGGCTCCCCCATCGTCAACACCGATGGCAACGTCGTCGGCCTCACCAGCGGCGGCACGCGTGTCCGAGACCCCATCGACTATCGAGATACCGACGAAATATTCCGCGACTACCCCACCGTCCAATGGACCACCCACAACCCCATCGGAACCGTTACCGACCACCTCGATAACTGGTAACTCGCTCCCTCCATGTGCGGTGTCGTTCCCTGGGTCCGAGGTCCTTGGAAGTCTATGGCGACGTGTGCGTTTCGACGTCGTCTTCGAACCCGTCCGAGCTCACTACTGCTGTGGCAGACGACAGCGAGCCATGGAATTCGATGCGAGCGCACAGGTCTCCCGTACCCGGACCGCGAACGATACAGGGTATTGCCCGAACGCAACGTCCGTTTTCACGCCGCTCGAATCCGCTCGAGCCCCACCCTCGGCCGCGACAAATGGATACTGCTGCAACCTGTCGTGACAGCACGCGGCACGTGGTGCAGTCGTGTCCACACGAAAACAGTGCATCGGCACCGCGACGCACGCACTCGAGTCCGTGACGCTGACCGGCGCTACTAGCCAGTTACTATCGACGGAGTAGCCAGTTGGGAACGAGAGTAGTCATTGTTTGAGGCGTGCGACGTTCTCTCGGATCTGACCGAGCAGGCCGTCGCCCGATTCAGTCTGCAAGGCGGCGTGCAGCGTCGAGTTCTCCGGTTCGTCCTTCACGACGATCTGGAGGTATGGCTCGAGCTGGTGGAAGTTGTCCGCGAGGATGACGGTGTGGTTGTCCTCGTCGTGGTCGACGACGCCCGCGTCGTCGAGTTTCGGCACGTGGCACTGGACCGACGAGACGTAGACGCTCTTGTACTCGTTTTTCGCGACTTCGTCCGGCGGAACGTCGTGTTCCCATCCCGCGACGGTTTCGGCCAGCGTCGAGAGCTCGATGGGATCCTCCTGGCCGCGCAGCGCGTAGAGGAGGTATCGCCGCCGGCGATTCGCCAGTAGCTCGAGAATCGTGTCGGCGTCGAGCTCCGGTGCCTCCTGACTCGAGGTAAGGGCTTCCATAACATGGTATTACCTCCCGGAGCGGAAAAGGGTGTCTTGAATATCTAAAATTCCAACAGACAGCCGGTAACCACGGCTAGATGTATCTGTATTGTGCCTGTTACTGGCTTTTCGGTCACTTACTCGTGAATTCAAACCTGGCTGCGGTATCCTGTAAGCCGGGCGGAACGACGATCGCGATTCGAAATCCTTTTTTATACCATGGACGGAGATTGAGGTGCGCCGCCTTAGCTCAGACTGGGAGAGCACTCGACTGAAGATCGAGCTGTCCCCGGTTCAAATCCGGGAGGCGGCATTTCTGTCGCGAACAACTCGTGAGCGACAGGAATCAGATCCGACCGGATTTGAACTAGACGGAGGTTCTGCGCGAAGCGCAGGTTCTCCGGCGTAGTTCACAATTCGGGAAGCGGCATGACCTTCTCGGTTTACACGCCGGAACGACAACCCCCTACTCAGTAGTCTCTGCGCCGGTGTTTGCACGGGGGGTGAGCGCGGGTGCAACTGATCGAGACCGCGCCCCACGAGTTCGCGGCGCACTTCCTCTTTGCCGCGCACGGTCTCGATCCGTTCTTCGCGTGCGACAGTCGGATCAAGGACGGCGACGGACGTCAACACGCTGAGCTCTCTCTATCCACGGTCGAGGTTCTGAGTTAGCCGTTCGATACGTGTCCGAGTCTATCCAGAGACGTCACCCGTGGAGACGCTCTGTCGGGACTATTCATCTCCCACTCAGGCGTCGAGTGTCGCTCTGAGGTCCGAGAGTCGACTCGACCAGCCCGGCACCGCTACTGATTCGATACCACCGTGTGGCTCGAACGCTGCCTGTACTGGCTCGGGATCCGTCTCAGCGACCGTTTCAAGCACCACGAACGCGTCTTTGATGGATTCCTTGAGCTCGTGTGTGGTCGTCCAGTCGAGGTCGTCGTCCGGCAACCCGTCGAACGCGACGAGGAGTGACACGAGATCGGAAACCACGTCGCGAATCGCCCGGGGATCTTCCTTGGCGGCGGTCTCGAGGGCCGTTGCAATCTGGCGGCGCGCCCAGGGATAGACGTCCGGGAGCGCAGCGCCGAGCGGTCTGGCCACGGTGGCAGCACGTTCAGGCCGTTCGTCGAGCAGTTTACCGAGTGTGCCAGCTGCGATCGAACTGGAGGGGACGTCGCCTTCGGCGGCGAGATCCGACAGCCGATCGAGATGCTCCTCGATCGTATCGGGCGTCTCCTCACCTAACTCGCAGAGCATGTATCCCACGAGATCGGCCTGCCGACGATCGTCCGCAGCCTCGGCGGCATCGAGCAGCCGCTGAACGTGGCCTTCGAACACCACGGGTTGACCGAAGCCGATCTCTTTCGCGATATCGAGGTGGAGATCCGCCGTCGACGATCGCGGCGATAGCAACGGCTCGATGACCGTGTCGACGAACGTCGCGAGCGCCGGTTCGATCGTCTCTGGCGTCAACGTCGTTTCGGCGTCTATCAGGTCGATGATGTCCTCGGGATCGAAGCGACCAGGGATCTCGGCGTTCTCCGATACCTCGTCGGTAGTTTCGTCGACCGTCGATCCATGCTCGACGACAGGGACGAGCGCATCGAGAAACCGCTCGAAAAACGCCGGACCGTTCGGTGGCTCTCCCGAAATGTAGAACTTGACGAGGTCGAAGAGTTGGTCGTCGGATAGGCTCTCGATCCGCTCGTCCGCCGGCTCTTCGGACAGCGCTACTGCAACTAAGTCGTCGAGAATGGGCCTGGCTGCAGCCAGTTCGGCGTCGGCGACGGCCGCGAGGGTTCTTGTGGGGCCTCGATCCTCGTCAGTTTCCGCCCAATGGCCGAAGATATCGTACAGCACTTCCGAGACGAATGCCGGATCTTCCGCCGCGACGGGTTGCAGGGCATACTTTCCGCCGTTCGGCGAACCACCGAAGGCACCCTCGCGGTACGGATCGACGAAGATCTCGTAGTCGTCGTTCACGGCGTCGTGGCCCGCCTCGTGGAGTGCGGCCAGTGCTCGAGCGGCGCCGAGGGTTCCCTTGCTCGATCGGAGCGTGCCCTCGAGTGCGGCGACGGTTTCGTCGGTGATGGGGGGTCCGACGTCGGCCACCGCTTCCACCAGACCGGAAACCTGATCGTCGAGAGGGGGCGACCGTCCGCGTGCTGCCACCAAGTCGGGCACGACATCCGCAACCGCCTCCGGTCGGCGCTTTGCCAGGCCGGTCAGCGTCTGCACCGACAGACTGACGTGGTGGCGGTCCAACCGCTCGTAATCGAACTCCGGGTCGGCCGTCTCGACTGCGTAGGGGAGGAACGTCTCGATCGCCGTCGGGTTCTGGTCGTAAATCTCGACCAGCAAGTCTTCGTCGATCGTTCTGTGGGCGGACTCATGGACGAGCGATTCGTGCCAGTCGATCAGACGTTCCGCTACGAACCCCGGGTAGTCCGCAGCCAGCGTGGCGAGCGGATCCTCATCGCGCTCGCTAAACGGTTGTGCTTCGGAGTACTCGGCTATCGCCTCGAAGTGTGGCTCGAAGGACCGATCGCGCTGGCGAACGTACCGAGCCAGCGTGTCGGCGCCCCTGCTTCGGTGATCGGGACTTCGGACCTGAAGCAATGCAGTGAGAGCCGCTTCTGTCTTCCCTGATCCGTCGTTGGCGACCAGTGCAGCCGACACGAGCAGGTCTGCGTCGTCGTGTAGGGCGCTGCGGCCCTGGGAAGCGAGACGATCGATCACGCGTTCGGCGACGTCCGTTCGATCGACGTAGTCCGAGTGAATCAACCATCCGAGCGTTCGCGCCACTCCGGTTCGAATCTCGTCCTCGTCGACGTCGAGGTACTCGTCGAGGCGGTCGACGTGACCGAGCAGCAGATCCGGGGAATTCTCGGCCACATCACAGAGGATGCGGACCGCCGCGTACCGAGGCGTCGTCGCGTCACGATTCGGCGCAAGTGCGTCGAGGTCGTCCTCGAGGGTGTCGATAACCGTGCCGATTGCAGCGCTGGCGTCCGGATGCCGCTCGAGCAGTTCGACGGCGTGTGGCTCGAGATGGCAGGCGACTCGTTTGCGGACGATCGGTGCCGGATCGTGTAGGTGTTCGAAGAGGGCCATCGCCAACCACGAGATGGATTTTGGGGGGACACATTCGTCGTCGGTTGCGGATGGCGGAAACGAGTCGTCATCGAGTCTCTTACCGACAATGCCACCGAGGGTTCCGGTCGAGACGATTACCTGGCGCACCCGACGACTGTCGTCGTCGATTAGTTCCAGCAACTGGGCACCCACAGCCGATTCGTCCACGACATCTTCTGGATCCGGTTGGATCGCCCCCGCAAGAATCGTACTGAGCACGAAGGCGGCCCCGCTTCGGAGTTCGGAGTCGTCGTGGTCGAGATACGACTGGAGGATTTCGACGCTCCGAGTGGTCGGGTCCAGCATGGGCCACTCGGACGAATTGTCGAGAAACAACCGCGATACTTGGCCCATCACGGCAGGCTCGGCTGCTGGCTCGGCCTCCGCGAGGCGGCTACACAGCTCGTTGATCGTTGGGTCCGAGTCAGATTGCGCCATCGATACCGTAGCGAGTTGCGTAGTAGTCGAAGTGCGATTCGACGAACCATCGGCTGATGGTTGACAGTTCGTCGACTGGGTCCCCGAGTTGGTTGTCATCAACTTCGAAGTAACGACTTCTCGTCAGCCCCTCCCCGCCTTCGATTGATTCGACGATAACCACTCGGTCAAGCTGACCGCAGACCGATTCCACCATCGGATCAACGGATCTCGTCGTTACCTTGTTGTCATAGATCACGAGCGACGACCCCTGTTGGTGGCTGGTGAACCGATCCGGATCGCGTTCGTCGACCATCTTCTCACTCACAACATCCGGGTCGCCGTCGTCGGCGATCTCAGCGACGATCCATCCCTGATGCTCGGTCATACACGATGATTATTTTACCAGTCACAAAGATGTACGCTTAGCGGTACTTGGTGGCCATCTTGGATAGGCTTTCGACGGTGACCCGCCAACCTCGTCTCCCTATCAAGCTACCCGATCGCACACGGGATACATGCCGGACGAAACAGCTACCTCGCCAAAGATTGGGATGCCCGGCAGCAACTCGGCGTCGGATACGGCTTCGGCGATTCATAGTGTCCGGCTTGTCTGTATCCCGAACAGGTACGCACAGAGATCTAGTTCTTTCGGTGGTGTTGGCGGGGACGATCGGACCAAATCCGTCCGACTTTGGGAGCGTTCTCGGACACTGCTCGTCTGCCCATCCTCGACTCCTCGGAGACTATTTCCAAGGGTGGAGTGAGGAAACACAGTCGTATAACAGAAGCAGTCACCGCGGAGACTGCCACTATCCGTGATGAGTCTCTCACTCGAGAGATGCGGTGCATGAACGAAAGGCCGAGTCGCTCCTCGCCGACGAGTACGCTGCGATGGGCGACAGTTGTCACCGGGACGGCCGCCGCGGATCAAAAATCGGCGAGGATGGGCTTTCAGAATCGTTCGCGATTACCGAGGGCGTCGCCCAAGAGTACAATCAGGAGCGGCCCGACGATCGGTTCGAACGTCGCCACCGCTCGCGTCGCCGTGGCCACCCAGCTGTTCTCACGGGCCAACGGGATCTCCGGAGGTGCCGTCACGAACGTGCGCACGCTGAAGTTCTCCTGTGGCGATCGCGGCCACCAACACGGGCTCACGGTTTCCGAAGACGGCGGACACGGCGGTTCGACGCACTGTGATGGTGGGGTCGGTTGGCTGTTCAGGCGATCGCCTCGCCGTGACGGTGCCCGAGCGTAACCGGCACTCCGTTCGGGAAAGCCTACTCTCAAGGGGGGCGAAGCTGTCAGTACGTCCGTGAGCAGTACCTCGATCACTAACGAGAGCGACACGTTCGAGATCGGCGACAGGACCGTCCACCGGCTGGGGTTCGGTGCGATGCGGATCACCGGACCGGACATCATCGGTTCGCCCGAAGACGAGGCGGCCGCACGCGAGGTCGTCGAGCACGCCGTCGACTGCGGCGTCGACCTCATCGACACGGCCGATTCCTACGGGCCGGCCGTGAGCGAGCGGCTCATCGGCGAGGCGATCGGCGACCCCGACGACGTGCTGGTCGCGACCAAGGCCGGCCTGCTGCGGAACAGCGAGGGCGACTGGATCGCCCACGGCGACCCGGACTACATCCGAAATCAGGTGCTCACCTCGCTCGATCGACTCCGGACCGATACCATCGACCTCTACCAATTCCATCGCCCCGACGACGACACGCCGTTCGAGGATTCCGTCGCGACCTTCGCCGAACTCAAAGACGAGGGGTTCGTCGATCAGGTCGGCGTCAGTAACGTCTCCGCGGAGCTCCTCGATCGGGCCCGCGAACAGGTCGAGATCGCGACCGTCCAGAACCGATACAACCTGAACGACCGCGGGAGCCGGGAGGTCCTCGAGATCTGTGCGGACGAGGGGATCGGCTTCATTCCGTGGGCACCGATCAACGGCGACGATCTGGACGAACACGGCGACCTCCTCGACGAGATCGCCGCGGCACACGACGCGACGAGACGACAGGTCGGGCTGGCGTGGCTGCTCGAGCGCGCGGACGTGATGCTTCCCATTCCGGGGACGTCTGACCCCGACCACCTCGAGTCGAACGTCGCCGCCGCCCAGCTCTCGCTCGGCGACGACGAGGTGCGGCGACTGACCGAGGCCGCCGACTGAGCGCGCACCGTTTTTTCGATCGAGATCGACTCGAGCGAGGGCGGCCGTCGGTAGCCGTCACGCCTCGAGTCGACCGGCGATGCGGTGGGAGAGGTCGGTGAGGTAGAACGACCCCCAGATCGCGGCGACGACGGCGCCGACGACGTCGTACACGAGGTCGACGACCGTGTCGTTGAGTCCGTGTTGGGCGAGGATCGCGTCGAGACCGAGTCGCTGTGCGCTCCAGTCGATCGCGAACTCCATGAGCTCCCAGACGACGCCGAAGGCCAGGACGAACACGAGGATGAACGCGAACAGCATCGCGGGCGGGACGTAAATCTCGTCGGTGTGGAGGTCGATCGCCCGGACGACCGCGTATCCCGCCGCGGCGACGATCGACGCCGAGACGGTGTGTGTCAGACTGTCCCACGGCCCGATTAGCGCGTAGAGGCCGGCCGAACCGAGTACGTGGAGAAACACGGCTGCCGTGAGCCAGAACACGAGTCCCGGCTCGAGCGGCAGTCGGGCGTCTCGCTCGAGGACGGCGGGGAGAACGGTGATCGAAAGCGCGATGACGGCGTTCGAGACCGTCGTCAGGTCCCGGGTGGCGAGCCCGTAGAGCAGGAGGACGGCGAGGGCCGCCTGCATGGCTCGAGAGAGCCGCTCGACGGTTCGGTCGGAGACGTCCAGCCGACCGCGGATCAGGGACGAGACGGGATCCGGTTCGGAGTCGGGCGACGGTTCCCGTAGCGTCGGCGTGCGCTGGGTGGCCGCCCCCTCTTCGCTGTACGACTGGAAGTAGCGACCGAAGACGACGCCGGCGAGTAGCCCTGCGATCGCCGCGTACCCGAAGGAGATCATCAACGCCCGATTGGCCGCGTCTTGTGATCGGCCGTCCAGAATATAGTCGGTCCCGAACGTCACGTCGGCGACCCACTGGGCGACGTTCCACGCGCCGGCGACGGCGAGGGTCGTGAGCACGACCAGCACGACGGCGAACGCGTGATTCATTCGGATTGCGGTGAACCGATCGATCTCGACGGTGGCGACGAGCGCGACGGCGGCGACGGCGACGTAGACGGCAATCGACGTGAGAAACGACTCGCCGAGGACCGTCGCGTCGACGACGGGAATCAGGACGAGGACCAGCAGCTCCCAGGGCGGCATCACGAGCGGATTCCGAAACGCGGCGACCGGGAGCAGGACGATCGCGACCGCGAATCCGGTGAACGCAAACCAGCGATACGAATCCATCAGTCCGTGATTGATCGCGAGCGCGACGAGCGCGATCGTGATCGTCCAGGCGAGCGCTGCGTTTTGGTGCGTTCTGTCGAACGTCCCACCGAGCCGGGCATCCGCCATACGAGTGCTTACGCAGTGGCTCCCCTAAACGCGGGAGCATGAGAACGCCGCCGACGATCCCGTCCGAAGATTGATGCCGTCGTCTCCTAACAGAAAAACATGGTCGAACGTGATAGTCTCGAACACGGACGCGCCCGCGTCAACGGTATCAAGCTGCACTACGTGACCGCCGGTGAGGGACCGCCGCTGGTGTTGCTCCACGGCTGGCCACAGACGTGGTACGAGTGGCGAGACGTGATTCCCCAACTCGCCGCCGACTACACCGTCATCGCCCCGGACCTTCGCGGGCTGGGTGACTCCGAGACGCCCGTCTCCGGCTACGACAAAGACACCGTCGCGACGGACGTGCGGGAACTGGTTCACCACCTCGGGTTCGGCGACGAACCGATCGCGCTCGTCGGGCACGACTGGGGGATGCCGACCGCGTACGCCTACGCCGCCCAGTACCGCGACGAGGTGCGCGCGCTCTGCGTTCTCGAGGCTGGCCTCCCGGGGATCAACGAGGACGGAAAACGCAAGCTCTGGCACACGCGCTTCCACGGCGTTCGCGACCTGCCCGAGCGACTCGTGGCCGGTCGAGAGCGGCTCTACCTCGACTGGTTCTACGGCGAGGGCGCGTACGATCCCTCGGCGATCGACGACGACGCGCGCGACGAGTACGTCCGCTGTTACTCACAGGCCGGCGGACTGCGGGGCGGCTTCGAGTACTATCGCGCCTACGAGACGGACGCCGAGCACAACCAGGCCCACGCCGAGGACCCTCTCGAGCTGCCCGTCCTCGCGCTCGGCGGCGCGGCGTCCTTTCGCGACCTCCCGATCAGGGACATGGAACGGGTCGCGACCGACGTCGACAGCGAGGTCGTCGAGCGCGCCGGCCACTGGATCCCGGAGGAACGGCCCGACTACTTCGTCGAGCGGCTGACCGCCTTCCTCGCGGACGCGGCGTGAGCGGGAGGGGAAGCGCCGTCAGTACTGCTCCTGTACCCTGTCGATCTGACACTGCACGCAGAGATCGTCGGCGAAACAGCCGACGCTGTCGTACGGGCAGTCGTACTCGTCGACGTCGACGGACAGGCGGCGTTTCGCGTGCTCCCACTCGGTCTCCCAGTCGTCGATGTCCATCTCGGACGAGGTGAACACGACGTCGCCGTCTCGGTCGACGATCTTCGCGACCGTAACCGAGCGGTGGTTCTCTTTCACGACGGCTATCGCGTCCTCGTACGACGCGCATCTGATCGCCTCCCGTCCCCGCTGGTCGTCCAAGAGGCGAACCGTGACGGAACCGTCGTACTCCTCCGTCGGCTCCAGGCCGTTGGTCATGCCGTCTACTGGCGGAACGACGTACAAAAAACTGCGCCTCAGCGAGACGAACGATCCGGCTGCGAGAATCGAATCCGACTGCGGGACTCGTTACACCCATCTCGCGTGGTCCGATCTCGCCTGCCGGCTTTTCCACTCCTCCCTGTGGTCGTCGCGGAAGAAGTCCGGGTGCGAGAATCGAACCCGCGTCTCAGCCTCCACAAGTCGCTGCTGGGGAGCTGACTACCCAACTCTCGTGTCGGATTCCTTCTCGCACCCGGATCTTCTCTGCGGAATCGGGGATACTGGCCGCGTCGAATCTCCTGAACCCTGTTTCCATGCCGAGCGGTTGGAAGTCCCCACGCCGTCACAAGACAAAACATCTCGACGCTTCACCATAAATTCCGGCGTCGATTGCCTTTTAGGGCATACGAGAATTCTTGGCTGTCTAGTAGGCTGAGTCGATTCGACTAGGCCTTACAAGTGAGATGGTACTCTGGCCGTAGTGGAACTGTAGGGTGCGGCATCTATCAAAAATACGATAGAGGAGATGAAGGGCGAACTCAACGAGGCCATCGGAGGCGAGTAACGACGCGTCGGGGAGTTCTGATGGCCCAGTGGCTGCGCCGTCGGCAGGTTTGGAACGCGGACATTTAACTGAGGCTAGCGTCCAGAATCTGGTATGATCGAGAAACCCGGCGACGTGACGTGGTACGAGTACCTCTACGGTGACGACGCGATGGATGGTGGGCGAGAGGAGTTCGGCGAGGAGATGGCCAGCGAAGTCAGGGAGGCTCTCCAGCAGAGCGAGTTGGACGAGTCGCGGTACGAGGTTGAGGCGGGTCAGAGGCCGCGAATCACCGCCAGCAGTTGGGAGATGAACGAGAAGGAGGATGTCGTGGAGTTGCGAGACGTGCTTCGGGAAGCCGGGATCGGCGATGAGTCGGTGGGGGTGTACGTGACTCCGCGCGACTCGCAGGGCGAGATGGTGGAGTTGCCGCTGGATCACGCCCCGGTGGACGTCGAGTACACGGTGTTCGTGAACCTCAAGCGGAATCAGGAGGCGATCGACGGTGGTGCGGCGAGCGCGCTGAAGGGATAGTGGTCAGTCGTCTTGTGTGGCCAGCTCTCGCGCTTTGTTGACAGAGACAGGGATGTCTTCGACGCGACCGATCACACGCCATACCTCGTCAGCGTCGGCTTCGGTGAGAATGCGGGCTAGTTCGTCCTTGTCGTCGGCGTCGTAGGCACGTACGGCGATGTCCTCGTACTGGTTCATCACGTCTCGTGCGGCTTCGAGTTCCTCGCGTTGGAACTCCCAGTCGGCGCCGGTGGGCGTGGTGACGGACAGTTTCGTTTCGAGTGGGTTTCATAGACCTTCATCTCTCCGCCGTCGTCGAGGATGTCGAGGGCCTCGTCGAGGTTCATACGCGAAGGGTGCGTAATCCACCCAGTTGAGGTTTTAGAATCAGGTTTAGTCGTCACGGTGCGAGAGCCAGAGATAACGCGGCTCGCAGTCGAGGTTGTTGGCGCGGCTCGTCCAGTTGTAGCCGTCCTCGTTAGGGCGGTACGTCTCTCACTCGTTCACTTCTTCGGCCACGTCGTCGAACGCACGGACAGAGATGTAGCCGATGAGGCGCGCCACGGTGGCGTCGATGCGCTCGACGAGGGAAGGGGTGGTGCGCGTCTCTCGCGGCCTGTACGACGGGCCCAGTTGACGTACGAGTCCTTCCCGGACGAGGCGTCTTTGCCGGCATCTAATGCCGTCGTGAATGACGAATGTTGATATGCAAAGCAATCTCAGAATCCAAACAGATGGATTCCGCGACTGTCGATGCTGCCGTCTCCGATTTGCGGGCTGTGGTTGAGAACTTTCTTAATGAACTGAACGACCGCAATCTCTCGGCAGACCGACTCGGCGAAATCATCGAGGACAATGCTGAGTTCAAAGGCGCCGACCTACGCCAGTTCCCCGAGAGATTCGTGGAGGATCACCTGATCTGGCCGGTGCTCGACGTCCTCGGGTACGCGGTCACGCCGCGACCGGACTCTCCGGGTCAGAGCCGAGAGGAGTATCCGGATTTCCGCGTGGATAATCTCCCAGCCCGCGTCATCGGCGAGAACAAGTCGGTCAACGACATCGAAACCGCCAAAACCGAACTGCTCGACTACCTTGACAACACCCGCTACGAGTACGGCATCGCGACCGACGGCTTTCGATGGGGCGTCTACGAGGTTACCGAGACGGACGGACGCAGCCTCACGCTCGAACCGGTTGTTGAACCCCAGAGCCTGAAGCAGGTCGTCCAGTACGTGGCCCGCGAGGAGCGGATGGTGCCTTACGCCGACCTGAACGGGCTTCCCGAACCAGACGGCCTGCTCGCCGCTTTCTTCCAGAACCTCGGCCATCACCATGTCCGTCGAGCCACCGGCGGTCTGTCGGACTTCCACGACCTGTACGCCGAAACGTTGGTCGGCGAGGGTGATTACGACCACGACGGTATCGACACGCCGCTCGTCGAAGCCGTCGACGCGCCGGCCGACGCGGACGATGCCGAGAAGACGGCGTTTGTAGCCCTGCTGCTTGATCGGCTGGCCTTCGTCCGACTGATGCGCGACCGCGGCGTGTTGGAGATCGAACTGCACGAGGAATGGAGTCACCACAACAAGGGTCTGAATCGGTTCCAAGGTTCGTTCTACGACACACACCTCAAACCACTGTTCTACGACGTGCTGTCGGAGCCAAAGGGCGAGCGCGAGGAGGACGAATTCAGTAGTCCTCCGCATTTTGCTGGAGGGTTATTCGAACCGGTGCTTGATGACGAGGACGCGTACGATGTCGGGGATGACGTGATGCAAGACGTTCTGACAGTCTTCATCGAAGGCGAGTCGCGGACGGTGATCAACGAGGGGGCTCGCGGATCGCTTCTGGAGTCATATCGGGCGACCGAGGAGAAGGATCTAGCCGGACGGATGGCCGAATGGTATGCCGACCTGACGCGGGCGTACGAGTCGGAGTTGGCGTACGTGGAGGAAAACATCAGCCCGACGCTTCGACGGCATTCAATCGGGGGCAAGCAAGACTGACAGGAGTGGCTTTCTTGAAACTCTCAATAGGTGATGTGTTTCAGAGGCTGTGCTGAATACACAGCGCGTATCGGTCATGTCATTACCGCTGAAAATCGTTGGCGCGGAATCGCTAAGTGCAGGATTGCTACTTAGAACCGATATACCGCCGAATAATCAAAGAAAAAGAATCCATTTAATCCATATTACGGAGAGCCCGGAACATTACCTTGGCCGCGTGTTCGGCGTCTTCACCGAGGTCTTTGATTTCTTCCTGCTCTGGGTTCCGAACTATCGAATGAGCATCTGAATTAGCAGATTCGCGGAATCGATTGATGTCGGAAATGAGTTCTCGATTCATCCCATTCGAGTATGACTGGTAGTCTTTGAGACGATACTCGAAAACCTCCAGAAGCTCGCTGAAGTTTCTGAAACGACCGTATTCGGGGATATAGTACATCCGCAAATACGATTTCGGGTACTCCTTTCGGAGTAAGTCGATAACGAGATTTTCTAACAGTTTTCGGGTTAGGACGAATGTCCCATCGTACACACCAATCCGATAGCACTTGTTGATATTCTCGATGAGGTCGTCGTAGAAGTCATCCGTTGTGTTCTCAATATCGATGAAAGATTTAGCAGTGTGCGTGAACAACGGAACGGTATCTGCGTGTGTTATTTGTTCATCTTCGAGGGCCTGTAGTGCCGGGTAGCCCTCAAGCTCTTCCGCATCAGCGCCGCCAACTAAATCATAAGCCTGACCCATAATGGCAAGAGCGGTATCCTCGTCGCCACGGTCGCAAAGCACCTTTAAAAACCGAAGTGTGTTATGGGCGCGGTCTTCATCACCCCATTTCCAGCTTCGAAAGAAACGGTCTATCTTCCTCGCAGTATCAACCGCTCCTTGCTCAGTTGTAATTCGCTCCCAGTCTTGATGGTCGAAATTCTGCTCTGCGATAAAATACGAAAATTGAGACAGGAGGGTTTGGAGGGCATCGTCACTCATATCGTTCCCTCCAGAATCACGCCTTCTGATTCATTTCTTCGACTGCAATCTCATACTGACCATCTACTTCTTTGACTAATATTTCTGTGTTCGATGGTCGGTCGTTAAGAAGTTCGGTCAGGTCTGAATACGCGTTGTACTGTAGGATTGCTTGCATCGATTCTTCTTCCTCCTCCAAGTGGAAGACTGGCTTATCCGTTTGACCTCGACGGGGAACTGTGACAGTGTAGTAGTGCTCGCCGTTCGAAAAGTTGTGACCAGTTAGTAGCCCTTCGTGTGTTTCTGCCATATGCTATACCCGACAGGCCACCATCAAAAGGGTACTCCATCCACCCAGAGATTAATAGGATTATGAATCATAATATAAATGCTATGTTAGGAAATGGTTCCGATGAGATAGGGACGCTACGGCAAGCCCTCTTATCATATGACACAGTTCGAAAAGTGAAGTTCGCACACCCACTTACCGGCTGTTCCACCGCTCAGGATGTGGAACGAACAATAGCCACTTGCTGACTACATCCTCTGTATTCAGCACGTTATTCCGTCAGATTCTGATTGTTTAAACAGAGTCACAGGAGTCACATCCAAGCAATCTGACGAGATTGGTTGGGGACTCGCGGCTAGTAGTCGTCGAAGAGCGTTCGCTGTTTCTTGTAGTCATACGGCTCCGTGAGCGCAGCCCGGATCGCCGAGTAGTCGTGTTGGGCGTGCCTGTTCTCTTCGATGGCCCGGTCGACGACCCACGCCCGGAACTCCTCGTACCGTTCCCGGTCGTCGATCACCTCCTCCATGTCGACTGTCTGGAGTTCCCCATATCGGGCGTAGTAGATCCCCACCCGATTGATCTCAGGGTACTTCCCCTCAAAGGACTCCTTGCCATACGTCCGACCATCTACTTCGTGCAGGACGCGTTGCACGTCGCTCAGCACGTAGTACATCAACAGTTGCCGCCAGAAGGAGTTCGTGAACGACCTGTTTTCGGTAGTCTTGATGTCGACGAGCAGGTCGTCTACGATGAAGTCCCCCTCCCCGGGAAGGATGTGGCGGTGGCCCCCGAAGGCGGGGCGCACGAATACGCTCTCGCCGTCAGTCCACTCGCTCTCGCGCAATAGTCTGAACAACGCCTCCATCTCCTTGAGGATGTCCTCCTCGAAGGCCTCGCGATTGATCCACGAGTGGACGGTGTCGCTGGGCTTCCAGCCGGCGTTGACGAGCGCGGCCTTCACCACTCCCTCGGTGTTCATGCCAGTCTCGACGTACTGCTCGGCGAGCTTCGTCAATTCCTCGTCCTCCGTCCACTTGACCGGACTTCTCTGATCCCATTCTGGCCGGTCATCCATCATCTCCTCCCACTCCTCGCGGCTGGAAACGCCTACATATTCATCTTCCCACTTCCACCCGTCGAATTTCTGAACGCCAATAGGCGGTGTTTCGTCGGGTGGAAAGCGGCGCTGGGAGTCACCGAAGGTGCGTCGCCAAGGGATGATGACTTCGCTGCATCGCCGATACAGCAATACCTTACAGAGAAACTCGAACGCGTCCCCGATGAGCCGGTGGCCGTAGCCGTTATTTTCGACCTCTAATTCGCTCTCGGCATCGTTTCCGGGGTTGGGATACGTAGAGTCGATCTCCTGCCTGACCTCGTCGATCTTGATGAAGTTTGTTACGCCTGTCGTCATCCTCGATAGTTGTGGGTCAGGTTCGTATTGGTAAAAGGATAGATGGATCTTGGCTTCGGTTTGTAACTCAGCGTCTGCTCGTAGCAACCCAGACGGCGAAGGTCTAGAAAAGGACATCCTTGTCCCCTACGTCCAGCGACCGGCGCGCGTATCCTTGACTCCATCACTACTCGAACGCATCCACTGCCGACGGGCGCGCCCTCCGGATGACATCCATCGCAGCCCATCCTTCCGGTGTCACTGGTTCATCAGCCGCTTCGTACATGTCGTACAGGATGCCGATCTGATCGTACATCCCTATCTCCTTCAGCACGTCCACTCCTCGAGACGTAACCGCGTAGTACTGTTTGGGCACATCTTGCGAAACGGGTTTGTCGGCCTCGATCGTCGTTATCAGTGGCTCATCGCCTGCGGCCAATCGGTCGAGCCGGTCGCGTACTGTCTTGACAGCCTCGCTGCGGAGTGCGGCCAGTTCTACTGCACTCCGGGTTGCGGTTTCGGTAGAGAGAATCTGCTGCATCAACAGCACATCGTCCCGGTCAATATCGGCCATATTGTACACATACAGGAGCCAACGCTGTCAATTTAATCCCGAGGGCATTAACGCCGAGAATTAGTCGTCGGGATTACTGTCGAGCCACTCTCGAGCCTCTTGGCTCACGCGACGCGGCCGGTCGCACATCTCGGACAGCACAGGCATACTGGGGCCACGGGCCATAATCCACCACTGGCCGTCGTCCGTGGAGACGATCTTGATCCGTGTCTCGTCACGCTCAGCGAATATAGCGGACGTATCGTGGTTCGTCTTGCCGCGTGTCACGCCGAAGCCTCGGTCGTGCAGCATCTCGATGCAGTCCTCGATACTGGAGGGGAGATCGTCTTCCCTGCAAGCGTATTCGAGATACTTACTCGCAATCCGTGTAGCGGCGCGGGGATTTTCGAAGCACGACGAACTTCCGCGTCCGTTATCGGCGACGTAGCCTCCCGCAGTCTCATAGACGGACACACCGGTATGGATGTCGTACAAGTAGTCTCCTGTTTCCTGCCGCCCTGCTTCGATTTCGCGCCCTGATTTCTTCCATTCTTCTGCGAACTCACGGATAGCCTCGGATTCGATTGCGTCGATGTCGCACGTCTCGACGCGGCGGGGATGGTTGGCGGACATGTCGTTGCTATCGCGCAGGTTCTCGTTGGTCACTGCATTCTAACTGGAATGGAGACCACCGCGGATAAATGTAGCAGCGGAACGCGTCTTAGCAGAGAAGAATTAGCTAAGATGTCGCTCGAGTATATCGCCGCTCGCCTCGGTAGTTTCCTCCCAGCTCACGATTTCGTGGATGGCGTCTAGGACATCTGACCTCCTACCAACGTACACGCAGCTCCCGCGGTATCCCACCGGATAGCCGACATCCACTGCCGCGCTGTCCTCGCGTAGATGTACGCGCAGCAGGACATCGCCATCATCCTGCTCAGGATCGACTGTGATCTTACCGCTGGGCGGGAACTCTGTCTCCCAGACGAAGTTAGCCACGGCCAGATCTCCGGACTCGTAGCCGTGCTTCGACACTTCTTCAAAGGCGTTTTCAATGCGTTCCTCGATGTCGCTGATCGTCGTGTGGTGCGTTCGGTCGTCAACAAAGCCGTTCAGCAGCTCTTCCTTGTCCTGTGACACTGCAATAGCGATTCGAGGGACGAGATTGGATAAGCTCACTGTCCGAGGGGGGTGTGAGAAATAGCGAACGTAGTGGGGTTAGTCTGCTGTCGTTGTAGGAGATGCCGCCCCGACCCCCTCGTCAGGACGCGCAGATTCTACGTACTCGCTGAGCGTCGTCTGTGCGACGGGTACGCAGACCTCCACGATGCGCTCGTCCAGCTCCTTACGAGCGTAATCGATGACGTGATCGGTGTACTGGTATCGTGGCTGTTCCAGCACCCACGCTTCGCCCGCACGTCTCAACGCGTATTCGAACGGAACGTCGTCGAACTGTCGCGGGTACGTTTCCACGATAGCCACCTCGCCATTGACTCGGAGACACGTTCGCTCGTACGTCATCCTCCTTCACCCGCCTCTTGGACGGCCAGCGCGTGGCTGTACCAGTCGTTCGCTGCTCCAATATAGATCTCGTGAAAGGCCTGCGTCGCATCACGGACGTTGCTCGGCGAGGTGCTCATCCAGTCGACCTCTATTTCATCGACGAGGTCTCCAGCCGGATCGCGGATCGCCACCCAGTGGTCTTCGTCTTCGCCGTCAACGAACGTAGTCCCGGCACGGAGCGTAAACCGGCTGCGCGGCCCACCGATCCGCATCAGTAGCGAAAACTCAAGTTGCTCATCTTCGACTTCCCGCGGACGTATGCGATAGTCCTCGACGTAGGCGTCGTCGTCGAAGTCGTCGAACGTCCGGAGCCTGTTCGTGTTTGTCGGATGTTTCTCGGTCATAGTCTGGAGTCGGATCGTAGCTGTCTGGCGTACGTGTCGCGCCTGAATCACCTCTGTAGCGTCGTTCTCGTCTGAAGCTCGTCGGGGGAGTCGAACCCCCGAGATGGCCGCCGGGTCGGCCGCGAGTGAGATCAGATGGTGTAGACGGAGTACTTCTGTATCTCCTCGTTACTCATCGTCCAACCCGAATCGCCGTCGCCCATTCGCCAGCCGATGTGCGGCTTCAGTTGGATGATGATCTCGCCATCACACGCGTGATGGTGGACTTCGACGCAGTTGTTCGTCATACCGATCACCTCGTCAGCATCCGAGACGATGTTCCGTCGGCCTTCGTCGCCGCGCCGGAGCTGCTTTGCAATCTCTTCTATCGGTGGGGCATCCGGGTTCGTGTCGTAGTCAGTCATCGCTACCACCGCTCTCGCGAGCGAGTTCTTCCCGCATCAGCTCGGTGGCTTCACCATCCAGCTGCACTTCGATGTATGACTTCTCGAGCACCGGTGCGAAGCTCGTGAGGACGGCGCGCACGTCGCCGACATATGTCACATATTCGTCCGTTGGGCCGACCGTCCGCTGCTGGATTACTGCACTCTCTCGCAGCAGATGGATCCCGATGGTGAGGTAGGGCTCGTTGCTCCCCGTCGCCGGGATAGAAGCCGACAGACGTGACCCTCGAGCCCTATCAAGGAGTTCGGCGAATGCTTCGTACTCCGGGTCGCCCCACTCGTACTCGTTCGCAGGCTCGAGGCGGAATCGGATTTCGTCGTGGATTTGCTGGGCGGCCTCTACAGCGTCGAGACCAGCTAGTTCGTTCTCGTGCTGTGCTTCCGGATTCTCGGTGTTGTCGCTCATAGTTTGTCACTTGTTTTGGCATCTTCACCTCCATCGGGACGGCATCTCCTTCTCACCAGTCTGTAGGGCAGAATGGCAATATAAATAGACGGTTTCAGGGGCTGTTTTCTCGGAGTACAGAGCCTATCGAAGTGGGTTAAGGGTTTTGTCCTGTCCGGCTGGTCGTGCAGAACATTCCTTGAGTGTCTCGTTATCCCTGATCTATAACAGATTCTGCTTATTCAATTCTCATATGGACATCTCCGAACTCGGTCAGGAATTCGATTTCGTAGATACAGTCACAGTAGAACGGAATGAGGAAGGACAAATCGCCCTCAAGATGCCCCAGAATCGTTACGACAAATCCGACGAAATACCAGTTCATCAATACGGCTGGGGCCCATTCTGTAAGTTCTACGCTGATACCTTCCCCTACAAAGAAACGGCGGGCGTCTACATTTTCACTGCAAATCACCAGATAGTGTACATCGGCGAAACCGTGAACATCCACAGTCGAATTCAAGCAGGATACTCGAATATCTCTCCCAAGAACTGTTTCGAGGGAGGACAGCAGACCAACTGCCGGATCAACAATGCAATCCTCGAAATCGTGCGTAACCGTGGGCAGGTCGCACTATGGGTAATGGAGGCCGAGGATAGAAAACAGCGAGAAGCAGAGTTAATCGAGGAGTGTAATCCATCATGGAATTTCGAAGCGCTCTCAATCACAACTGCTAGGCGGAAGCAATCCACGCGTGTCGATGATATAGCAGACCAACAGATAGCTACTCATAGAGAATCCTCAACAAGCCAGTCACAATCTACCAGTGGCAAGTATGCGCCGCTCTACGATCATCTCAAGAATGCTGATTCGAATACGATTCACGTCTCTTTCGAGAAGATAGAAGACATTCTCGACGCTCCATTACCAACATCTGCTCGGGAGTACGAGGTTTGGTGGAATCCTACTGGCCACTCCCATGCCGAAGGATGGGCAGAACTCGGATGGACGGCAGACCCAGATCTCGACCGTGAAATGGCTACTTTTGAGAAAATATGATAACTATACACGAATATCAAGCAGGCTGGGCCAGAACCGGATGGTTTTCGCCCGAGAGGCTTTCACGTGGGCGAAAAATCCCAGTCTTTATATCAGTTCCCTCGGTGGGCAGCCGGCAGCCACAACACCACTCAGAACCAGCCAAACATGCGATACCCGACCACAATCTACGCACGCGTCTCTACCCCCGAACAGGACATCGCCCAGCAGAAGGAGAAATTGTGGAACCACGCCATCGACGAACTCGAGATCGAGCCCTCGAACATCGACGTGCTCGAAGACGAGGCCACCGGCAGCAACACAGACCGCGACGGCTACCAAGAGATGATGCGTCGCGTGTGTGAAGGAGAGACCGAACGCGTCATCGTCCGATCGATTACTCGCCTCGGGCGCAATATGCGTGATCTCAACGACGCCGTCCACGTGATCGTCGAGGACAACGGGTGCGGACTCGTCGTCGTCAACGACGGCCTCCACATCGAACCAGAGACAGAGGAACTCAACCTCGAGCAGAAGGCTATCCTCTATGGCCTCTCCTTCGCAGCCGACATCGAACACGAGATGATCAAGCAGCGAACCATCGACGGTCTCCGCGCTGCCGAAGAAGCCGGGAAGCGCATCGGTCGACCGATCTACGGTTTCACCTCTGAAGATGGGAACCTCCGGCCAGACGACGAGGAGTACGAGCAGGCTGTACAGGCAATCGTGGCCAAGGAGGAGCTCGGCTGGTCAGACCGCCGTATCCAACGGCAGATCGGCGTGCCGCGACGAACAGTCCCTCGAGTTGTCGAACGACGCGGCATCTACCTTGGAGACCGAGGCGATGACGACCTTGCCGAGCAGGCACGTGATGATCTGGAGGCGATTGGCCAGTAATCTCGGTATCTGGCCACCCTCCGAGAGGTTGCTCATTCAACGCGTGTCCGCGAACTCCGTTTTGAACCCCGGTTGCCGATCCCGAACGAGACCGATCAGGAAGACGAACCTTCCCAACTGTAGAAAGGCCTATTTGACACCAATGACAGGTAGGAGTCATGGCAGTTGAGGGAGAGGACTCCGAACAAGCAGAAACAGAAGAAAACGATACCGAAGACATTGCACCCCCGGTCAAACCAACCTCGCTGAAGCGATTCGTCAAACAGCACTCCGATATGAACGCCGGCGGTGATGCAATCGACGAACTGCAACACCATCTCGAATTCGTCGCTGAGAGAATCTGGCTCGAAGCCAGCAAGCACGCCGAAGACGACGGTCGCAAGACAGTGAAAGAGCGTGACGTGCAACACGCCATAGACCAGTTCACGGAGCCTCACGATCTGATCAAGAAGACCACGGAGCAACTGGACTGGATGAAACGCAATCTCGACAGGCAGGTTGAACAGTCCATCGTGTACGCCGAAGACAGATATGACGACTGACCAATTCCTCTTCAGGGACGGATACTCCATTCCAGAGAAAATCCGCCGAATCCCAACCGGGAGAATCACAGCGGAAACACCAGAGATTGACTCTCGACTGCAAGACCTCTCACTGTCAGAGAGCGAGGTCAGTCGGATGGGGAAGAACGACTTCTTCGACGAGACCGAGGATCAACTCACCACTCCGGCCTACAGGAACTTCGTCTCCAAACTCTTCGACAAGTACGGCGAGGAGGGCGACAAGTTCAATATGCAGCTCTTCGTCGCCGAGGAATCCCTTTCCCACGAACATCTCGAACGCCGCGTCAATCAATACAACGAGGAACGGATTGACCGCGACTTCGACTCACTCGTAGAACCCATCGTCCTCACCAATCACGAGGAGAACTCCGACTCCATAGACCTACAGTTCCGAACAACGGCCCACCTCGAGGACATCAACCCTGACGACAAGATACCGATCCAGATCATCGAGACCGAGTCCGGCGACACCGTGAAACGGTACGGCTCCGACTATCACATCAAGGCCCCCGCCCGCTACCGAGTTGAGACCCGGGTCTATACAGAAACCGGACTCACCGCGGTGTCGAACTACTCCAAGATCAAGGACGGGTTGAAGACCGACATAGCAAAGACCGTCACCGAGATGGCGCGGAGTAGGGTGCAGACCGGAATCGGAAACACCAGCCGTCTGGAAATGAACGAGACGGAGCTCCTACTCCTCCTGCAGGAGATGGAGGGCGACATCTCAGGGCTCGGTTACACTCTCGAGATCGCCGGAGTGGACACGGCGGACTTCACCGGACAACGGGACGAGGACATGGTTGATACCGATGTCATCCGCGCCGCCGACGAGGCTGGCCAGATCAGGAAGATCAAATACTACGTCGATCACCCCGGCGCAGACCCGGATGACGAGCGCGACGTGATGCTCCGAATCTTCGACGACGGCCACCTCACCACGTCCAAACCGGTACCCTCCGATCTCCTCGACGTCATCGTCCTCCAGATAAACACCATTCGAGGGTACGACGGGTTCCTAACCCCACTGATCGAACTTATCTACTCCTACGTCGGCGCGAAGTTCCGCGGCAAGTCCTCGATGATGCGAAACTCCCACATCTCAAAGACCAACCTTGCATTCAACAATCTCATCGAGGAGTACTTCGAGAAGAATCAGACTCCGACAGAAGAGCTTCGCCTGTACAAGTCGATGATCGCCAACATCGGGATAAAGCTCTGCGACGAAGGCATTCCAAGAACCGCCGACATAGACGAGGTTTCCGAGGTGGACGACTTCTACGATCTTCAAGGCAAAATCGAGGAGTTCTTCCAAGACTACTCGCAACGGTCACTTGGAAAGACGAGCATCGATTACGATGAGCTGTCCAACCACCTAAACCACCTACTCCAACAAGACTGGGAGAGTCCAGTCGAGATCATCGAGTATGCGATAAACCTGTATGATCTTAACCGATGAAGCCGATGTGCTAGAGGAAGCCTTCTTTCGGGCCGACGTTAGCGACGTCACTGCTCTTGAATTTCGGGAGCAAGACCTGATGGACTACGCCGACTTCCTCCACATAGAGCGGGACATCATCCCCGACATCCGCCCGTACTTCTCCATCTCTGAAGATCAGCGGTGCGAGAAGCACGGTATCGCGACTTCCTCGTGCGGCTGCGGCGAGTCAAGGCAGGTTCTGGCTTCGGTCTACCGACTTGACCCCGATTCCCTCGTTGAGGACTGGGTTGACGCGGTGCGCGACAGGGGCATCTTCGACTCCGTCGAACTGGAGCAGATCGACTCCACGAGATACGTCCTGAATGCGTGGCTGGATCGAATCCAGATCTCCTTTCATTGCTTCTTCGACAAAGACGAGATGGAGAGACACGATTTCGAACCGCAGGCGATGGAGTTCGGCGTCTCGTTCTTCGGCGATCAACAGGTAGTTGAACGGGAACACCGCTACTCGTGGCGTGAGTTCCTCAATGACGATTTCGAGGACAACATCACGACGGACGTCAAACACCTGAAAGAGGCCATCGGATCCGATTTTTACGAATACACACCGCTCGAGGACTTCCGTGACCGAGTGCGGCAGAGTCTACGCGACTACTTCGAGGACTCGGGGTACGAGGTGCGGCGCGAGGTGAGCGAGATCTGTCCGGTGGAAACTACGCAGTACGGCATCGACACGGGGAAGACCGACTTCGTGGCTCACAGCGACGGATCGAAGTTCATCGTCTGTCACTGCGAGAAAACGCCGAGCTGGCATGTCCACCACTTCTCGAACGGCCGCATCAAGTCCGCTGAGCAGACTCCGATCATCGAGGATATGACGGAGAAAATCGAGTCCAAGATCAACACGTATCAGGACATCAGGCTGAACAAGCAGACCGCCTCGAGGTTCGTAACCGTTCTCGCTACGTTCTTCTCCATCGGTTTTGTTGTCCTCCTGTTCGAGCGTCTCGGTCTGATCGCGTCTGTTCTGCAGGAACAGTTCCAACTCAGCGGCAACCTGCAGTTGATTGCGTTCGCCCTGCTCATCTTCAACGCCATCGCGGCTATCGCACTCGCCGCTGTTGTCACTCGCCCGTACATCCGCGACTTCCGTTTCAGTTGGAAGATCGAATCTTTCGAGGGCGCACCGGAACAGCGGTGAAGGACGGGAACTGAACGTGGTCATCCGGCTACAACCTACAAGTTGAGCAGCCCCCTACCTCTACACGTGACCGACGAAGAGAACCTCGAACCCATCGACGGTCTTCTCGACGATCTCTGACCTCAGACGACGCATTCGGTGTCCCTGATCGCAGACACCCCGGAAACTCATTAGCTTTCGAGAAAGGACACACGTTAATGGACAGGTACGAACTCGCCGCACGAATACAGATGTGGATTGAGTATCGGAAGAGCAGACTGGCTTGGTGGTACGAGAACCAACTCATCCGATACCGCCCCGATCCCCTGTACTGGGTCTACACGTCCATCGACAGAGAAGTGATCGTACTCACTTACGCCACGTTCGTGGTACTCATCCCAACGCTCCTCTCCTCCAACGGCCATATCCTACCTGCCGTCTTGACGGCCCTCTTCGGCACGGGCGTAACAAGACTTCTCCGAATCGGACGGCGTAAACGACGCAAAGAGGATTTGATAGACAAAGTGAAAGAGGAACTCAAGAACGAAGACTGGCGTCGATGCTGACGCCAAACACCCAGTTTGGTGCCGTCGAGGTGTTCCGCTCGCTGCTATACATTCTTGACGTGGGGTGCGGCGCGAACGCCGGCAGAGTCAATCCGATTCCTACCATCTCGCCGAACAGAAGAACGAAGAGCCAGCCGCGAACATCGCCAACATATGATACGAGGCGGCTCCGATCTCCCCGACGCTCTACTTGCCCTCGTCATCGTCGGCGTCATCGCCTACAGGGGTCTCGTAGCGTTGAACGGCGCCGCCGAGGCCAGTTCGTTCTCGAGGACGTTCCGCTCCACCGCGTTTGCCTTCCTCGACTCAACGGCCACCGCCATCGTCATCGGTGTCGGAGCGGTCGGCACGACCGTCGCTTTCCTCGTCTGGTTCGCGGGTTCAGGACGTGGCCGGTGACCTTGGCGTTCTCGACACGATGCGTTGACAGCAATTCGTAGAACGCCGTGGCGATCGATACTCCCTCGCCGAATATTGACTCTAGAAACCTCTTAGAACCAAAGTGCAACGACATCTCAGATTCCAACGTACCAGCCTACACGTCGTGAGCAAACGCGCCCTGCTCTGTCACGCACAACCGAAGCCGTCCAATCGGTGAACCCTCGTAGGCGTCGCCGATCTCGACGTACTCGTAGAACTTCTCACCACACCTCGGACACACGTCCGTGTCGGTCATACACACACAGTCACGCCACCGCGCCAAAAACGCCGGCCCTCGCCACGTCCGCGTAAACCACTACGCGTTAACGAGACCGTGCCTTCCCGCTCGAAACGTGAACCACAACACTCCGAGAACAAACCCGGTCGCGTACGACGACACCGAGAACGGGCCTGACTACCAGATATTTCGAGTCTATTCTTGCTTCTTGTAGACTAAGAAGTACGAGTGGTTCTTTCGGGCCCGGCGCTGTTCATACATCCGACCCACAGTTGGAGTATCTGGTCGGACAACGACGAACAAATCCCGAGCGTGGAAGCCCATCTCCTCGTAGATATTCGTCACCTCAACGTGGGTAAGACGCTGCTCGTTCCGACTGACCTCATCCTGCATTTTCGCTATGAGGAGACCATCATCACGTAGCACACGACGGGCTTCCTCTCCAGCCGCCGCGTACATCTCGAGAACAGCATCGTGGTAGGTCGCTGACTGTTCGCCGGTCGTCCCGACATAGCGATCCTTGATCCAGTAATCGTTGTCCGACGGCTTGTCCGGCGTTTCGTAGAACCCTTCCGCGTACGGTGGATCGAGGACGACGCAGTCGAACGATGCGTCGTCATAGGGAAGGTCTCGACAATCGACCCCGTCTGTAGAGTCTGGTGATCGCGAGGGGTCGATGTCCGTCGCAGTCAGCTCGTACTTCCCTGACGGGACTTGACGCCAGAAAACCCCCTCTCCATAGGTAACGTCGGCTATCGCTGAGCCGGGCTCGACGTGCAGGTCAAGTACCTCGGGGAAGACCTCATCGTTCGTTCCCTTATGCGCTGAGAGAATGGCGTCTTCTGCCGCGACGCGTTCCGGTTCTTCATCATCCGAGGACGAATCCTGCTCCTCTTCGTCTGAACTCGAAGTCCCGTCCTCGTCGTCAGACTCTGTCTCTGTTTGAATTCGGTCGCGAACCTTCTGGTACGCACCGTAGACGGACTGCTCCTCGCGGTCGAGTTTGTCGACCTCATGTTGGGCGACGGTATCTCCATCTTGAGCGGCATCCCAGACTGTCTTCGCCATATCGTACGTGCGCCCGGAGCCGAAACCAACCGTATCGGCGACCTTGTCTCGCGTCTTACCGAAGTCGTCGTCGGGCGAGGATGTCTCTTCGTCACCTTGTGAAGAATTTTCCACGATGTCCGTACGCGTCCCCTGTCGTTGGCGCGCTCGCTCGCGCTCAATTCGTTCTAGCTCCTCTGCCTCTCTGAGCTTCTGGCTAAACGACTTGTCTCGGCTCTGGTTGTGAACGAGGAGTCGCTCCTGTCGCTCAAGGTCTGTCTCTAAGCGGACGAATCGAACGGGAACTTGCTCCAACCCGACTTTCTTTGCAGCCTCCGTGCGTCGATGTCCAGAGATGATGGTCGGTTGATCGGCGACCTCCCCCGCCTCTGGTTGGGGATCGACGACGATTGGCTCTACAACACCGATGTCTTCGATGCTTGATAGTAGTGCCTCGTCAGGGTCTGTACGGTCGCCATATACGTCATCGTTCAACGGATGTGGTTCGAGAGAGTCCGGATCGAGATATTCAATCTCCGATGGCACCGCCTCAGCCATTTTTCAAATAGGTGGTGATGGGCTCCCAATAACTGCTTCGTCACAAACTTAGCACTCTTCGAAATCCGGGGATGGCACGCACCTACATCTAAAGTCTCCTCGATTCGTTTTTCCCTATCAACTAAGTGGTGTGGATGGTTCGAGACAAAGTATGACTCTCCGCACCGACGGAAGGGGAACTTCCCTACCGTCGCTCGACTCGACATTCTCTCACGAAGAGGTGTCGATGGCGCTCACTAGATGCGGGCTTCTCGTAGAACGGGCAGAGACGCTCGCTCGGCTGTACGCCCAACATCGGGACTGGACAGTCGTCGAAGAGCAATGGCTCGAAGAACGGTTCGACGAGCGTAGTACGCGCGGCAGTTCGAAGGGCATCTATCGCGCTCTCAGCTCGCGATTCAAGACAGCGGGAAGCGAACTCCCCTCGATCGTCCAACTTCCGACGGTCTTCGATCAATGCGAGGCGAAACGCGATAAGGCGCAGGTACTGTACTTCTACTTAGTGGAGGACGACCCTCTCGTGAAGTACATCGTCCACCGATACGCCAATCGGCTTCAGGAGTCCGGCGTCGACGGGCTGGACTTCGAGCAGGACACAGTTGAACGCCTTCTGAACGAATTCCATTACGACGATGGGAGCGAGTTTGATTACGCAGAATCGACGACGCGTCGGTGGGGCGAAGGACTCCGCTCTGTGATGCGAGAGATCGACGTTCTCGAGACACAGCAGGCATTACAGGGCCAGATTCCCAATATCGGGACGACACCGTTGCTCGTCGCGTCAGGTTACTCGTGGGAGACCCACGGCGATGACTGGCTTTCCCAGCCGACTGGCTGGCTCTACCTCTTCCAATCGGAACAGTACTGGGACTCCTTGGCCGAACGAGTGAGCGACGATCCGAACTGGGAAGCGAGCGGGATTCACGGTGAACTGAGACTCCAGCCGGTCGTTGATACATACGACTGGGCCGAACCATGGGAGGGCGAAGTATGACTGACGAGAGCTGGTTCGCTGCCGATGTTGGGAGCGATTTCGAGGAGTCCGTCCGCATCGACCGCGAGGATGACGGTCGCGATCATCGACTGGAATCGATCGACACCTACCACGTGACAGAGGAGTCGAAGGACTTCATGTCCGACTTCTTCTCGCGTCTGCTCGGCCGTTCCGAGGATATGCGGTCGGGCGCGAACTACTGGCTCTACGGATACTACGGGAGCGGAAAGAGTCACCTTCTTAGCGTACTTCGCGGGCTTCTGGATAGCGAATGGCTTCGACAGCGCGACGATGTCTGGGAGCAGCTAACCGACGGTCGTGAGCTGGAGACGCTCGAGTCCACGTGGTCGTCGATCCACGATGATTACGAGGTCATTCCAATCTCGGTGAACCTCCTGAAGCATCAGGGTCAGAAGAAATTGAGCTTCAGCGAGATCGTTCTCCGCAGTGCCCACACGTCGGAACGGCTCACCGGTGCCGATGGAGGGCTCTCGTCGCAACTCGACGTCGCCTTCTTCGAGGACTGGTATCGGACGACCGACGCGTGGGATGATCGGACTGCCAACACCCAAACGGCACTACGGAGTACGGTTGACAGCCCCGAGAAGTACGACTGGGAGGATGTTCAGCAGTACAACGCTCTCGCGGATGCCGTTCTTCCCACACTCTTCGAGCAGGAGACCGGCACGGCGGATGGTCTAGACGACCTGATGCCGTCCGATCTCGACCCCCAAGCGATGGTCGAGCGCCTCGAACAGTTGCGGAGCAACCGCGAAGAGGAACTCGGACGCCCGGTCAAACTCGTACTACTACTCGACGAGGTCAGTCTCTTCATCGGGACGGACTTCGACCGCCTCACCGAGTTACAGACCCTTGCAGAGAGCGTCGACGAGACCGGTGACGGCGACATCCAACTGGTGGCGACGGCACAGGCCAAAATCGAGGACGTCCAGCCGCAGTTCGCGGCTCGCGGGGCCGACTTCAGCATCGTCAAGGATCGGTTCCCCCATCGGTTTGGCCTTCCGAGTCGGCACGTCGGCGAAATATCGACCCAGCGGTTGCTCAAAAAGACGGTAGATGGGAAAGAGGACGCAGAACACGTCCTCGACCGAACCAGCAACGAGCCCGAGACGTTACTCGTGTACTCGGGCATCGAACAGAACACCGAACCACCGCTCGACGACATCGATCGCGAGCGCCTCGTCGAGTTCTATCCGTTCCTCCCGTATCAGCCACCGCTGTTCCTCGAGATCCTCTCGAACCTCCGGCAGGAAGCACACGACCCGGCGAAGTCGATCTTCTCGGGAACCGCACGGGCGATTTTGGCCCTCGTTCACGGACTCCTCCAAGAGTGGATAGAGGCGGGCAACGAGACCGACGTCATTTCGCTGGTCGACTTCTACGACCTCATCGAACCAGAACTCGATGACATCACGCCACAGGACGTGGGGGTCATCGAGGAGATCGAGGAACAGTACAAGGCAGGCGAACTGGAGGAGATCGACGTGGATGTCGCGAAGGCCGTGTTGCTCCTCCAGCACATCCCAGATACGATTCCGATGTCCGAGCGAAATCTCGCAGTCGCCGTGTTGAGTGACCTCGACGGCCCGACTCAGTTCCAGATGGAGAACCGCGTCGAGGATTCCCTCCAACGGCTTCGGAAATTCATCCGTCCCACGCATGACGAAACGGGGCCGAAGTATGCGTTCACTCATCCGGAAGAGCGGGAGATCATCGAAGCCTCCGAGCAGAACCTCGACAACCCGGACTGGCAGTCCATCATCGAAGCCGTGGACGGGTATCTCTGGGAGGACATCGTGCGCGACCTCTCCCTCCCGACATCGGCTGAGTACCCGGATACCGGTGAGCAATATCCTGTTCGCTACGAATTCAGTATCGACGGGATCGAACTCGATACGACAGTCGATGCAGAGGACGCACTCAATGTCGAGGTCGCCGTCGAAGGGATTTCTCCCGCCGCAGCAGACATCAGCTACGACGGCGATCCGCTCGAATGGACGATCGGACAGGATGGACTCGACGATCTCCGTGATAGTCTCATCGAGTGGTGGTCGCTCAGAGATGCCGTCGGAGACCACACGCTCCCACAGTCCGTCGAACGTGACCTCTCCGACCGCGCAGCTCGCGTCCAGAGCAAACTCGTTGAGGCGCTCAAGAGCGGGACGTTCGACGTCAAGGATCGCGGCGATCAGATCGGGGGCATGGCTTCGGGAGTCGAGGAGTATCTCGACGTCAACTACCCCGACGACTTCCACCCCGTTATGCTGCAGGTCGGCGACGAGCACTTACAGGAGCTCCGTGGACTCTCCGCACAAGACCCGCTCCCTACGTGGGCCCAGCAGATCGATGTCGCGACAGAAGACCCCGAAACGCACGAGGGGTCGATCCAGAACAATGTGCGCGCCTTCACTGGCCGACAGTTGAAGCAACGCGGCGGGAACCTCGCGATGGCGACGATCCTCGACGGTATCGTGAAGAAGAAGCCGATCTACGAGGACGCTCGCCCCGCGCTGTGTGCGATTATTTGGGGCCTCTGCCGGAAGGGAGACTTCCTGCCCATCGACGAGACAGGTGACTCCCTCGAACTCGACGACGTCATCGACCTGAACAAACTGACGACGACGCGTCTGAAGATTGCGAAAGGTGACAGTGTAGGAAAGATCCTCCGCGAGGGAGGATTTATGGACTCGACGGAGACCATCCCGGACGGAATCGTCAGGCTCCAGTCCGCGAACGACACGCTCGCGGGTCGACTCGGTAGTCTCGTGGAAGACGTCAGGCTGGTCGCCGAGAGTGACATCCAAACGCGCGCCGTTCGCAACCTCCTCGAGTCGTTTGTGGAGGCGCTCGAAGACGAGCAGCAGAACGCAATCGACCGAAGGGAGGCCGTCAAATCACGTGACACCGACTGGAAGGACGTCGTCGAAGCAACCAACGACGCTCGGGAGTGGTACGACGACGCCGAGGAAGTGTGGAGTTTGCGCCTTCCCGCACTCACGCGAATCGATTCGCAGTTGACTCTCGCCCAGCAGTCGTACGACTGGCTGACCGAAGAGTGCGAAACGGCCAGCCAGACGCTTCGCGACAGCATCAACGACTACGAGGGCGAGTGGTGGACACACGATGGCTGGGATCGGTTCAACGACGCCCAAACCACCTCGCCGGCGCTCGACGACGCGATCGAGACCGCGTGGGACTCGTTCCGAGCGGAAACTGAGATCGATGTGTTCGTCGACGAGTTGCAGGAGCATCCGTGGATTCGGCCCGCGAGCGAGTTCGGTTCGAACGTTCGGCCGGCCTTCGAGAGCGAGTACATCACACCGCTCCGCCGGGCCGCATCGTGGCACGAGGACATCTCGGACGCGGTGTCGACGGTGATCGGCGGAACGACCAACACCGAGGCTGACGACTTCATTCGAGCGACGAACACACTCCTCGACAGCGAACCCCTCACTGTGGTTGCCGGTAGCGGCATAGAGGAGTTGCGAGGTACGTTCGAGGAGCTACAGACACTCGTTGGGGATCAGTCCCCCACGGACATCACGGCGATCGGGGTTCTCCCGTCGGATCGCGAATCGCTGGACTCGGAACTGGAACGGCTCGTCGAACGCCATGACCTCAGTATCGAGCGGACTGAAATGGGGGTGATCATCCGATGACGACCAAACGTCCCTTCCACGACTTCACGGAGCGGCTCGCACAGTTCGCCGACGGACGACGCGGCATCCGAAACCCATTCGTGATCGTCCCCGTCCAACCGAAGTACGAGCGACGGGTCGCCGAACGGCTCACCGAGTGGGCGACGAACCCGCATCGTACCGAGGAGTTCCCGGATGACGGAACCGTCCAAGTCCTCCGGCTGGACGAACTGTTCGTCGAAACCGACGTCTTCGAACTCGCGGTCGACCTCGGCGAGAACAGCCAACCGGCGACGATCACCGAAACGATGCAAGACCGATTAGCCGAGGAACTCGTCGCGGTTATGGTCGAGAAAATCGACGCCCCAGCCCAGCAGCGACACGTCGTTCTCCTCACGCACCTCGGGAGCCTCTACCCGTTTACGCGTGCGTCGGAACTGCTCGACGAACTCGACCGCCGCAACGTCCAGTCTACAATCGGCATTCCGTTCCCCGGAGACATCGTCGGTGGGAAACTGAGCTTCTTCGGCGAGGAATCGCGCAACTACTACCCGGCCCACCAGATCGAAGGTCGGGTTGAGGGGGTGCATCTCCAATGAGCGACACACACATTCACGACATCTTCCAGCAGTCACCGACCCGCGAACTCGAGGAAGTCCAGAAGGTCAACGCCCGAGCGCGGGCCGAAAACGACGTCCGCGAGTTCTATGAGACCGACAGCGCCCGCGATGTGCTCACCACGCTCGGGAACCTCGTCGACAAGTATCCCCACGAGGAACCGCGCTTCCTCTACATCTCTGCGACGTTCGGGTCGGGGAAGACGCACCTCCTGAAGCTCATCGGGTTCGCTGCCGACACCGAATCGGAGTTCGCCGACCTCGGCGAAGAGTTGGCGAACAGATGGCCGGGCTTCCAATCGTTCCGACAGAGCGTCGCTAACTCTCACGTCGACCGGCTGAAACCCGTCTTCCTGAACCTCCTCAACCGGGACGCGTCACAGGAACCGCCGCTCCCCTACCTCATTTACGAGGCGATCGGCCGCGAACTCGGGTATCCCACCGACCCGAATTGGCTGCTTGAGTGGGCGTGGCAGCTCGACATGAACCACGGTGACTGCTGGGAGCGACTACAGGAAGTCGAGCACGACGGACAGACGTTCGAGGATGTGTACGACGAGCGGGCGTCGCTACGGAGCTGGCTCTACGACGCCGTTCCGACACTCGATGACTCACCGTACGCGTCACGGGAGGAAGTCAAGCAGTCGATCGACGACGCCATCGAGGAAGTCGATCCCGATGAGTTCGACCCCGACGAACTCGTCGACCGCATCGAAGCGGCTCAAGAGTCGCTGAGCACGCCGGAGACCGAGACGGAGTTGCTGATCGGGCTTGACGAGGTGGCGCTGTTCATTGGTGATGGCCGCCACCGCTACAGAGAGTTCCAAGAAACGATGGAAGCCCTGACGGAGCTGGGCGTCGGGCCCAACCCGCCAGTCATCGGGACTGGACAGTATCCGATCGAGCGTATCCACGGCGAGTTCGACGATACCGAAGTCACGGAGCAGCCGTGGTACGGCGCTCAAGAACCGCTCGAGGGTGCCGACACCGAGATCATCGTCCGAAAGCGGTGGCTGCAGAAGGACGCCGAGGGTGGACAGGCCGTCGAGTCCGCGCTTCGGGAGATGACCGACCTGACACTCGACGCGTACTCCGATATTGCCGGCGCCGACCCGGACGCAGTCGAGTCGTACCCGTTCCGCGAGTACGATCTCGGATTGCTCCGGACGGTGATTCAGCAACTGATGCCACGGGGACGCGTGACCGAAGAGGAGTATGTGCAGGGGCGGGCGTTGCTAATCCTCGTCCGCTCACTGTTCACGCGGTTCGAGTGGGGAGACAAGCAGGTCGGAGCACTCGTCACGTGGGACGAGTTGTACGACCTGCTGGTGGAAGAGACGACGTACATCCCGCTATGGGTGCAGGAGATGGTCGAGAACAAACTCGTCCCCTCAGCTGGCGGCGACGAAAGTGCGTTCTCCGTCCGCGTTGCGAAGGCGCTGTATCTACTGAATCAGGTGCGTTCCGAGGTGCCGTCGACGCCGGCGAACCTCGCCCGGCTGATGGTCAAGTCAACTCACGAGTCGTTCGAATCCGTCCGAGGAGATGTCGAATCGGCACTCTCCGACCTCCTCGAGGATCGGAAGGTACTGACGGAGACGAACGACCGCGGCGACGAGGAGTACCTGCTGGTCTCCGAAGAGCAGGAGGACATCCTGACGCGAGCGAAGACTCGCGCACAGCAGATTCCGTCGCATCGACTTTCGGCCAAGTTGGAGAACTCCATTCGGGAGGGAAGCAACCTCCTGCTCTCGGAGGGCAGTCGACACGAGGTCGATCTCGAGGGGGAGCGCAAAGTCCCGCTCCGTTTCGGCTACTCTGTTCTCGACCCTATCGAGCAAGCACCGACGCCAGAGTTTGACGCCGTTCGTGTGCGGCTGGTCGCGGGCCGCGACGAGGAGGTTAGCGATCAGGTTGATGCATGGCAGTCGACAAACGAGGGGCGGGATGGAGGCGAGCACGTCCTCGTCGCCGTCGAGCTACAGGGATCGACGATCGACCGCCTCCGGGACGTGATGGGCATGCAGGAGGTGCTGTCAGAGGAAACGGAAACGTATCCGGACTTGGAGTCCGACCACCGCGACGAACAGCGGGCGCTCGAGTCGGCGATTCGCGAGCAACTCGAGGAAGCGGACGTCTACGTCCGAACAGGCGGGACGAGAGGGCGATACGGAGACGTGATCGAGCAAGTCGTGGAAACGCAAGTACGGTCTGTGTTCAGCGGGACGCGCTTCGTCCTAACCAACGGGATCACGGAAGTCGAGGACGCCAAGCAGATGGCGCGGTTCTTCCGCGGCGTCGACGACTGGCCGCTTTCGAGCGAGGACGCCGTCACGCTCGGTGTGGATACTGACCGCGCCGAACTCGCCGACGGCTGGTGTCAGGAATTTCTCGACGAGTACGAGGACACCCAGTCGCTTCGTGCCGAGGATTTGCTTACCCAGACTGTCCAGCGCGGAGGCACATATCGCGGGACACCGCAGGAATCGATCTCAGCACTGTTGATCACGCTCGCAACGGCCAACAAAATCGCGTTGCGCCGTGACGACGAGTACATTACCGAACCGGACGAGATCGGGCGAGCGGTCAGAAACAAGACAAACCTGACCGACGTACAGATTCGGTTCGAGTCACTGGACGGAATCGATCCAGACCAGATTCAGGAGGCCGTTGAGACGCTAATCGGTGAGGAGCCGGACGGAACCGATCCAGATGCGTGGCTCTCGGAGTTGGCTACATGGGTTGACGAGAACAGCGTGCTGGTGAAACGCGTCTTGCGAGGCGTCAGCAGAGAGTTCGGCGAAGGCGCTTCGCTGGACGAACTTGAGAGGGCTCTCCAGCCCGCACTCGGGGGCGAATCTCTCGAAACAGACGACTTTGCATCTGACGAAATCGCACGGCAGTCCGAGCGTTTCGCTCGGGCAAGAGGACTCTTCCGGTCGGTCGAGGATGACGACACCCTCTGGGAGCAGTTCAGCCAGCGAACGATGGAGATGCAGCAGCTCTACCCCGGTGCGGACATCACCGGGGAGATGCAAGCGATCGTCGGCGGGGACGAAGTGCCTGATGCCGACCGGCTCCGAGCAACGATCGACGAATCCGACGCTCACAGACGAACTGTCGTCCGCGAACAGTACGAACGCATCACGGGAGAGTCGCCGCCGGATGAGGAACCCGAGAGCGTGGTCTCCAGTCTTGCAACGTGGCTCTATGCTCACGATGGGAGTAGCAAGGAAACTGCCGACCGCGTCGCCATCGAATTCGACGGTGTAACCATCGACGATCTCTACGAGCTCTTCGAGACGGCATGGAACGGTGATTCGTTCTCGGAAGAAGACCTCGTCGACCCGACGGTCGTTCAGCAAGCCAAGCGGTACGAACGGGCACGGCGGCTCCTCGAAGATTCGGGTAGTGAGGCCTCGCTCTGGTCGCAACTTCGCGACGCGTCGAGACGACTCGAGGACGAGCGTCCGAATCACCCAGTCACGACCGACGTGAACGAGATGCTCAGTCGATCGCAGCCGCCGAGCGTTGACGACGTAGAGCAACTTCTCGATAAAGCAGAGAACCCCTTCGAGGTCAACGAGCGGCTCGAGGAACTTGCCAGCGAACTGCAGTCCGAGTATCCCGACCACGATCTCACCCAAGAGGTCGTCGATGCAGTAGAGGGATCCAGCCCTCCGAGTAAAGAACGGATGGGTGAATTGATCGAAGATGCCGAGCAGTTGCTCGACGGTGTTGACGAGCAGCTGCGGCGGATTCGAGAGACCATGGATGAATTGCCTGATGACTCTGTGGTGATGATCGAGCTGCTCGACTGACGGCCTGCTGTTGCAAAATATCGAACTCATTTATATTCATTTCGTAATTACGCAACACAGAGAGGCCATCACGGTCGAAAACGACGTACTTGTCCGAAATCATCTATGAGAATCAGGTTGGCCTATCGTGTATCGAGATAATCCGGCGGATCATCGCGGAACTCCCTTAGCCACCGAAGTGCAGCCTCTGTCTCGGTGAATTCCTCTTCGTGAGTTCCTGCACCATCGCGCCATTCGTCGTCAATACGATACCGGTGGCTCACGGTCAGAATCGTCGTGTCGGGGTGATCTGTTCCCCCTACGCGTTCGAGGTACCAGTCAGGCTCGTAACGCCGAAATACGGCCACATCATCCGTTTCCTCCTCAACTCGCGTTAGAAGCCGGTCGAGGGCTGTACTCCGGGACGCTCTCTCGAGGTGCGCCGTGATGCTCGTAGCGATCCGCTCGCCATGATCGTACCTTTCGAGATTGAACTCCTCGTCAACGGCGTTCTCCACGTCGCGAAGGTGCTCTAACAGCTCCGAATCGAGGTCTCTGATCCACCTCTCGATGTCGCCCACATCAGCACTCAGCTCGATCAAGACCTCGAACGAGGAGTCATCACGAGCAGCAAACAGAGGTCTCTCGTTCAGTCTGAGAGCACCTCGAGAGATCAACGTATCTCCAAATACCTGTACGACCGGAATATCCGACGCTCGAAGCTGGCGTTGCAGGCTAACGATGTCGTATGGGGGTGCTTCATCGACTAGTTCTACGCTGATCGAGGCTAAGGTTCGTCTCGAATAGAACTCGCTCAGCCGTGGATACGATGCTCTTGTTCGGACGTGGATGTCGATTTCGCTGATGGTTCGCAGATTCACAGGGTCGGGGAGACGGGAGGCCGCCTCGTCATTTAATTTAGCTTCACTTCGATAGAGGGCTGCTCTCGCTGAGGCCCCTATCCGAACCGGAAACCCGACGACCGAGCGAAGAATCCCCTTCATCTTTAGCTACTCCCGGTCGAGAGTTGTTAAATCACGGTGAACGTCTGTCGACCGGTTCCACGCATTGAATAGTACTGGTGGCTCCAAAGGATTATCATGCGTCTGTGAGACTATTTCGACATCATGCTTAGAGTCGGAGACGAAGAAGACGTTTCCACATTAGAGACGGTCTCCCTGAAGGACGAGGGGTTTCGTGAGGACGACCTCCGGGAGTGGATCATCAATAGTCCCGAGAGCATCCTCGGTGAGGACTTTCGGCTTATCGGTCGGGAGATTTCCGTGAAGCAGATCGGCGATGGCATTGATCTCCTCGCCATCGACCGAGACGCCAACGTCGTCGCCATCGAACTCAAACGAGGCGCGCTGAAGCCGAAGGTCGATTTTCAGGGGCTCAAGTACGCCGCCTACACCTCGCACTGGGATTACTCCAAGCTCCGCGACCAGTTCGAGAAGTTCAAGTCCACGACGTGGGGGCGGACGCTCTACGAGGAGGAGACCACGTTTACCGAGGTACTCGACGAGTTCTGCAACGAGGACTACACGCTCAATCAGGATCAGCGAATCGTCTTCGTCGGTGAATCTGTCCGCGAGCGGCTGGACATCGTACTCCGGTGGCTTAGCGACAGATCGATCGACATCTCCGTCATCGAGTTCCAGCTCCTCAAGGACGGCGACCGGCTGTATCTTGACGCAGAGCAGACGATCCCGACACCAGAACACACCGTGACGGACGTAAGTCCCGACACCTCTGACGAGCCGTGGAAGGAGGACGGACAGAGTTGGCACCTCAACGAGCGTTCAAACGAGGAAACAGCCGGTTTGCTGGAAGACGTCACAGCCGCGCTGCAGGAACTGGAGTTCCTCAACGGGCCGGAGTGGGGGCAGAAGCACTACGTCGCGTTCAACAAGGGCCGAAAACGTCGCATCGCGATCCGGACGAAGCGGACGCTGTTCCACATCGACCTGTACGACGTCGATACGGCGTCGCTTGATGCTGCAGAGATTGCGGATGCACTCGGGATCGATGCCGAGTCGGTCGCAGTCAAAGAGGATATGCGGGGCAGTGGTCGAAGCGGAGTGAGAATCACCTGTAACCCGAATCAGGAGATCGATTTCGACGCGCTTGAATCTCAGGCTCGGGAGATACTCGGCGAGACTACCGAGTGAGAGAGGGCAGCAGAGACCGCAGCTCCACTCTTTTCGAACCTTGACCCAGCACCGGGTCGGCTTTTTGCTGTGTCTGGCTTCTGTTCACGGAAGGCGCTTAGATTGCTGCGCTGTGGCAGTTAGAACCCGCTATCGTCGGCGAGTTCCAGAACTTTCGCCCCCACGATAACGATCAGCGCGATGATTGAGAAGAACCCTGCAAGCTCGAAGAGCGCCATCGGGTTCTCTACGAACCACCAGAAGATTGGTTCGAGAAACTCGATCCCGTAGAAGTCCGCGAGTATCTTCGAAATCACCGCTCCGAAGACCACAAACAACAGTAGATACAGAAAGTACCGGAGCTTCCGAGGGCCGGCGAAGTCATCAACCATACCTAAGCATTCAAGATCAGTCGTAAATATTTCGTGGAGAACCACCCAGCCGATCTTTTCCAAGTCCTGATCCGGACGCCGTCTGAGAGTATATGGACAATCTTCAAGACATCTTGATGACTCTGCTTGTAACATCACTGAGTTTCGTATGGACGGACAATCTACCCAACCCCGCAAGGCCCAGCTCGACAAAGAAGAACGTGAGCACCTCGAAGACGTCGTCACCGAGATGCGCGACCGCGTCGAGGCGAACGTTCGCTACCAGCTCGAGGACGAGTACGACCTCGACGAGAAACCGGACGACGACGCGTCCCTGAGCGAGGAGCAGGAAGACCTCGTCGAAGCCATCGAACTCGAAGCCGCCGACGGTCACAACTGGCACGAAGCCCACAAGCAGTACATCACGGGCGTCGGATACACGATCGTCAATCGGCTGGCCGCGCTCCGCTGTATGGAGGTTCGGGACTTCATCGATGACGAGGTCACGGCCTTCCGCGACGACGGCCTCACGCCGGCCGCCGACCGACTGGTCACCGAGGAGTTCATGCTCGAGGAGGAGGCTGTCCTCGAAGCCTACCGGAACGCGTGCGACGACCTCGCCGAGGAGATCGAGATTCTCTTCGACCGCTCGACGGCCTACAGCCTGATCGACCCCGACGACGACACGTTCGAGGACATCTGCGGGATGCTCGACGAGGTCGCCGACGAGGTTTGGCGGGCCGACGACGTGCTGGGGTGGGTGTACGAGTACTACAACCGTCCCGTCGTCGAGGCGCTCGACGCGAAGAACACGCTCGAACCGGAGGACGTGGGGCCGGCGAATCAGTTCTACACGCCCCACTGGGTCGTCCGGATGCTCACCGACAATTCCCTCGGCAAGCTCTATCTCGAGGCCACCGAGCAGGAGTCGGCAGTACCGGAGCCGGAGGCGCTCAGTCCCGAGAAGCGCAAGGAACGCTTGGTCACGCCGGAAGACAGCCCGTCCGTTCCCGAACTCTGTACATACCTCATCCCGGACGAGGAGCCCGGCGCCGCTCCCGAGTTCGATCATCCGTCTGAACTGCGAGTCATCGACCCCGCCTGTGGGAGCGGTCACTTCCTCCTGTACGCATTCGACGTGCTGGAGCGAATCTGGTGGGAAGAAGAAGACGACCTCGACCGCGCCGAGATTCCGGCGAAGGTGCTGGAGCACAACCTCTACGGCGTCGACATCGACCTGCGCTCGTGCCAGCTCTCGGCGTTCAATCTGTATCTGAAGGCCCGGACGCGCGCCGAGGAGGAAGACGGCCAGTTTGAGATGCCCAACGTCGACATCGTCTGTGCGGACGCCCGCGTGGCGGAGGTCGAAGAGGGCGCCGAGGTGTTGGACGAAATCACTGGCGAGGGGACTGACCTGCGCGAGGCGCTTGGTGAGATCATTGAGACGTTCCAGCACACGGAGGCGCTCGGGAGCCTCCTCGACGTGAGTGGGACGCTTGAGGATGTATTCGAAAGTGGACAGACAGGATTGTCAGACTGGGGCGACGGGACGCACCAATCGCTAAACTCGTTCTTGAAGGCACTTCGGGAGGCCGTCGATGAGCGGTCGTCAGACTCTTTCGGCGAACAGAACCTCAAGAGTTTCCTGAATCTGCTGGTAGTGCTAACGCAAGAGTACGACGTTGCACTAATGAATCCGCCGTACGGAATGCGGGGTCGGATGCCTAATGGCGTCAAGTCCTATGTGAGTGACAACTACGAATATTACCAAGAGTATTATGTAAACTTCTTCGAGGTCTGTGAGCGGCTATCCAAGGGTAACGGCCGGGTCGGGATGCTCGTTCCTTGGTCGTTCATGTTCCGGAAGGTCTTCGAGAGCTTCCGAGTAGATTTCGTCGGCGACGACCGTTCGTTCGATTTTCTCGCCGAGTTTGGCTACGATGTTCTTGATAACGCAACCGTAGGGACTGTCGGGACGGTCGTTCGGACAGGGACTTCCGACGACAATACCGATGGGAAGTTCATTAGACTTCACGATGTTTCCAAATCTGAGAAAGAAAGAACGTATATTGACTCGGTATTCGAAGACGAGTACGACGGAACAATCAGACGAGTGTACACGCGTGATACTTCGGAATTCTCGCTTGTACCGGGCGCGTCAATTTCGTATTGGGTTCCGATGGAACTTCGTCGGCTATACAACTCTGAGGCGGTGTTAGACGCTGAAAACGGCGACCTCCCTGAAAAAACTAGTCTTAGCGATGTAAAGCAAGGTATCATCTCTGGAGACAATACGAGGTTTCTGAATAAGTTCTGGGAAGCACCGGAGGAGGGTATTTTGTTCCCACCCCTTTCCGACGGTGGAACAGACACATGGCTGCTTCCGCGAATCAAGGATAGGATTCTCTGGGAGAACGACGGAGCAGAGATCAAACGGTACTCAGGATCAAGGCCTCAGAACACGGACTTCTACTTTACCGAAGGAATCTCGTTTAACCGGAGGAAAAGGAGCGGTCGCCACTTCGGTTACATGCACCCCGACTCAATCTTCTCGGAGTCAGGAACCGCGCTGTTCCCGGAGAACTGCGACTCGTGGGCGCTCACCTCATACCTAAATAGTCGGCTGCTCACGTACCTCAAGTTAGCACAAACGTTCGAACGGAAGTGGGAGATCAGCACCGTTGCTCGACTCCCCGTCCCCGAGGTCGTCTTCGAGAATGAGGATGAACTCGCCGCGAACGCACGCGATCAAGTTGCCAATGTTCTCGCACGTCGGAGTACCGAGTTTACCTCACCACACTTCTCGGGTACACTTGCAGCACAGATGCTCGGGTACGGGAACCCCAACCCGCCGGATCACCCTCATCGGAGTCTCCTAGATGAGATCGATTGGGAGATACCATCCGAGGTAGAGCCTGAAACAAGCATCGAGGAGTTAGCGAAGCGCGGGGAAGAGTACTTGAAACGCCTCAACCGCAATCTGGAGCAGAGCGCAAGAGAAACAGACAAGCTACTGTTTGACCAACTTGATCTTGACGAGGATCTCCGGCGTGAAGTGCTTCAGGAGGTAGAACTACGAACGATCGACGACCCGCTGACCGAGTGGACTCGGGACGATTCTGGAGCGGAACGCGGGGATACCCCATCTGTCTCCCCAAGCGAACTTGCGCGCGATCTCATCCTTCAGTTTAGCATAGATATTGTCAGGAACAACGACGATGGCATCGTTCCCTTATCTAGCGTCGACGGCGAGGATGAACTCCTCACACACATTGAGTCGAAGTTCGAACACGTATGGGGCGAACACGCAACCGACCGCCTCGCGGAAGTTGACGAGGTACTTGGAAACCGTAGTGCCGGCGATGAGGCATATCCAAACCTCCGGGCGTGGCTCGAAGACGACCTGTTCGAGTACCACATCTCGAAGTTCGACCGGACGCCGATCCTCTGGCGCTTCTCGACTGAACGGCTCGTTTCCGACCCAGATGGCGAGGGATTCGGCTGTCTCGTTGACTACCACCAGTTAGACGCGAGTATCTTCGACCGCCTACAGAACCAGTATCTCGAACCCCGGCGAGCGTATCTCCGCGAACGACGGGCGGCGGCAAACAGTCGCCGTAACGATGAATCGCTCTCGGCCTCCGAGCGCGCCGACGCCGCCGAGGAGTACGAACGCTGCGAGAGCGGTCTCGAACAGCTCAGCGTGTTTGAAGAACAGCTTGGCGAACTTGCCGAGTCCAACCCCCGCGAGTGGCCCGACGGGAATCAGGAACTCGCCGCTGAGGCAGCCGAACGCGTCGCGGAGTTCCGGGAGCGGACAGCGTCACGGTTGAGCACTCTCGAAACACTCGCCGATCTGGAGGACGTGGATATGGAAGACCTGTTCAGCCCCTCGTTCTACGAGACTGTACAAGGGAACAAAGACGAGTGGATCAACGCGCTCGACGACCTGCAGGCTGCCTTCGAGGCCTACGCCGGGGATGGTTCCGAACCCGTTGAAGCTCATCTCTACGACCTCTTCGAGTACTACGACGATCTCGTCGGCTCCTCCCACTACGCAAGCAACGGGATTCTGTTCATGACGTACTACTTCGACCAGTTCGAGGACGCCGGACAGGCCCAAATCGGTGATGCTGGTGTCTCTGAACGTCAGCGGCTTCTCTCGGAACTCGCCGCCGACGTTGACGAGTACACGCAACTGGCCGAGGAGATCTCTGACGACTGCGACGAGGTCGCTGCAGACATCCCCGACGATTGGGAAGAGCGCGCGCTCTCAGAGGTGACGACTACCGGCTACCAGCCTGTCCACAAGCACGGCGTCGCGATCAACATCACGCCGCTCGCGGAGAAGGACATCGTCCCCGAAATCGTTGAGGACAAGGTGATCTGAAAGATGAATCCGCAATTTATCGCTCCCTCGGAGGCGGATGCTCAATGAAACTCGTCGACATTGAAATTCAGAGGTACCGCTCTGTTCGGGAACAGTCTAGGGAGACTTCAATCGAATTTGAAGGACTGGATTGCATCGTCGGCAAAAACAATGCCGGGAAGACAAATATACTGTCCGCTATCAAATATTTACTTGATAACCCCGATAAATCGATTGATGATGAACTCTACTGGCAGAAGAACCGAGATCAGACTGTTGATGTCAGAGGCTTCTTCGATGTTGACGAGGATGATTTAGATCGAATCGATGACCCCGAAAAGCGAGAATCCGTTCGGGATTCACTCATCACTGTAAACGGGACTGAGGGCGTCCTAGGAATCTGCAAACGGATTGAGGCAGAGGACGATTTCAGTACGAAGACCAAACTACTACAGTTTCTTCCCGAATCTGACCGACTCTCGGAATCACATCTCAAAGAGTATCGAGAGGAGTATTGGGAGAAGCAAAAAGAGCAAACTGGCTTTTCGAAAGCAGATTATAAGAGTAAAATGCGGGAGGAATTTGGGGAGATTGCAGACCTGATCCCCAACAAAAAGCAGAGAAACAAGGGGGTTTGGCTGGACAAGTACTGGGACTATATCGACACCCGACCAGAGAAGCTCTCATTCAGAATCCAGCCAACAGAATTTAAAGATAGTACAAAATCTGTAATCCTAAATAAACTCCTCCCCCGGCTAATCTCCATCCCGGCAATCAAAGAAGTCGAATCAGCAACCAAACGAGGAGGTGAATTCGGCGATCTTGTAGACCAAATCTCGTCGGAGGTACAGGATGAACTCGACAAGCAACTCCAAGAGAAGCTCGATGGTTTTCAGCCTCGAACCCACCCCAGTATTCAACAAGTCGAGAGCCACATCAGCGACCACCTCAGTAGCACCTTCGAAGAGCAGTCCGTCAAGTTCGATTTCCCCAATCTCTCCACTGAATACCTATTCCGAAACGCCGATATTCAGATACAGGAGGAGCATATTGACTCGCTCTCGAAAGAGAATGTCGGAGAGGGAGTGAAGAGGACGCTGATATTCAGTCTACTACGAACCCTCGCAGATCTTCGAGAAGAAAAGTTCACGATCGGGGAGTCAGATGAGGTGGTGAAAAATGCCCGTCCTCTATTGATCCTGTATGAGGAAGCAGAACTGTTTCTCCACCCCTCTTTACAGAAGACGTTGTTGAGGACGTTCGATCAATTAGTTGGTGCTAACGCACAGATCCTATTTTCTACCCACTCTCCAGTACTGATTCAACACGAGACACTGGACACGATCAATATCGCCCGTAAGAATCCGCACGATGGAACCGAGATAACACAGTTTCATACTGTCCTCCGTCAGCAGGATGAGGCAGACAAATCACGCCTTACCGATTTACAGAGTGTTTCGTCCTATGTGTTTGCCGACAAGGTGCTGCTCGTTGAGGGAGTTTCAGATCGGTTGGTACTGAAAAAGCTCTCCAAGGCTCTCGATCCGAGATGGGACTTTGACCAACGAAGTATCCCGGTATTGAACGCAGGTGGGAAAGGCGACGTTTGCCGATTTAAGCGATTCTTGGAAGAGTTAGGAATCGAGACTTTCGTCGTGTTCGACGTGGATGCCGCAAAACAAGAGTGTGAGTCAGTCGTTACCGATGAGTCTATAATAGAACAGATTGGGCAATTCCAAGATGAAGTGGATGCAGAGTTCACTGGCCCAACCTATTCTGTTGGTGATCTGGACATTGAGACTCGAACCAAGCCTTGGGATGAGGCATTTGACGATTTAGAGTCTCTGATGACTCGGATTGAGGAAGACGAAGAAACAACTGACGACGATGCAAGACTAATCGAGAAAATACTCTCGAAGTGTGAAAAATCAGAACCGCCGAATCACTTGTGGGCTTCAGATAGTGTCGAAGAGCAGCGTATCAGAGTGGTTGAAGAATTGTTAGATAAAAATATACTTCTACTTAGTGGAGATATAGAAGACTACTATCCATACGATGGAGGGGGGAAACGCGAATCTGCAATTCGATTTGACCCCAGTTGCCACTCCAAGGAGGAATTAAACCAGAGGTTCCAATATCTGAATACCCACGACCAATCAGATTTGGAGGTTTTCTTTAGTAGCGTATTCCAGACCCAAACGACCTGACAACATGCAAGCAACCAAAACCCTCCCCGACGCCGCGAAAGACACCATCCGAAGCAAGTTCGACCGCGCCGAGTCGTCAGACCCGATCGTCCTCTGGTGGGACGACGGGAACTACCTCGAGGACATCATCAAGCAGGCCTGTAACGAACTCGGCGTTCAGCTGAAGGTCGCCGAGAAGACGCCGCTGGAACTCCGTGCCGATCCAGTTGACGGCGAGCAGGTCTGGTACGTCCCACACGTCAAGGAGCCCGAAGACGCCGATGGCGACTTCGACTGGTTCCGCGACGTCGAGCACACGGGCGGCGAGGTGCAGATGAGCATCGAAGACCTCACCGTCCACGCGTTCGAGCGCGGGCAACTCGATGCGTGGGAGCTGAAAACCGCGACGCAGGCGGACGACCCCGCGAAGCGCCGCGAGATCGCGCGGATTCTCCACGACCAGCTCACCGGTGGACAGCTCCCGACGCTCGAACAGCTCCGCACGCAGATTGTCACCGGCGGCTACACCGACCCGGTCGCGTTCGTGCTGGAGAACGGCTGGGGCGACATCGACGACAGCCCCGACACTATCGAGCAGATGCAGGACTTGCTGACCAGCGAGGGTGTCGACGCGGTCGCTAGCGAGGACGAACCGGTGGGGATCGTCGCGGCGACGCGTCGGTGGGCCGTCGCCGAGTGGCTGATCCACGCCGGCGCCGACGCCGAACGCTTCCCGAGGGAGTTCCGCGCCGAGACGGCCGGCGATCACGACCTCCCCGAACTCAAGTCGCTGTTGAACAACACCACCTCGGCCAGCCTCCTCGCCGACCGTTACCTCGGGGAGGCAATCTGGCCCGACGTCGTCGCGGACGTCGACGACCCATGGGAACTCGCGGAATGTATCGTCGACGCCGCGCTCGAACGCCGCCTCTGGGAGGAGTGGCACGCGTCCTTCGATGCCGGGGACTACGAGGCGTGTCTCGAGCGTGCCGAGGAGCGATACGACGCTCTGCTCGGGAGCGAGGACTTCCGTGGCACCTATCGCGGAGCCTACGGCCCGGACAGCCCGTGGACGCAGACGTGGGAACAGGCCGCGGAGATCGCTCGCCTCGCGCACCAGCTCGAAACGTGGGACGAGAGCGCAACCGACGACGTCGTCTCGCTGTACGCCGACCCCGACGACGGCACGTGGCAGATCGACAACGCGGTGCTCAACCTCGTCGTCGCCGGCGAGCCCGAGTCCGATCTCCCCGACGATCACCCCGCGACCGCCGCGCTCGACGACCTCCGGACGCAGCTCCAGTCGGAATACGTCGAGTACCTCGAAGACCTCGGCGACCTCGTCACGGAGACCGTCGAAGCTGGTGCTCCGTTCGTCGACGAGGATCACTCCTACCAGTTCTTCACGAAGGAGTCCGACGGCCTCGAAAGCGGGCAGACGGTCGCGCTGTTCGTCATCGACGCCCTTCGACTCGATCTCGCTCGCCGGCTCGCGGACGAGTTGCGCGACTACGTGGCGACGCTCCCGGCCGACGCCCCCGAGTTCGCCGTCGATGAAGACGTCTGGCTCGGAACGCTTCCCTCGGAGACCGAGTTCGGGAAGGCTGCACTCACGCCGGGTGAGATCCAGATGTTTGGTGTCTCGCTGGTCGACGGCGAGTTACAGCCGCTGCGAAACAACCGTCGGGTGACGACTAACCGCCGCGAGTCGCTGTTGGGCGGTGACGGCTGGACGGTCACTCGCGAGGAGGACGACGGCTGGCAGTCGACGCGTGTCGCCTACTTCAAGAACGACATCGACGACATCGGCGAGAAGGAACTCAGCGACCTCGAGGCGATGCTGGCCCGACGCGTCGACTCGCTCGCGGAGTTCATCGGCACGAAACTCGAACAGGGCGAGTGGGATCAGGCCTACGTGCTGACCGACCACGGGTTCGTCCTGCTCCCGGACAACGCGTCGCCGGAGAAGATTTCGCGCCCGGCGGAAGCATCCGACTCCGGGCGCCGATGGATCGCTGGGGAAGATGTGGACGAGGATTCGCCCGGCGTGCTACTCGACTCCAGTTCCCGACTGGGGTACCTCGACGCCAACGTCAGCGTCCTTGCGAGCCCACTCAAGCGGTTCAGAAAGCAGGGGCTCGGTGACGCGCGGTTCTACCACGGCGGACTGCTCCCACAAGAGTTCGTACTTGACTTCATTAGCATCACCCAAGGGTGACCCACTGTGCTCCCTCTTCTCCTGAACGCCCCCGAGATACCAAACTCCATCAAGTGGTTAGGTGCGATCCTCGCAGCGATAGCTGCGATTATAACTGCATATCGGTTCTTTTTGCAGCGGCCAAAACTGCAGTTACTCGTAGATAAAGACCGGGACATAGTATTAGATAATCAGGTTGTATCCCATCCTACGTTCAAAATCGTCAATCGCGGAAATGCACCTGCACACGATGTTTATTTCGATATAAGAGCGCCCACGTGGAATTTTGGCGAGGAACAGAAAGGGGGTGCGCTAAAAGTAGAGGTTTCGGTAGATGATACTGCTGAAGCTGATGACGAGACTACTGAGTCAGATGATTCGAACGGTCAAGAATCGGAATACGCTCCTCTATCTTTTGAGGATTCCCCCTTGACCGTTGACCACAACTTTATGACCTACTTTGGGAGGCCGGGTGAGATCAACCAGATGTTCATCGATGATACGATCTATAGCGATGTGTCTTTTCGGATATTCTCGACTAAGTTAAAGCTAGAACGGTTCCGTACTTATGGCTTAGAATACAAGGTTGGATGCCAAACATACGGCCCTCGAAAAGGAACGATTGAATTTGAGGTGGGATATGATTCGATTAATATTAATCACCAACCTCCACGCTTCTGGAGAGCTTGGCTAAGGAAAATCAAACAGCCGCTGGATAACCTATCTCCCGATCCCTATGCTTGGATCCGGAAAGCAGAAATCAAAACGCAAAGGGCGAGTTTCTTCCATGAACTCGTTCGTCCATTCGCGGAAGTTCAGGTTGTTGGAAGCCCGAACGAGTACTTCTCTCTCAATGCAAAAGCGACGGTCTACCTTGATGAGACCGAGCCGGAGTCAACTATTGGTACGGTCACATTCAATGAGAATGGCCTATCAGGTGGCGAAATCGCAGAAATACGGCGTGAAGACGGAAAGTACCGCTTACCAACCACACGGTTTGAGTCTGATCATTCGAATTTTAGACAGATGCCATTTATTGTTTCCCCACATTTTCCCTCGCCCAAGCCTCTGACCAGTTCTCGAATTGAAATTGACTGGGAAGTTGAGTTATCCCCTGTTGAAAAGGGTGATTTTCGAGGGCTTTCCATCGAAAATGATAACATTACCGGAAGAGATCAGCCGAATGCTGGACATAGACCAGTGCGAGTTTCCGGTAATATCGCCAACAAGAACAATCAGTCTAGAGGTATATTTGTCGTCGTGAAATTCTATACAGAGGATGACCGCGTGGTATCAACTAATCACACTGAAGTGGGAGTTTCTCCTCGTGACTCGACTGAATTTAATGTCAGTCCCCGACTTCCCCGAGAGCAGGAATTACGGATTGATGACTATGAGATAATTATGCAGAGGTCAATATGACGAGCCAATCCACAACTAGTGACCTTCCGAGCGGCCGTCCTAATACAAGTGGAGAGACGCACTAATGAGCGAATCTCAATTTCGTCCGGGTGAGAGAATCATAATCGATGGGAAGGATGCGGAAGTTATACGTATTCAAACAGTCGGTGACATCGAGTACCTGCGAGCCTATATCGAAGGGGAAGGCGCCAAAACCGTTTGTCTGGATGACGTCGAGATTCAGCCCTCTCAGAGTGGAATCGAGAGGATTTCCGATCACCAACTCGACGCCCTTCATCCTGATCACGATACGGTCTCGGCGCAGTGGTTCGACCTCCACACGCAGGCGACGAAACTCAAGTTCGCCCACGAGCAGGGACAGCTCCTGAGCATCTCGAACTCACTCGTTCGACTGGAGCCCTACCAGCTAGATGCCGTGAACTGGGTGATGCAGAAGCTTCGGCAGCGTGCGCTCATCGGCGACGACGTCGGGCTCGGGAAAACGATAGAGGCCGGACTCATCCTCAAGGAACTCGCCGCCCGGAATCGCGCCGACCGCGTCCTGTTCGTCGTTCCCGCTCATCTCCAAAAGAAGTGGATTCGGGATATGGATCGCTTCTTCGACGTCGATCTCACAGTCGCAGATCGGGCGTGGGTCGAAGGTGAGCGCCGACGGCTCGGCGAGGAGGCCAACATCTGGAACCAAGACCAGCAACAGCTTGTCACCAGCATGGCGTTCCTGCGACAGGACGAGTTCCGACCCGCACTCCGGGACGCGTTCTGGGACGTCGTCGTGGTCGACGAGGCACACAAGGCTGCCAAGCGGGGTGACTCGCCGAGCAAGACGGCAAACATGGTCGATACCGTCACGGGGAACTCCGACTCGCTGCTGCTTCTCAGCGCGACGCCCCACGACGGGAAGGGCGAGGCGTTCCGCTCCCTTGTCGAGTATATCGACCCGTTCCTCGTCGCCGAGAACCGGGAACTCTCACAAGAGACAGTCGACCGCGTAATGATCCGACGTGGGAAGACCGACATCTACGACGAGGATGGTGAACGTGTCTTCCCAGACCGAGAGGTCAACTCGGTATCGGTCTCGATGACGCACGACGAGCGGCAGTTCTACCGCGCGGTCACTGACTACGTCAAAAACGTCTACAACCGCTCGGAGAAGTTGAACGAACCCGCGGTCGGGTTCGCGATGGCGCTCATGCAGAAACGGCTGGTGAGCAGCGTCGGCGCGATTCACGCGACGCTCCGCCGACGACTGGATGACCTCCTCGACGAGGAGGCGGAAACGGACGGGCTCTCCGAGGAAGCACGAGCCTATCTCGACGGCGAGGATCTGGACGAGGACGACAAGCAACACGCGGAAGACGAGATTGCTGGCCTGACCGTCACCAGCACCGACGAACAGCTCCAAGAGGAGATCGATACGCTCCGCGATCTCGTCTCACTGGCCGAGGATTTGCCGGTCGACTCTAAGGCCCAGAAGGTCAGACGGTTCATCTCCCAACTCCTCGAGGAACAACCGGACGAGAAACTCCTGTTGTTCACGGAGTACCGCGATACGCTCGACTACCTCCTCGAGTACGTGCAGGACGAGCCGTGGGCGGACGAGATTCTCGTGATTCACGGTGACGTGGATAAGGAGGAACGGGCGCGGATCGAAGACGAGTTCAATCACGGCCAGTCACGGCTCCTGTTTGCGACCGACGCAGCGAGCGAGGGGATCGACCTCCAGCACAGCTGCCACATCATGGCCAACTACGAGCTTCCGTGGAACCCGAACCGCCTCGAGCAGCGGATCGGCCGCATCCATCGCTACGGACAGGAGGAGGAGGTCAAGGTCTGGAACTTCCTCTTCGACGACACCCGCGAGAGCGAGATCTTCGAGATGCTCCAAACCAAGGTCGAGGAGATCCGCTCCCAGCTCGGAAATACGGCGGACGTGCTCGGCATCCTCGACGACATCGACGTGGACTCGCTCATCATGGAGTCCATCGAGAACGACGAACCCCCGAGTGCGACCAAAGAGGAACTCAAGGAGATGATCGAGGAGCGCCAGCGGACGCTCGAGGAATGGTACGAGCGGAGCCTCGTCGATACGAGCACGTTCGATGCCGAGAGTCGCCGGCAGATTCAGGAGGTCGTCGACGAGTCAGAGGATGTCTACGGGAGCGAGGGCGACATTCGCGAGTTCTTCGAACGAGCAGTCGAAGCCTTCGGAGGCGAATTCGAGAAGCGCGGCACCAATCTCTATCAGGCCGAGTTGCCGGACGGGATCAATTCACCGGGGCAAGATGCGACGTTCGGCCCGTTCACGTTCGACCGCGACTTCGCGATGGATCACGAGGACATCACCTACCTCGCTCCCGACACGGACGTCCTGCAACGGCTCATGGCACGCGTGTTGGAGGATGAGCGTGGTGAGGTCGGACTCAAACTGCTTCCGTTCGTCGATACGCCGGGTATCACCTACAACTATCGTGTGGCGTTTGAGGACGGCACCGGCGACGTGATTCGCGAGGAGACCATCCCCGTCTTCGTGGATGCCGCGCAAGAGGACGCCCAGCAGGCGCTCGGTGAACGTGTTGTCGAGGGCGACTCGGTAGCAGCAAAGCCCGACGTCGACGACCTGCGAACGGTTCTCGACGCTCAATCCGACTTACGAACGGCTGCCGATCGGTATGTCAGCGTGCGGGTCAACGAGATCAAGAACCATCTTCAGGAGAAGCGCCACGAGGAGACCGCTCGGGAACTGGAGAATCTCGAGGAATACGCGCAGGCGGAACGAGAACGGATCGAGTCCTTCATCGAGGAATACGAGCGCAAGGCCGACGCCGGCTCGGATATGGACATCGCGATCCGTGGCCAACAGGAGCGTCTCGAACAGCTCGAGGACAGAATCGAAACGCGTCGCGAAGAACTCCGACGTCGAGAGCAGATCATCTCCCTTGCGCCCGAGGTCGAGAACTACTGTCTCACACTACCGCTATAGTTCCGAAACTCCCGACAGTCACTCGTAGTGGACGAGAATCGAATACCACGAGTCCGGAGCCAGCCACTCGCGGGGCTCCTCGAACTCCCGGATTTCGATTTCCTCAACACCTTCGTTCCACATCTCGTTGTACGCAGTTTCGATGTGGGGTTCCAGCACTTCCGCGGCTTTTTCCGCTTCCTCCTTGGTTTCGAAGTGTCTCAGCCATGCTCCCCCGCTGCAGTCGTTGACCACCGGGACGCGGATACTGGTTTCCTTGAGCGCCCGGAGAGCGGCCGCCTTGTCCACATCCATCCCGTAGGGGATTTCGTAGAAGTCCGATTTGCTAATCGGCCGAACCAGAATCTCTCGTCCTCGGTCAGTGTTTCGCGGTCGGAAGTCGTAGTAGCGAGTGTCGAACGCCCGAATCACATCGTCCCGCAGAAGAATCCTCGCGTTAGTATGGCCGACGACGACACCATCCTCCTTCTTCTCGATGTTCATCGGCTCTTTGCCGTGCTTTTCGCGCAGCGGCGTCCACTTTCGTTCAACCATCTCTTCGAGGCGGCGTTCGATACTGTTCAGTCGGTCAGCGTCGATGGAGTCGGGTTCGGTCGACATGCACTCTGGAGTACGATTGGTGACTTAAAAAAGCAGGAACGGGGTGCTGCTCAGACTATCCGAAGGTAAATACGGGTTTCAGACGCTCTACCCCGAATATGTCGTCTGAAGCACTCGACAAGATGGTCGCGAGTAGCGTAGAACAAACCCCGAGTAGGCGATTCCCCCTCGGACAACGTGCTTTTCATCCGGACTGCCTCGACGCGTGGCTGCATCGGATGGACAACCGAGACACCGAGACTGAATACGCTGAATTCGAGATAGAGAACGCGTCTAACGAAATTGCGGCCAAAACAATCTACGATGCGATCCGGATGGAAAGCCATCGGCCGCACGTCCGCGAACTGGTTGCGAACAACCATCCAGCAGAGAGTCGCCTCCACCGTGAGGCGGAGGCGATGGAGTTCGATGCTGACGAAGTCTACTACGCTCTTCAACGAGTGCAAGAGAGCTACGACGCGTTTGAGGCCGCGGAGCGACGTCCCGTCGTTGATCACGGCGACAATTACGTCGCGTTCGGACTCAACGGGAGTGACTGGCACGCCCTCTTCGAGTTCATCAAGCAGCAAATCGACGACGAGGAGATGCGGGCATACATCGCACAAGTCGTCACAAAGGTGATGAGCGACATCACGGGAGAGAACTGGCATACGCACAACTCGCTCCCGCTCACGCTGTCAGAACGCGAAATTCCCGACGTCCTTGCCTACCACGAGGAGGCGTACGATGGGCCTCGGCCCTGAACCATCTCCCAACCTCGTTTCGCCAGTCGGGAACATTCATAGGCGACGACTGAAAGTTGCGAGATAGTGTCGCACCGCAACCGACTCCTTGTGGGCGATGCCGGTAGTCGTCTGTCGGAGTTGCCCGACGAAAGCGTTCAGCTGACGGTTACCAGCCCACCGTACAACCTCGGTAAGGACTACGAAGAGGGGGATGACGACCGCCGCCCGATCGCGGAGTGGCGCGAGTTGATGGACGAGGTCGTCACCCAGTTGTTCCGCGTAACAGCGCCTGACGGGAAGGTCTGCATCAACGTAGCAGCGTCGTTCAACTCAGAGGATGAGGGACGATACCGACGCGTCCCGCTTCGGAGTCACATTATGGAGCTGTGTAGAGACGCCGGCTTCGACTTCTTCGACGAGTTCGTCTGGATCAAGGATCAGTATGCGTCTCACGGGGATGGGGCACTGCTCGGATCGTATCCCTATCCGACGAACGTCCCAGTGAACCAACGCCACGAGTACGTCCTCGTCTTCCGAAAGTACGTTTCCGAAGACTACCAGAAGCAGCGTGATCGGCCTGCGGCTGGCGACGAGCGACGTGAGGCCTCGAAACTGACTGCGGAAGAGTGGCGAGAGTTTGCACAGAGCGTCTGGAAACTCCCCCGTCCGAGTCCGTCGGTGGAGACCGACCATCCCGCGGCATTCCCGCTGGAGTTGCCCCGACGCCTGATTGCGCTGTACTCATTCGCGGGCGACCTCGTTCTCGACCCGTTCGTCGGTATCGGGACGAGTGCTGTAGCTGCCAAGCAGACGGGACGGGATTACGTCGGCATTGACCGATCCGAGTCGTACATCGACACGGCACGGCGGCGGCTCAAAGGAGTCTCCGAAGAGACGGAGGCCGAGATCGCGAAGTCACCGTCGCCGTCAGACGACATCGCCCAGTACATCGTCGATGGGCTCGAGCGTCAGGAGCCGACGACGCTCCGTAAGATCGGGGAATACGCGAATGAATTGGCGTCCCACCGCGAATTCGTCCCCACCGACGAGCTCGAAGAGTGGGCGGACGATAGCGAGCAGATCGCCGGGGTGACGCGTGCCCATAATGGAACGATCGTGCTGAAAGAGGTACCGTGCGGCAAGGAGAACTGTTCGTCGTGTCCACACGGCCCGTACAAGTATCGCGTCTACCGAGACGGGGACACCGTGAAGACGGAATACCTCGGGTCGGCTGAGGGCGTTTCGAGCTCGTAGGTAAGATGTCCCCATTCTCGCCCCAGATTCCTCTGTAGGAACGCTCATTCTCCACTAAAGTAGCTTAGCGATATTCCGGAGAAACGAGAACGCTGCCGGGCAACCCGTTATAAGCAGCCCTTGGATATTGAGCAGGCGCCGTGCCTAAGACACACCCAGAACTGGCAGCCGTCGTGGAAACGCTCGTCGAACACGGAGCGACATACGTCGCTGCGAACACACGATCGCTCGTCGACGAGCCCGCACAGCTCTACTACCACCTTCCGGCTGGCGTGTCGGACAGTCAGAAAGAGTCCCTCGCCACGTATCTAGATGAGGAAGTTGGTCACCAGCCTTACGAGGGGCAAGTGGGAGCGGTTCGTATTGGCGGAGAAGCGACGCCCGCATGCGTTCGCTTCATCCACTACAATGGCCTGCACCTGTATCGCCGCGTTCCGGTGTACATCGCCGAGGGTATGGCCGGACTCGATCCCGTCGAGATCGATGACGGCGTGAACAACGTTCGCGAGATCGTCGCAACCAAGCCGGACATCTCACCACGACCGAACGAGACGGTTCCGCTCGAACTCGTGGTCGAGCGACTGGCAGACGAAGGTGCCGCGTCGGTCGAGATGTACCACGAACCTCTCGTGCTCGGCGAGCCCGCAATTGATCTCCGGATTCCGATGGTGCCAGCCAAGGGCGCGCCCATCGTTGGCCCCATCGACTCCGTCGAAGTCGGCGACGAAACGTATCCGCTCCACACGACGCTGACGATGGACGGGCCGTACGGATCCCCACCGGACTGGACGGCTCTCTACGTTGATGACAGCGTCGGGGGACTCGGCCCGGTTTCGGTCGAGATCGGATTCGAAGTTGGTCGTGACGTGATCGAGCGGGCCAAGAACGTCGACACGGTGGGTGAGTTGACGCGGTCGCAGGAACCCTGAGAAGCGAGACGGAAACCGGCGTCTTACCTACATTTTGCTAAGCCGGTTTTTCGCTGTAGATGCTCATAACGACGATTTCAAGGCATAGAGGCCCTAGCAGGTTTCGGGCAAATCCCCATTTAGTAGGATCGGATACCGGGGAAGTGCGATGCCGACGAAAGCAGACAACCCAGAACGGGAGAACCGAGCGAACAAAGAAGCGGCTGACGGCCAGACCAGTACTGTCATCGGGCCGACACTCGCGACTACGGATACTGCGGGAGAACCGCTGCACTGGGTTAGCGGGGTGAACGGGGGTGAGCGCGCGTGAGCAGTAACTCCGAAGTCGACCGGTATCGCTGCCCCTACTGCCCAGACGAACCGTACACGAGTACGAAGGAGCGGGAAGTTCGGCTCCACATCGAGGAGAGCACGGATAGCGACCATAGTGGTCGAGAAGGGTTCTCGCCGATGACGAGTGTCGACGCAGTCGACGCCGACGGCAACTGCATCGACGACGTCACCGAGGAGGAGTTGAGGCGGGAACCCGACAAATTCGACGACATCTGCAATCCTGATGAAGAAGACTTGAGCCCCGTGCAACGTCGCATCGTCGCGGCGAAGATGATGCATCCCGATTTTTCGGCCCAAGAAATCGCTGATTTCCTCGATGACGGGGATTACAGTCCGTCTAAAGGACACACAGGACAGACTATTCGCGAGTACTTCGGTACGACCAAAGCCGCACGCGGGTCACGTCCGTTCGAGGATTTCAACGAGCGACAACAGAAAGCGATCGACGCAGCTGCCCGGTATGAACTGGGCGAATTCGGATCGTACACCGAGGCCGGGGAGGCGATTGACGACAAGGGCGGTTACGTGAACACGTGCCGCTACCAGTACGAGGAGGCTGTCGAACGTCGGATGGAGGCTCTCAAGGACGAAATCGAGGAGGAAGATGGTGAGAGCAATGACACCGTTCGTCGCGAGAACAGCACCGGAACGTACGCCGGCCCCGAGAAGGGTATCGACGCGACGATGCAACACATCTCTGAACGGCCAACGCGTGTCGATACTGGTCAAAAATCCTCTGGCGACAACTCCGAGATCGAACAGTCTGAGCCCACCAAGGAGCGAGTCGAAACCATCCAAGAGAAAATCGATCTTCTGCGAAGACTGGTTGTCGAGGGCGCATTGGACGCGGAAGTTGCGTTTGACGAAGTCGAGCGGATGGTCGCAGAAGTTTCGCCAGATGACGGCGATTCGGGCGGGAAGGTCAGCCCTTGAAGGAACTCTTCCTAAGAACCACGTAATTCCTTGCCTGTTTGAAGTACGCCGGAACCGAGCGGACAGAGCATACTGCAGAAAGAGAGGTGGTCATACTTTGTGGAAAATCAACCACGAGGTCATTCATCTGAGGAGTTCGGCGGCAGGTCTCTCAGTTGCTTCCGCGCACTAATTCTTAGTAGCCGACCTTACAAATCCCTAACATATAGACTGGACGACGACCATCAATTTGGGCGGGTTCGGGAATTCGGCCGAGATGGGGTGGGAAACCGTCAAGAGATAGGATTCGTTCAGCAATTACATCGAGACGATAGACCGCTGGGGCGAGACAAACAACCAGCGAGCAGTAAAGGCCCACATGTACGAGGGAATCTCTACATTAGTTAGTGAGGGCGAGTGCCCCGCGCCACCGCGCGCGAGGTACTTCACAAGGCACAGGAAGACCTGAACGAGATTCTCGACGCTCGCAACCCGATCTTCTCATACGTCTCACGGCGGATTCTGGACGACGAGATGTACCTCGATGCTGGAGGAACAGTCGACGACGTCCGGCAGGTGTTTCTCGACTTCTACGAGCGGGCTGGCCGGGAACGACCGAAATACTTCCCGAAGGAGCCGGCGAACCGCCGATTCAACATCGGGAAGCGCAAGTGGCGACAGGCCTGTGAGCGAGGTGACGTTGAATTCGAACGGCGGGAAGACCACCTTATTGCCGACTTCGATCTTGAACCGCACGAGCTGTACAGCTATCGAAAGACGCTGCCGACGAAGATGCGCCCCGAAAAGAGCGGACGCAACATCATCGTCAAGAATCCCGACGACTTCGAGGAATGGCTCGATATGGATGATTTGACCGCTAATGGCGAAGATTCCAGTAGCGGTATATTGGGGCGCCTTCTCGGCTAGGTTCGCTGTCTGATAGTGTAGAGAAATCAGGGTGTTGACCGAACGTTTCCTGAACAGTGGGAACTTCTCCCGGGCCGGCATACAAGTAGGAGTAGTGGCGCCAGATCTCGTATGACCACACAGGAGGGGTGTAAGGTTGAGCGCGTCACCGAGAAATACGGACTTGACGACGCCGACGAACGACTGCTACGCCTGCGAGACCACGAAGGAGCCGGCCTCCGTCGCCTCGAGACGCGACTCAATATATGGATTATCAAGTACGCGATGATCCAGCACGGGATGACTGTTCTCGACGGCGAGGAGGAGAACTATCACCGCTTGCTTACAGACGACAGCGTATTGGAAGGTGCCCGTCGTGATGGTCGCCGCGAACTTGAGGAGGCTGGTATCGATGTCGACGAGGTTACGGACGACTTCGTTTCCTACCAGACCATCCGCAAGCACCTCAACAAGTGCCTTGGCGAGGATACCAGCCGCAACTACACTCCGAATCCACAGAACGATCAGCAGAATATCGAAAAACTACGGAAGCGAGTTGTCAACGTCGTTGAGAAGTCTATCAACCGTCTCCGAAACCACGACATCATCCAGATGGGTACGCCGCACGTCCGAGTGTCGATCAAAGTCAAGTGCGGTGACTGTGGCCGAACGCACATGCTTAGGAGCCTGTTTGAGAGCCGCGAATGCCCGTGTGCCACCGACTAATCGGAACCTGCTACCGAATGCGAGTCTACGACAACCTGTCACTGAGTGCGGGTAATAAGAGTCCCGCTCAGTAGATTCAATCCACGCGTTAACCTGATGTACAAGTCCGGTGGCGTAACTGTATTCATCCTCTCTCGCGAGCAAGAAAAGCGAATCGCTGATGTCGACAGCGAACCCTGCATAAATGCCCACTACTATACACAATTTGAAAATTTTATATGATTGATAGTATTTTGGGAGCTGGGAACGATATGTGTTCCCGTGCTATCGAAATACCTACTAGATCGGTATAGCGAGGACGAACCGTTCCTCAAAGCCCTGCTCATCGGCTATATTGATTCAGAACTATTCGCACAATCCGTCCCAGAAACTGACCTCTCCGCCTACATCTCCGACTCCAAGCACGAGCGCCCCATCCTGTCCGCCCGAAGCATTACGGACGCCATTGACTGGTACTCACTACCCGACGATCACCCGTTCTCCCCAGATTCAAACGGTGACGGGTTCACACCCGATGAGTGGCAGCTCGTCCGCGAATTCAGTCGAATTCGGGGTAGCACTGCTCACGGCCTCCACTCCGCATTGGGTGCCGAGGAGGCGGCCGACGTGCTCGACAGTGAACTTGCCGCCCTTGAAGACGTCGAGAATCCCGACGCCATGCTCAAAGCCGTCTACCGCTGGCCGGGCGCAAACCGTGTTAAGTCGCCTGAAGAGGCCGAGGTACTTGATAGGAGTGCCACCGATGCTCTCAAAACCACCGCCAAACGCGGCGCGCGTTTCGCCGGCGACAACTGGGACATCATCAACCGTGAACACGAAATGACCGTACTCGTCGATGAGCCAACCATCCCCGAAGAGGTCGACGGTGTGCCGTTTTGCCCGTGTCCAGACGAAGTCGTCAGTATCCCCGACTCCGACGCGCTCCCACCGGCAATCTACACGGTCGATGGCAAGACTGGCCCGCACATCAAGCCTGCCCACATTGTGCAGGCCGAGGCACAACGCCGTGCGCTCGACGAGCGGCTCCACGCCCCTGTCCACGGGCTGATTCTCCGCCTCGGCGACGAGCGCGGCGATTGGGACATCCTCGCCAGCACTGACGACGGTTGGCCCACCGACAAAGCGTGGGAGCTATTCCAGCGTAAGGCAGAGCAATTGTACGATGACGAATACGTGCAGGCGCGACTCGAACAGATGCACCGTGTCGACGGCCGCTAATTGACCACCTTCCACCCCTGAACGGGGTGGACTTCTGCTCGCTACGTGCTAAGCGTGCTTTCTGGCGATTTGAGCCGCCACCGGTTGCTGTGGAGGGAGATCGATGCCTGTTCACCGCCTCCATTCCCGACAACCACGACAGTTTGTCCCTCAACGGCGGTCACGTAGATGTGATGTCCGGTTTCATCGACAGCGAGTTCGACGTGTTCACCTTCGGCGAGCGATTCGCGGTCGACTTCTTCGATGCACGGAGGCATTACCAACGCGGTCGAGCAGCAGTCGGGATAAGGATCCATGTGCAGCGGCAGCCGGCGTGCCGGCGTTTATCTAATCCCCCGGATGTCGATCATTCCGTGATGGCAACGATCACCGACACCTGCGACGCGTGCGATGTGGAACAGAAGTGGACTGTCGAACACAACCTCAGAAATGCTGACTGCAATGCGTGTGGGACGCGACACATTATCTCACTCAGCGAGCAAGAGGCGTTCGAACACGAGAAGAAGTCCGAAACGGAGCGACAGGAGATGTTTGACAAACTGCGGAAGTGGGACGAAGAGGAGGTGGGCGTGTAATGCCGGTCGTCAAAACGGAGTGCGATCGACGCGACCGCGGCGGCGAAATTACCTACACGGGCGTCGATCCCGATGGGGAACTCAGAAACTGCCCTGACTGTGGGTGCGAGGTGGCAGTCGACCCAGAAGCCGGTGAGACGCTTCACGTCGAGAAAGAGTAACTGTACAAGCTACTCACAACGTCCGATAGGGAAAATTCTCCGTCTCTCTATTCATCCAGAATCCGGAATGCCTCGCGGATGTGCTCGTGAGCCTGCTTGACTTCCTCGATGGCATCATCATCCACGTCTTGTTCCTCCGCCTCCGCGACCCAGCCTTTGCATCCACTCACGAACATCGCCAGCTTCGCCTTCAGCCGTTCTTCATCCTCCATAGCGCCGGCATTCTCACCCCTATTATCGAATATATGTTGGCACAGGGGGTCGTCTACTTTTCACCACTAGCTCCACGACGACGTATCGATAATCGAAAGGGGGGATGGCTCCCCCAGAACCGAGGTGGATAACTCCACCTAACCCACCGGCGGGTACTTTCCCGCCAGTCCATCAATAATTCCCCCGCCACCGTAAAACCAGCGCAGAAACCGCGAAAACGCCCCTAGCCATCCATTAGCCCGTCAAAGCGACTATGGCCGCGGCGGCCGTGGATAGCAGTATGCTCGACGACCCTCCCGACATCGGCCCTGACAGAAAGTGGCCCGACGACTGGTCTCCAGAGGAACGCGTCGAAGCAATCGCCGATATGCTACACCAGCCTCGGGACGCCGACTGGGTCGCCGCCGAGGCTGACGTTGACCCCGCGTTCGCTCGCTCGATGCTTGCCGAACTGGCCGAGTTAGATGATACATTCATCCGCGTCGACGAAGGATACTGTTGGGACGAACGAAAACTGCGCCAGCAGAAGCGTGAACATCTCGCGGAGAAACCAGCCGCCGAACTGCGCGAGGAACTGAACCGAATCAACGACGAAATCGCCGGGTGGCGCGACCAGTTCGACGCCGACAGCCCCGACGAGGTCGATGACTCTCGAGTCGCGTATGACTGGCGCCACTCTCGCTACCTGCGGAGGATGATTCGCGGTCTGCTCGCAGACGATGCATTCCTCAAGGCCGTTGGTGCCGTCGCGTGCGGCTATGAGTCGCTGCCCGAAGCCGCCGACAGACGAGGGGTCGACGCAGAAGACGTCGCCCGCGCTCTCAGCCGCCACCAGCACCGTGAGGATTACTCGGGTCGGCTCTGGGCAGATCGTCGATCCGACGACACGGACGACATCAACGAGCAACCAGACTACTCAGACACACGGTGGTCGGATGATGACAGCACGCTCGACGTGCGGTCAGCGGAGGAGATTGCGCGAGCGAACGGCGTTGACGTTGAGGTCGTCGAGGAATCCATCGAGGCGATGTCGGAGCAGGAGCAGGCAATAATCGATGACCGTATCGAGGAGATTGAGGACGACACTCGCCACCACTCAACCGAAGATGTCGCTGACGATCTCGGGATAGACCTCGGCGATCGCGTCACGGAACTCGATAACGAGGAAGCACTCGAAGACATCAACGACCTTCTCGATGATCTCCCGGACGAGGAGAAAGGCTGAATCAGACACGATGACTATCTGCTGCTGGCGAAGACGCGATACCCCACACCCCCTCGAGTTCCGATGTAAACCGCCCCACTGAACGGCGACCCTCGGTTACGCATACACACCCCTCGGTTCCAATGAACGAGCCGGGGACACCTCACTTCTTGAATGTAAAACCAGCAGATAGAGAACCTCACACCCCCCTTGACTTCCGATGTGAAATCACCCTACGGAACGTCGATTTCCGATCACACGCACACACCCCTCGGTTCCGATGAACGGATCGGAGGGAGACACCCCACCTCTTGAATGTAAAACCAGAAAATACGGAGCCTACAAGCCCTCAATCCTCTCCCCACGTCCACTCTCGGAACTTCCGACTGACCTTCTCGTGCCGCTTCTCATCTGGGCCATTCCTCGCTACAACGCTACGGATTTTGCCCCGCACGTCCATCCACGGTAACTGCTGTCCGTCATCGTGGTCTCGAGCGTTAGTGATCCAACTGCCGACTGTCCACGCCCACGCCTCCTCTGCGATTTTCTTCGTCTTCTTCGACCGCTCTTCGTTTGCCTCTACCCTCTTACCCAACTCCTTGACTTTCTCACGGAGTTCCTCGTTCTCCTTTTCCAACTCCTTCACGCGTTCACGCCACTGTCCGAACTCGGACTTGAGGTTACCACGCTCATCCTCTGCTTCATCTTCGACAGCCTCAACTGATTCTTCGAGGTCGGATTGGTTGTCCCGAATCTCGTCGAGGAGATCGCGGACAAGACCCATTTCCTTATTCATCTCTCGGGCGGCATCGAGCACCTCTTCTCGGAGTGCGTAATGTGCGAGGTCACTCCACTGGTCGCTCACGTACCGGTGTCCCTCTGTTGTGAGCTTGAACACTCGAACGTCATTACCAGCGTGCGGGCGCGTTCCGCACTGCTTGACGAGCCCTGCGGGTGCGAGCCACTCGTCGATTCTGTGCTTGATGAGACGCGGCTTCCCACCGGTCATCTCTTTCAAATCGGTCGTACTACATCGACCGCGTTTGAACAGCGCAGTAAGTGTCTTCTCAGCGAGGAGATCCATTTTCTCCGGTTCCTCGTACCTCGCCATATTCGTATTGTTTAGTTGTCACTAAAGCGGTAAGAACCCCTCGGGACAGGGGTGGGAATGTTCGGCCTTAGGCGGAATATTTCGGGGGTTGATTCTGAGGGTATTCGGCCTAACCGGAACGCCGTCCGAATACCGCATGCGGGTACCCCTTCCAGTAGTTGCTCCCGGGACGCATGCCCCATCGAAGCGACAAGGGGCGCTCAGCCGCCGCGCCCCTATGAACCCCCGGCACCAACGTGTTGGTGAGTTGTGAATTCTGGCAACGAGGGCTCCTGAGCAGACCTGAGAAGTTTTCCGAAGTACAGACCCACAACGACGAGAGAATCATTCCTTGGCGGAGGAGTTTCCCCGCTACGAAGGCGAGTTTCATCAGAACCGAGGGGGGTGGGGGGTGTGTAAACTCCACCCGAACTAAGGGGGTCTCCATCGGTTTTGGCGGTGTCGAGCTTTCATTCAAGACTTGGGGTGTCCCCCGCGTTGCAACAAGATCACTCCTACTTCTTCCTAGATTGGATTCGTAAGTGACGTCGGTAATCTTGGTATCACTTAGTACGCCAGAAACGAACACAACGTAAGTGATCTCACGAGTGATCACCCAGTTCACCATACAACAGCTATACTTTAGAGGAGATCACGATCCATCTTGTACACATTCTCAGATTGGATTCCCCGGTATCTGTCTCTCTCACCCTTGAAACTCCCGGTTTCTGGAGTAGCAGATTATCGCACGAACCCCTTTATATACGCACTCATACATCGGTTTGCATGTCGACCACGGCTGATTCCCCGAGTGACGCACGGCTGCGACACATCAAGACGCGACTCGAGGACATGGTGGCACGGATGTGGACTCCCCACCGAGAAGAACAAGAGTTGGAGCCGTTGGAGGTCGGAATCTCTGACGACCGAGCGTACGTGGGGTACGTCGGGAAACTCGATTGTCGGCTCCTCCAAGATGACGTGATTCGGACGTTTGACGACGGGTATTATCAGTTCAACTGGTGGCACACCGGAGAAGCAGATGGTGACGGCATCAGTGTGAAACCCATCACTGCCGAGGAATACTACGATGTCCCCAGAGGGATGGACGCAAGAAAGGCGGGAGTCATTGAGGCCTGCGAGGAAACGGGAGTCCATGTCCCGCACATCCAGACAAAGATGAAGTCCACGTGGCTGCAGCACTTCGAGAGTCGCGAGGAGGCAGAACGCAACTTGTCGGTGCTTCGGGAACCGATTGAGAAGCAGTACGAGAAGTACAACACCGACATCAAGAAATTCGAGATTCGTGAGTTCGGCGGGCACCGCGACTACCTGCAGGATGAGTCGTGGTACAGCATTATCATTCACCTCAACTGACGGCCAGTATCGATACCCTTACTGAACCTTTTTGAGATATAAGCGAAGAGTACCGTTGTGTCATTCAAACGGTCTCGTTCTATCGACTCTCTCTATGACGCTGTTGCAGACTACGATCTGGTTTTGACGACTGATGCGCCACTCAGTCATGCCCTGAATCGCCGACTCGATCGTCCACACCTCGGTCGCTTCGCGGCCACCCCACGGATGCTCGCGTCCGGCGAGTTTGACCCGCAAGACGATCGAAATCTGTTTTTGCGTCTCATCGACGAAACGGATCTGAGTTACAAGCACGCCGCCTATCTCCTCGAGAACATTCTCGGTTGTTGGGAGGAAACTGGAGACCTGCGCGCGATTCTCGACTACGACCGATTCGATAGCGAGGAGACGCGTCAAGCTATTTCGGTAATCGAGTCCGCCGAGAGTTCCCATCGAGACCTCGCCGAGTATCGCATCGAGGATGGAACGTCGGTCGCGGTCATCGGCGAGAAGCAGTTCACGGCGCTCGACAAGTCGGTACTCCCGGACTCCTACGACGCGATCGATCCGTTTGCTGACGACGAGTTCGACCTGCCGGAGTTTCACGTCTTCGACGGCCCGACCGCGATCGTCGACGCCATCGTCGAAAACGTCTCGCCGGACACCGCCGACGACGTCGCCATCATCATGGACAGCGGCGGGGAGTATCCCGCCCTCGTCGAATCCGCGTTCGAGGCGGCTGGCATCCCTTTCTACGGCGGGCCGGGATTCACCGACGACGAGACCATCCGTACGTACCTCCGGTTGCTGCGCACGGCGCACAGCGATTCGCGGGCACGCGTCAGCGACGTTCGACCGATCCTCACCCATCTCGGTCGTCCGCCATCCGTCGTCGACGACGAGAAGTTCCTCCACGAACTCGACCACGAGGATCTCCGTCCACTGCAAGAGTTTTGTCGCACCATCGACGACGACACGTTTGGCGAGACGGTGGCCATGTTCGAAGACTGGAGTGGGAAGACGCTGGACGCGTTCCACGAGGAACTGCGGGTACTCGGACTACACGATGATCGGGTGACGAGCGACTCGATCGATGACCTCGAGTTCTACCTCCAGTCGTTCGACGTGCCTGTCGACCGCGACGACTCGGGCGTACTGCTGGCCGATGCCACCGCCGCGGCCTACGTCGACCGTCCGGTCGTGTTCTACCTCGGGATGGATGTGGACTGGACGCATCGGATTCTTGACCGCCCGTGGATCGACGCCGACGCGAAGGACGAGCAGTACCTTCGACAGTTCCAAATTCTCCTCCAGAACGGTCGCGACCAGTACTATCTGGTACAGGAGACGAGCGCCGGCCAGCCCGTCACACCGTGTCTCTACTTCCACGACCTCCTCGACGACGACTTCGAGACGATCGGAGACCTGCCGCATATCCCCCACACTCGCCTCAGTAGTAACGGCGACTCCGGCTTCGAGAAGGAGGATGTCGATGTCGCGCCAAGCGAGATCGATGTAGTCAGCCAGTCGAGCCTGAACACGTTCGTCAACTGCCCGCGGGACTACTACTTCGACAGGATCGTCGACAACCCCGACCGAGACTACTTCCAGAAGGGGAATCTCTTCCACGACTACGCCGAGTTCTACGTCAATTACCCCGATGTAGTCGAAGGCGCCGACCGCTCGGAGCTGGTCGATCTGATGCTGGCGGAGATGCGACCATACATCCCCGATGTTGAACTGGAACCGCTGGAGTCCGAGTTCGAAATCGGCCTCGACACGATCGAGGAGTTCGTCGCCGCTGATCCACCTACCGACCGGGAGTACAGCCACTACGAACAGAAGGAGGGAGACAACTTCTTCGCCGACCACTTCGAGAAGTCGATCGACTCACCCATCACCGAACGGTGGTTCGAGAATCCCCAACTCGGCGGCAAGGGCAAAGTTGACCTGATACACGCGCCGGAAACGCTCCTTGACTACAAGAGCGGCGGCCGCAAGTCGGCGTCCAAGGTCGTCTCACGGTCGGACATCGAAGAGATTAGCGACGAGCCCGACTTCCAAGCACTGCTCTACCTCGCCCACCATCGGCAGGAGCATCCGGATGAGCGCCTCGAGTTCGTCTTCTTCCACTTTCTGGAATTGGTCGACGATGTCGTCGCCGGAGAGCCGGATCTCGAGGATGCACTCGTCCGAGTCACCTACCACCCGATGCCGTTCGGAACGTATGCCGGCAGTCGCGAGGCATTCGATGCGCTCTGCGATGGCGTCGCGGAGAGCAACGACCGGCGGAAGACGCTGGAGCGGTTGGGGTACGACGCGTACGTATCCTTCTTCCAGCGATACGACTTCCCAGAGACCGACGACACCGACGAACTGCTCGCCACCGACTTCGCGGCCCGCTTCACCGAGTACGCAAAAGCGGAGGTCGGAGACTACGTCTACGTCGAAGACGGTACCGAGAGCGCGCTCAAGAAGCTCGTGCGGATTCGCGGTCGCAACTACTTCGAGGGCGAGGTCGACGCCTTCGAGGACTTTCTCGACGCACAGGTCGACCGTATCAACCAGTATCGCGCGTCGCAGTTCCCCGTCGGGGAACCGAACTTCGACCGAGTCACCCATCACGACCTGATCCGAACCGATGACTGAGTACGAGCCAAACGAGCGACAGCAAGAACTGATTGACGCGACGAGCGGCATCCACGTCGTCGACGCCGGCGCCGGAACTGGCAAGACCTTCACCATCACTCGCCGCTACGCGAACCTCCTCGAACAGGGAGACGTCGAACCAGAGGACATCCTCCTGATCACATTCACGAACAACGCTGCGGGCGAGATGAAGGAACGCGTCGTGGCCAACTGCGACTACTCGATGTCCGCGTTACGGGACGCACCCATCAACACGTTCCACGGGTACTGCCACGACCTGCTCATCCGCCACGGGTTCGACGCGCCGACGCGTCTCGGCATCGACGACCGAATCACGTCGTCGACGCAGCTCCTCGAGAACGAAGTCATCGAGGAAGATCGCTTCCGCGAGTTCCTCGACCAGTTCATCGAGGCACATCCCGAGTATCACGACTACTTCAGGACGCTCAACAACGCGACATCGCTCCTCGATCTGATTAAGGAGCTCGCCGCCAAGGGAGTGTTCCCGACCGACGAGGGCTGGTTCCGCGATGGTGAGTCCTTCCTCGATGGCGACTACGAGGAGTTCAAGACGCTCTTCGATGAGGCCAACGAGCCGAACGAGGGCGCGAACGGCGCGACTCAATCGGACTTGCGCGACGGTCTGAGCGGGTTCGAGCGCGATCGCTGCTACGAGCCAGACGCCCCTAGCGAGAACGACCTCCGGGACGGCTATCCGCAAATCGACGACGCGTGGGCCAGTCGAGCGTTTGACGAAGATCGTGACAACCTGAAGGCGTTCGTCCACGACGTCTACCTCGAGTACATCGCGTTCGCGCTCCAGCGGAACTACCTGAACTTCAGTTTCCTGCTGATGTTCACCTTCGCGATGCTCTGCGAGGATCACTCGCTGCGGGAGTCGGTTCAGTTCGACCACGTGCTCGTCGACGAGTTTCAGGACACGAGCGAGATTCAGTTCAAACTCGCGCTATTGCTCACGGGCACGGATAACCTCTGTGTCGTCGGCGACTGGAAGCAGAGCATCTACGGGTTCCAGTACGCATCGGTCGACAACATCCGACGCTTCGAGGAGCGTCTCCAGACCTACAAGCGGGAGCTCAATGGCGACTACGTGCGGGTCGACTTCCCGGTCGACGACGTGAACGAGATCTCGCTGGTCGAGAACTACCGCTCGACACAGTCCATCCTCGATTTCTCCGAACATAGCCTCACGCTGCCCGCGACGGGAAGCGAGGAGATCGGCCCGGAGATACAGGACGACATCACATCGCTAGCAGCGATAACTGAACACGACCACAGCAACATCGAGGCGTTCACGTGCGATGACGAGCAGGAGGCGATTCTGACGCGGATACAGGAGATCGTTGGCAATCGCGAGTACGCCGTCGAGGACGATGGCGAACTTCGAGCGCCGACGTACGACGACGTTGCGGTGTTGACCCGGACGCGTGACTTCGGGCGCGAGTTACAGGCGTGTGCCGCAGACTACGGGATTCCCGTGGCTTACGAAGGCGGCGTCGAGCTGTTCGGAACCGAGCAGTCGATTCTCCTGCTCGCGTGGCTACGCATCCTTGAACACGAGGACTCCAAGCGCGGCTGGGCAGTCGTCCTCGAAGAGGCTGGCTATACGCTTGACGAGGTGAAGCACGTCCTCGAGAACAGTACGTATCCCACGGGTATGGTCGAGTTCCGTGACCAGCTCGCGGAGGCGGAGACCATCGGCGGAACCGCGCGACGGGTGTTCGATCGATACGGGTTCGACGACGCGTATGCGGATGGGCTCGTCTCGCTGTTACAGGGCACCTTCGACAGCACCCACCACAACCGCGGAGACATCGTGCGATTCCTCGAACGGAGTCTCGACGCCGGTGCCACCCACGAGGTCGAGGACAACCCCGGCGGCGACTCGGTAACGGTGCAGACCATTCACGCCGCCAAGGGCCTCGAACATCCCATCGTCATCATGGCGAACATGAACCAGCACCGGTTCCCGCCGTCCGGTGGTGGCGCGGATCGGATTCGGTACGAGGAGACGGTCGGTCTCCGACAGAGCAAGCGATACACCGATGCGCACGGTCGTCCCCATCTCTACGATAACTGGCGGTATCGGATTCTCTCGAAATGTCTGGGCCGAGAGTACGACGAGGAACGGAGGCTGCTGTACGTCGCCATCACGCGTGCAGAGAGCCACGTACTGTTCTCCGCCGGAGAGTCGCCGAGCCCGCTCTTCGAAAACCTCCCGCTCGAGCCGTCGACGGTCGAGCCGGACGTCGAGGCCGCCGCTGTTGGCGGGACGGAGCAGACGCAACTCCAGATTTCGGTACCGGTTCCTGAGACGCCGTCCGGCCAGTCCCCTCATTCGCTGATGGACGATCGCGTATTCAGCGACGTGGAGGACGGGAAGGGGATGGAGTTCGGTACACGCGTCCACGAGTTCGCCGAACGATACGCAGTGGGAGAGGCAGTCGAGCCTACCAGCCCCGACGAGCGAAACGTGCAGACGCTCCTCGATTCGCTGCCCGGCGAGTTCCGGGTTGAGGAGAACGTCTACCTCCCGTTGTCGGTTGATGGGCAGCAGGTGACGATCTCCGGAATCGTCGATCTGCTTCACGTGACCGACGACTGGGTCGAAATCATGGACTACAAAACCGACCGTGGCCGCCACGCGGAAGCCGAGTACCGGAAGCAGTTGAGCGTCTACTACCATGTCGTCCGGCAGGAATACCCCGATCGCCGTGTCTCGACGAGCATCTACTATACCGCTGACGGCGAACGAGTCGAGATTGATCCGCTGCTACTGGAGGAACTCGGGGAACTTGTCGATGTCGACGAAACGCACGAAGAACGCGGGGAAGATCCCCTAATTCGGTGAGCACGTTCGTACGGCGCAGCTAACAACCAGCCATCGAAGTGTTCTCTCAGAGCAAAGCCCATCCCTCCTCTGTTAACACAACAAGATTATGTTATGTTAACAGGGCAATCCTCGACTATTCTACGAGAGAGTCTGGAAGAAGAGGCGTCGTCCAACGACCCCCTCGGTCTTAACCCTTTTATTAGATACCCAGTTAACCGACGGTGCAAGTGGCGAAATCAGACTGGCCCGTCGTTGGCTTCCGAATGCCCGAAATCCAGCGTAAGAAGCTGAACCGGATGCTCGAGGAAAGCGACGAGTACGACGATCAGCAGGACTTCCTGCACCAACTCGTCCTTGACGAAATTCGTGATGTCGAGTTTACCGACCCACGAGACGAACTCGAGGACATCCGCCAGCAGAAGAAGCAGTTGCGTGATGAAATCGAAGAGGTCGTTGCGGAGGTAGAAGAGATGCGTAACCAGCTCGGTGAGCTAGAAGAGCGCGAATCTGAACTACAGGCCATTGCCGAGGACTATAACGTGACGTCGGCCGAGTCCTACGAAGAATCCGTACGAGAAGCGGCCAACGAAATCATCAGAGACGAACTAAAGGTATCTGAACGGTGGGAGCGCGTCCAGCATATTAGCGAGAAGTGGCAGCAAACTCCAATAGATGTTCTGCGCGACATCTACGAGCAAGATCCGCGGCTCACCTCAAAGCAGGTGAAGCCATACGGACGAAAAAGTGTCCCCGAGGATTGGCAGACGCGTGTCGGCGACACTCGCGAGGAGGGAGTCCGACTTGTGCGCCTGTATTGCGAGGAGAGCAAGGATAAGGAATGGAATTATCGGTCAGGCGTGTACATTGAGGATGAATATGTGAGCCGCGTAGCGGAAGAACACGGTACAGACTGCGAATCTCTACTCCGTGAAGCCGCTGAAAGGATGGATGAAACATTCGAAGATATAGTCTACCTATCCTAATATTTCTTGAACAGATTGTAGTGGCACGCTTTGCGAACTCGTCCGTGACTGCGCACTGCACGCCGGCAATGTGGACGTCGTCCTTCAGCGACGCCTCCGATAACAGGAGGACGTGCTGAATGCGTCGGGTAGACAGGATGGAATACGGTGACAACGAGACTAACAAGATCGTCGGCGTCCACATGGTCGGGCCGCGGGCAGCCGACATGATTCCCGAGGCGACGCCGGCTATCAAGTTCGGACTCACCGTCGACGACATCATTGACACCATCCATCCCTTCCCGACATTCTCGGAGCTGTTCAAGCACGCCTGTCAGGCGTTCTGCCTCGATACGTCGAAGATGAGCTATTGTGTCGAGTAATACTCAGCCGTTCCCTTCGAACAGGTCGCCGAGGGTGCAGGTCTCGATCAGATCAACGAGACTGTGGTTCAGCAGATCGTACTTAAAGAATATGATGCTGCGGTTTCGAGCAAAAGGTAATGCCTGAACAGCCCATCTCACCGTTCAAGTACCTCTGGCAATTCCATTATCCGTTCCAGTACTGGGATAATAGGCTTGAGAAGATCAACCGATACAATGAGGCCGATAAATTAGAGGCGCTTTACAGCCTCGTTCAGATCACCGACATCTATGCCCACGTTTTCGCTGCGTACGCTCAGAACCCCGAAATGCCGTGGTTCTTCGTTGCAGAAGAAACGTATCGAGGAGACATAGACAATGTCCTCGAGTCGCTTCGAACCGACGGAATAGCCACTGTTGGAACGCTTTCTGAAGACCTTGATGGACTCGCTACTGTCGAGGCAAATGAGGAATTCGATATTAACGAGATGGACGCCGTAGCAGCCGGACTTCTTGGTTGTCCTCACGAAATCGATCCCGAAAACGTAGAGTTCGATTTCATCGAAGACCCCGATCTCCACAGGGGTGTGAGTAACGCAATCCTCGACTTCGCTGAGAACAACGTGGCTCTGCTCAACGACTTCAAGCACGGTTTCCGTGTCCTTCCTGTGACTCCTGCTCAACTCAGAGGGATGCTTGGAAACCAGTTCCAACTTCGGGAAGAACAGAGAGACGACTTTGAGACCCAGATCGATGAATTGGAGGAGAGACTCGGAGAAGATGAATGGGGTTTCAGTTTCATCCGACTTAGCACCGAATCGACCGATTACGGCTACGAGTGTAGTATTGACCTCTATCACGTTGATGCATGGGCTTGTTACAAGTTTGCAGAGCTAACCCTCAACGCCCTTTACAATCTGGTAACTCCCCAAGGTGGAATGCCTCTCGAGGAGTCCTTGTCTGAGGTGCCAGTACCAGTACTTGAAGGCGAGGAGGTACTGTTCGATCACATCTTCGGACTTGCATTTCCGCTTCGGGATGATCCTGAAACAATTGTTCCCGAGGAAGAGTTCAGGAGTTGAAAGCCTGACCGTCGGGTCTCTATCCGCTGCTTCAGGGACAAGGGGGTCTCTGGACATCCACTAATCCTAAGAGGTTTCCACTAACACGAGCCACTATGTCTTCTCAAGCTGACCCGATGACCGACGAATTGGACAACGACGACTATCGGTTGAGACGACTTTTCGACGGGTACGTCTTCCATATCCCGGATTATCAGCGGTTCTACTCGTGGTCGACGCAAGAGTGCGAAGATCTCTGGGATGACCTTCTCAACGTCATCGACGAGGCGAACCGCCACTACATGGGAACGGTCATCCTCAAAGACGAGGCCAAGGCCATCGAGACGCGTGGATATGGAGAAGGGTACCGTGAGTACGCGATTGTTGACGGCCAGCAGCGATTCACCACTTTAACGATTCTGATGAAGGCTATCGTTTCAGCCTTTGACGAACTCGAACGATCGATGATCGACGTTGACGACGAGATTTACGAAGACGTCGAGGACGCGGTCGAGGATGCCCGCTCGCTGTTCGTCCGGGATAGCAGTATTCAAGACGACCGTTACGGTGCCCAGAACAAGCTCCGTCTTCAGCGCGAAGACAACGACGTGTTCAAAGCCATTCTACGAGAGGAGGTTGTCGACGAAGACATTTCGAAGCCATCCGAGCAACGGCTGGTCGATGCATACGGCTTCTTCGAAGACCAGCTTGACGACCTTAAAGAAAGTCGCGCTTCGGACGCCGCTTTCCTCGATGACATCGGACGGCTTCTCTCGAACATCCAGTCGCTCGAGTTCATGGTTTACGTCGTTGATAGTCAGGCACGAGCGACGCTGATCTTCGAGTCGGTTAATGACCGTGGTAAAGATCTGAGTCGGCTGGACAAGACGAAGAGCTTCCTGATGCACAAACACTACCTGATCCAGTCAGAGGAGGAAGGTGACGTTGCAGGGCGGGACATCAGGGATCGATTCGGACGCATCTATCGGTCGATGCAGACCATCGAGATGCAGGATCGAACGTCGGGGATTAGCGAGGATCAGGTGCAGCAGTACCACTATATCGCCAAAGTACCGCGATCAGTCAACAAAACATACCTCGATGAAGAGACGGGTCGCCGGCGCACACTCCAAAGTGGGGCTCCGATCTATCTGGACGTTCTCAAGTGGCATTTCAATCGCCTCTATGATGACGTCGCAGAGTCTCCACACGACGAGCATCCACGAGACTGTCTGGAAGAAATCGATTGGTACACGCGTAGCCTCCGCCGGTACTACTCGCGACTGGCCACGATTGCAGAGTACGACGATGACGAAGAAATCGGCTGGGAACTCTCCAAGCTCTTTGCCCTCGGCCGAATGGGTAACTTCTATCCACTCCTACTCACCGTTTGGGACGAGTACGAGTCAGGGAATATCGACCGAGACGAGCTGCACGAAGTTTTACAGATGATTGAGGTCGCCTCATTTCGCATTTACGCCATCGGGAACAAACGATCCGACACTGGCCGTTCTACATTCTATCGGCTCGCGAATCGAGTTGCGAACGGCAACGCCGGTGTCGAGGACATCATCTCCGAACTGGAAAATGCGGTCGAACGATACGAGACCGACTTCGAGCAGGCTCTTCGAAACGACGGCGCGTACTCCGTCTTCTCGAATCGGGATCTCCGGTATCTGCTCTACTCCTACGACCTGTACGTCCGTCATAAGAACCGCGGCGGGGCACCCCCCGAAATCGAGAAGGCCGTTCAGAATGCTGGCAAGGACTACAGCCTCGACCACGTCTGGCCACAGGATACCAGTGAACTTGACCTCGATGACGGTGAATACGAGGCCCACGAGGAGCTAGTCGATAACCTCGGTAATCTCACACTCACTACGGGCCGGCGAAACGCTGCGTGGAAGAATGATTCCTATGACAACAAGCGGACGGACGACCGATACAGGGACTCAGACTTCGCCTCGACACGGAAATTAGCCCGTGAATACGAATCGTGGGGGCAATCTTCTGTCGAAAGCCGTCTTGACGATCTGATCGAGTACGCGGCTCAGCGATGGAGTCTGGACTCCGACGAACGGCAGGAGTACGCTGCGATCAAACCGCCTTCGTAGAAACAGTTCTCATCTTCGTCTTGTAGGGTGCTGATTTCACTTTAATCAGGAAAACCCCGGAGAGAGAAGCCAGCAGGCATGTTATTGCGATATTCTCTACATTTAAGTTGAGGACTGGCTATGTCGGAGGGAATGTCCCCCACGACCCAGATCACCGACGACGCGTATGATCCCGCCGATGAACTTCGAGAGCTGTTGGCGGAAGTCAAATCAGACGCAAAACTTCACTACGAGGAAGAGCGGCCGTTCCAACTTCCCGGTGGCTACGAGGCAACCCAACTGTCGTACACGATGACCTTCGACGGGTTCGAACTGACGGGAACGGAGACTATCACTCCCTTCAGCGTGATGGTCAGTCTTGACGGCCACCTCGGCTGCGCCACTAGCGTGATACTGACGAACTCGTTGATCTATGGCGTGCCCACGCAGGCTTACATCGACGAGGGCAACACGGCTAACATCGCCCCCGCGCAGTATCGTGATCTCACGGCGGAGTGGTACGCCGACCCCGCAATCGAGGCGGGTATCGCCGAGGCCCGCCTCGAAAATAGGGCAGTCGATCTCGAGGCAAACCTCGTCCAACTCGACCGGCTGGAGAAGTGGGCCCGAGTCTGGCTCAAGGCAGGAGATTAGGAGACAAACCGCCCTCTCCATCCATGTCTCGACTTCCTCGTCGATGAACCTGCCGTCTCTCGTGTCGGCTGCGGCGGCACCGAGGTGGCTCGCCAAGGCGGCCGCGTGTTCGGCGTCGGAGATCTTCCAGAAGTGGCCGCGGTGGTCGACCAGCCCGTACTGCTCGAGACGCTTGAGCGTCGGGCCGACGCTTCCTTGTTGCACGTCGACGGCGTCGACGATCTCTCGCTGGCGAAACGCCTTGTCGGCGTTCTCGAGCAGGAACTGGTAGACCTTGCCCTGTGTCGTGTCGGGGGAGAGGTTGGGCATCGACCTGTCCTCGTCGGTCATCTGGAACTCGTCTTTTGAGATCGGCATTATGTGTCAGATTTTACCCATCACCGTTAGACCCTATCGGTGGTAGAGACAGCCTTCCCCGAATCGTTGCAGCAAACGCTGTCTGGCAGCAAGCTCACTTAACCTTAAGAATAAGGATAACCACATGAGTAATACGGAGAATGACCGACCAGTTCACCGCGGTGCTGGACGAGACCGAGTCGGCGCAGCGGGCGTACGCGGAGCAGCTCGGGGTTGAGTCCGAGCGCATCCCGTTCACCGCTGAGACGCTTCCTGAGGCCCGTATCGCCGTCCGCGTCAATCAAGACCTCTTACAAGAGGTCGCGAGCCACCTCATTAACCGCGCTGGCCACGTTTCGATCATCGACGAGCGCGGCGCGGGGAAGAGCCATTTCCGCGACCTCGTCTACAACGCGCTCTCCGACGGCCCGCGAAACGACGAGTTCTACATCGCCCGCATCCGCGAAGTCGAGAGTCTGACCACGCGCCGAGTCTACACCCGGCTCCTCGACGCGTTGGCCGAGTACGACGACCTCGACATCCCCGACGAGTACCCCCACGCGACCGACGACGTGCGCCAACTCGTCGAGGATGTCGCCGAGCAATTCGAGGCGCAGGACAAGGCGTGTGTTGTGCAGGTCGACCAGCTCGAGGACGCCGCCCGCAACGCTCGGACGTTCCGACAGCTCCTCGCGGCGCTACAGTCCGTGGGCGACCTCGGGGACTCCCGGCCCGTATTCGTCCTCTTCCTGTTCGGCACGCCGCTGGCCGCCGAGCGTATCGACGAGCTGCGGGAGACGCTCTCCTCACGGCTCGTCGCGAAGAACCGGTCGCTGGAGCGGTTCGGATTCGCGGAGACCGACGAGCTGATCGCGCGCTGGCTGGCGTGGGCGCGAGACGAGGAGTACAAGGAGGGCTACCCGTCCGACCCGTTCGCGGCGTCGGCGATCGAACGCGTCGTCGAACGGAGCGACGGCACGCCCCGAAGTATCCGACAGGAATGCTACCACGCCTTCCGTGCCGGTGCCCGCCAGTTCGCGGATGATGCGGGCGTCGAAATCACTGCTGGAACGCTCGAAGAGTACATGAAGAATCAATCTTAACATTAACTCTAGCACTAACACACAACTATGAGCGAGAATCCATTCAACGACGCCATGGACGAGGCCGAAGGAGATGCGGACGACAGCGGCGACACGGAGTCCGAGTTCGATCTCGACCGGTATTACGACGCACTCGATGCTGGGCCGAAGGAGAAGACCATCGGGATCGCAGTGAACGAGGAGATGCACGCCCTGTATCACGAGCTACAGGACGCCGACGAGGTCGAGGTCGACGTCTCGCAGTCCATCCGCGACCACATCGAGAAGCTCGCTCACCGCCACGAGCAGGTCTTTGAGCGGGCGATGCGCAAGCTCGAGATCGAGCGGGAGTACTGAGGATGGAGGGCCAGCGCCTGCTCGTGATGGGCGACAATCACGGTGACACAGAGTCGCTTGAAACGGTGGTCGAAGAAACCGAGGGCGCCGAGTTCGACTACATCGTTCACACGGGGGACATCACGGACGCGCACCGGCGCGGTGTCGGAACCGCGGCCGACCAGCTCCGAGAACTCGAGCCCCTGTTCGCGGATCTAGCCGAGCGCGGCGGGTTGGTCTACATCTACGGCAACCGGGATAGCGAGCGCGGCGGCGACAAGCACGTCACCGATCGGTACGAGTTGTCTCCCGGTACCCGACTCCCGAAAGGTGGTGCCGTTGAGGTCGCCGGTCAGCGGTTTACGGCCGATCCCGACGATGTCGGCGACGACGACGTGCTGGTCACGCACGGCCAGCTCCCGGAGCCCTTCTACTCGTTCGACGGTCGAGCATACTTCTGCGGGCACACGCACCGTGGCTGGCATCGAGGCCGGGCGCTCAACTCTGCCCATTTGAAGAAGGTGCAGAAGGGGTACTTGGGTGCCTACTTCATCGTCGAACTGGATGGGGATGGCCTGCAGGTCGAATGCCGGGGAATCGACGAGTCGTGGACGGCGATCGAGTGCCCCGACCACAGCTGGTACGGGACGCAGTTCCAGCCCGAGAAGTTCGGCTGCCGCCTCTGCAAGTTCGGGTCAGCGGAGGCGCTTCGAGAGGTGGCGTGGACGGCGTACGCGTCTCACGTCGACGAGCCCGGCGAGGACGCAATCGACGCGACCGACCTCGTGTCCGGCGTCCTTGCGCTCCTTGACGGTGCGGACGACGCCGAGGAGCAGTTCCGCGCGTACCTTGATGCCCTCTTGGAGCAGCCCGGCCCGCACGACCCGCTCCAGCCATCCGACGGCAACCCGACGACACTCGTCCCACGGTGAACGATCAGCCTTGGATGTGGTGCTTCGGGAGTCGCTACGCTCGGTGCCACCGCCACGCGATCGAGAGGGCCCCAACGCCCGTCACGGCCGAGACCAGCATCGAGAAGCTGAGGAACCCAAACAGGTCAGGTGCGACGAACCGGAAGAAGAAGGCGAGGTCGCTGACCACCGCATAGTCCATCACGAGGAGGAGGAGCCCGTACCCCGCAGCCTGTAAGAACTGGACGGGGCGGACGACTCCCAGATGGACGAGTTCGGCCAGCAGGAGAAGCCCTCCGAGGATCGCGGTCGTCAGCACTCGAACGCCGTGAACGAAGGCCGCAGACTTGTTGTGGCGGTAGTCCCCCACCGCCTTCCGGAGAAAACTCGAGAGACTCACGTACGGGCCTCAATCTCGTCCGGTTGATAATCTGCTTTGCGGTGGTTGCAGTAGATGGAGGAGGTCGAAGGCGCCGATATTCCGGGATACGAAGGACTTCCTCTACTCGGCGCTCAGAAACGAGCTGTCCCGCTTGGACTGACGGTTACACCTCGTCGAGGAGAACGGGATCCCGCTCGATCACGCCGAGGTCGACCAGCCGTTGGTGGAGTTCGCGCTCTTCCTCGGTGATTGGGCCGTCGGTGTACGTGCCCTGCTTGCGGTGTTCTTCTTTCGCCTCTTGCTGGAGCTTCTCGGCGGTCGCTTGGGCCACGAACTCGTCGACGGTGTCGAACTGGTTGTGGTCGGCGATCTGTTCCTTGATGAGGTCGCGGAACTCCTGTGGGATTTCGATGGATGCTGTCGGCATCGCGATAGGGCCCGCAGCAGCGGACATCCTAATAACCATCGACTAGTGGATGTCTCTCGACCCTACCCACCCCCTCAGTTCCGATGAAAAGCTGATCGTAGTATCCCCGATGGCAGAGAAGTGCAAATAAAGGGCCTAAAAGCACCGATTCTCGGATGGCTCTACTTGATTAGTGTAATTCGCGTTCGGCGAAGAAGCGATGAGTGTGGACGCTAGTTCGTCGCCGGTGCCTACGACGAGGGAGCCAATACCCCATAATGAAGAAAACCGGAGCCGATTCCGGATTTAATGAAGGAGTATTACTCGATTCCAAACATCTGGCGCATCGTTGGACAGAAATCAACAAACTCATAATAATATGATAATACTCACCGGATACTTTAATCTGGCCCACATGATTATTAGCACCCGTGTTGAATGTGACCGTATGACAAATACACAGGAATTCAAATTCTGTGTGAATGAGTTTTGCCCAGAATTTGGTAGACCTGTGAGAGTCAATTTCGATATTTGTCCAATGTGTAAGAGGGGGGAATTTGCAGTTGAAGAGGGCGTATTGATAGTAAACGGTGAAATATTAATGGATAGCCTTGATAGGGCACGAGTCCCTGTGACATATTGTCCAGACTGCGGAGAACCTGCACACGAAGAATCCAATCCGCCACCGTGCTGGAACTGTGATTAGAATGGTTTCCACTACCCAACTCGGAGTTCTGATTGCGCTGCTTTTAGCCGCTGAGCTCCTCATCCGAGTTATTGTGAATCCGCGAAGATATTTTAGCAAGATACTAGATAAGGAGGAGCAAGAACATATTCGGGAATTCTCTCACAACTACCAATCTCGGGCTTTAGCAGTAGCTGGATTAGGCTTAGCACTGGGTTCAATTATTTTGTCTTCAGACTTCACCAACGGACAAGAGAATAACGCGTCCATCAACACTGTTATTTTTCTCATTGGTGTGTCAATTGGCTTGCTAATAATTTCTAATCAGACAAGTACTTTAACAAGGACGAGACAAATATTTTTTGCGTTGCAGAAACTAACCCTTGATTATGGATTCCTGACGCTGATAGTGGCAATAATACTATTCTTTGAAACTAGGGCCCCCTCTGTAGGCCCCATTCTACTCATATCATTGGTTATAATAGCGGGAATTAGAAGCGTAGAATTGGGATACACTCTCTATATCGACTTGAAAATGTGGAAAAGAAATAGCGAAACGAGAGTGGGATATTTGAGAAAATTAGTATAAATAGGAAGGTATGCTACTGAGTGACACCCAGATATTCGCTTGTCCATAAGCATCTGGTGCATATGTGGTGGAAATGTCGCTGACGGTGATTCGACTGTTCTGCTTCGGATAAATGTTCGTACAACCGTTTATCTGGGAACCATGATTTGCAGTTTCAATGCCGATGAGCACGGCACCTGATTTCAACGACAACAAGCACAATGCGGAAGACGACTACGCCGGCTACCCCGTCGAGTGCGGGGACTGCGGTTCGCTCATCGTGGTACAATGGAACGCGAAACTTGAGGAGTATCATCTCGTATGCAAGTGTGCCTTCGGGCCCGCCGTCCCGTTCGACGCCGAGGATGAGTTCTACAGCGAGTGGGAGCGCGTCGAGACGCCGTGGATGCGGGGTGGTTTTGATGACTGACACGCCGGCAGAGATCATCGAGACCGTGCGGCGGGCACACGAGTCCGGCGACCCGGTACGCGTCGACGCCACGGATGGTATGTGGGTCATCAGCCGCATCGATGTCATCGACATCGACGCGCCGCTCGGAGGTAGTCCGCAACGCGACGAGCCGTCGTACGGCGAGACTCGCGCCGTCCTACATCCGGAGGATATGATGGCTGTCGAAGGTTATGCCTCGGGTGGCAGTATCCATGCCGAGGAACGTAGGAACGGATGCTGGGAGCGTCCGACCGTAGGCTGGGCAACTGAGGTGGACGATAGCGGTAGTCCGCTGAGGTGGTACTCCTGCGAGATCGCTTCCGTCGAGGTGGTGAGTAGTGATGGGTGACGAGATTGCCACCGTTGTGCGGCAGGCTGCCGACAATAGCGGATGGGCCGTGCTCCGACTTGCCGATGGTGGTGAGATCGGCGTCCGGATTGAGCGCGTCGAGATCACGGAGTCGGATGGAAAGTGGGGGACGCGTTCGCTGGCAGCCCCGTTCGCTCGCCCCCACGGCAGCGGGCCGGGGATGAGCGGCGTGTTGATCGCGTCGGAGCGGGCTCCGAATCGGTGGTGGGTGTGGGCAACGTGGCTAGAGGTAGGGCCGTCAGTGATCGACAACCGCCAAGCCCGCGTCGAGGACGTGGATCCCGTCTCTACGTCAGAAATAATCGAGTAGCACTCTCGTCACATCCTGTCAAGGGCGTCTCGTCTGTCCTCTGGCGGCGTCTGATCGTAACGCATCGTAGTCTGCTCGGAGCGATGGCGAAGCTGAGACTGCGCGGCTGCGAGTCCTTCTTCGCGAGCCATATACGTGCCCGTGGAATGGCGGATCGAGTACCACGAGATGTCACGGTTCTCCGTCTCAATTCCAGCTTCGTCGCAGAGTTTGCCGAGGAGGTAGTTGAGAGCACTCGAGCCGTACGGATTTCCCTGTGACGTGAGCCAGAGGTAGTCAGAGTCGTCGTACTTGGGACGTGTCTCGCGTTCGGCGAGCCAGCGGTCGAGATGGCGGGCTGTGTCCTCGCGGAGACTGACCGTCCAGTTTTCACCGCCGTTCGTGCCTTTCGAATCCTGCTCCTTTGGGATCCGCAACACCGCGTTTGCGGTGTCCACCCACGAGACGCGTGCGCGTTCGACTTCGATGGGGCGCAAGCCGGTATCCAGACCGGTGGCAACGAGCGAAGGCACCTTCCAACTCGTCGCTTTCTCCCACTCTTCGCGTCCGACCTCGTGTTTCGGCATTTCGAATCGTTGTGCGAGGTATATCTTCCAACGATCGCGCTCGTCAGGGTCGACGTAGTCGTATGATGGAATACTACCGTAATTGAGACCGGCGTCACGGATACGTTGCCGTTCCTCGAGCGTGAGGTAATCGCGAGCGTGGTGGGAGGTCTGGTTCGGTGTGTAGGTCGTTTCAGGTTCCCACTCGTCAGCGCCTTTCTCGTGCGCTTGCCACCACATGTACCGTTTGAGGGCCTTCACATACTGATTCTTGTTTTCGTCGCCCCAGTCCTTGTACTTCATCTCATCGACGAATTCGTCCGCGTGTTCGTGCGTCAACGAGGCCGTGTACCCTTCGCGTTCCCACACCCACCGGTAGATCTTCGAGAGACGATAGGCAGTGCTCTCCACTACGCTCTCGCTGTACCCTTTGCCTTCGTCGGGATTCTTGCCCGACTGCCAGAGCCACGTGAGGACGTCGCGGCGGTGGTCTCGGTAGTCCTTGATTTGGAGTTGGTTGAGGTTCTTCGCGTCGATGTCGTGGACGAGAGGGATGCCGTCCGGGAGTTTGGCGTCGCTCATAGCTGTATTTGTCCTGATAGTTTTCCGTAATCGCCGGACGGCGTGGGGATTGGGTATGAGATTTCTTTTCAGCCTTTTCGGCACCCCGGTAACCTTGGGTGATCGCCGGGATACGGATTCTTTGCCAGAGGCTCTGAACCCCGTAGTTTTCGGAGAATTGGGAGTCCGGGTGCGAGAATCGAACCCGCGTCTCAGCCTCCACAAGGCTGAAGGATAACCACTACCCCAACCCGGACGCGCTTGCAGGTTATCCTACAGCCGGTTGGACTAAAATACGTTACGACTCCGCGACGGATGTGTGGGTCTCCGTACCGCGGGATTTCGCCACTCTCGAGTGTCCCATGGTATCTCTCCGCACTCGAGCCGACTCGCGACCGAGACGTTTTTCGACCTACGGCCGCTAGCGCCCCCAACGCGTGGCCATCACCGACAAGATCTACATCAAGAACCACCGCCAGCTCAGCTCCCAGCTCGAGACGAACATCCCCAAAGGGGCGTTCAAGGGGGCGACGCTGGACATGCTCTTCCAGGGCGACGGCCTCGAGAAGCTAGACGACGCGACTCGAGACCGGGTGCTCGATTTCACGCAGGACTTCCTCGACTGTAGCTGCGACAACAATCCCTACTGTGGCTGCCCCGAGCGGAAGTTCATCAGGTACCTCCTCGAGTTGCGCGCGCAGGGACTGGGCCCGGACGCGATCGTCGACGTGATGACCGACGATTACATGGTCTACGCCTACCCGGGCGACGTTCTCTCCTTCCTCGACAACGGCGTTCGAACGCTCGAGGCGGCCGAAGGGCTCGCCCGGGTGGACGGCGCGGACGAGAAGCGCGACGAGATCCGGCGGGCGAAACGGGAACTCGAGCGATAGCGGTCGCGACCGACGCGGGAGCGTTCTCCGGAACGACCGGCGTCTCGTCTCCCGTCTCGCGCGTTCCGTCTTCCCGTCTCTCGTCGACTGTCTACCGCCTACCGCAGCTGGTACGATTCCTCGTCGTCTAACTCGTCGAGCAGCAGCACCTCGTCCTCCTCGTCCTCGAGTCGGTCCTGCAGGTCGTTGACGTAGCCTTTGTACTCGTCGAGTTGCTCGCGGAGGTGTTCGGTCTCGAGTTCCAGCCGTTCGTGTTCGCGGATGAACCGCTTCGGGACTTCGACGGTCGGCGGGAACGAGATCTCCTCATCGTCGTTCGCGCGAGCCTCGAGGTCGTCCTCGGGGACGACCTCGACCTGGCCGTCGTGTTCGACGAGCTGGTCGACGTAGTCCCGAAAGACGGCGGACAGCGAGATGTCGCGTTCCTCGGCGATCGCCTGGAGCGCCTCGAACGCGTCCTCGTTGACCCGGAACGAGATGGTCTTGTTCTTGTTCCCCATCGATACCCCTACTCCTCGTTCACGGAACTTAACTATTCGTCAGACGAACGGTTCGATCGACGGGTCGCCCGTCCGCTCGAGCGGCTCGCGGCGACCCCGGAGCGGCCGCGCTCGAGGTGACGCCCGTGCTCGTCGGATACGGCGAGGCGGATCCGCACGTCGATCCCGACCGCGTTACCGAGTCAATCCGCGCGTTCGAGCGGGCGGACACTGCGGTCGACGAGCGGTGCGATCCCGACGCGGGCCACGAAGTCACCGACGACGAGTTCGCGGCGATCGGTGCGATGCTCGAGGCCGTGTTGTGAGATCTCTCCGCGGCTGGCGGTCCGAAAACGGAGAATCGAGCTGCCCGCGCTCAGACCGTCGCTTCCGGGTCGTCGCTCCCTTCGACGGTCTCGAGGCTCTCGAGGGCCTGGATCACGTCGTTGCGGTAGTTGACGACGGGCGAGTCGTACCGCTCGCGAGCCATCTCCGCGTACTCGTTGGTCGGTGCGGTCGAGCCGCTCTCCGGCGCTTCCTGTTCGGCTTCCCACTGCTCGAACGCCTCGATGCGATCGAGGGTGCGCTCGGCCGTTTCGACGACCCAGCGGTCGCGTGTGGCGTCGTCGACGACCGAGATGGATTCGGGTCGCAGGGAGACGTTGACGGTGCCGTCGTCGGTCTCGTAGGTGCGGGGTTTGCCGACGACCGAGACGTAGGCCGGCGGCTCCGTGTCTCGCAGGACCGAAGCCGCCTCCGGCTGGTACTGGCCGGCGTAGACGAAGAACGTCCCGGTCGGGTCGACGACCCGGCCGCGCCAGTACTCGCTCTCGTCGCCGACGTCCTCGGTTTCGGTGAGGGTTCCGGCGACGAACACGCGGTTCGCGCGATCGCCCGTCGGGAGCAGGGCGTAGTTGGGCGCGCGCTCGTCGTCGCTCTCTTTGAACGTGTACGTCGAATCGTTGAATTCGGATGCGAAGACGCGGCGAGCGACTTCGCGGGTGAGTTCGGACTGGCTCATGTTACATCGACCTCGCTTTGATCAGCAGTTCCTCGGGATCCGCCGGCCCGTCGAGTTCCTCGACGTCGTCGGCCAGGACGTACCGACCGAAGGTCGGCCCCTCGATGCGGTAGTAGGTGCCGACGATGTCCGCGGCGATCTCGTCGGCGACGACGGTCGTATCGAGCGCGTCCATCGCCATGTCCTTGGCTTCCTCGAGACTCAGGCCGGTCAGCGCTTCGGTCGCATCCTTGTCGAAGATGACCTCGTGAGCGTCGATGCCGTCGTCGACGACGGCCTTGATCCGGAGGTCGAACTCGCCGTCGCCCTCGCCGTGTTCGTTACAGCGGCCGTTCTGGAGGACGCGGGTACAGTCCTCCACCGGACAGCGTTTGATGAGACCGCTGCCGCTTTGCATGTCGACCAGTGCGCCCTCGATCTCGCTGGTGTCGTCGCCGACCTCGAGGTCCTCGTCGAGTTCCTCGATGACTGTCGTCGAGTTGAGTTTGACGGAGTACCGGCCCTGGTACTCGTCGGTGACGACGTTCCGAAGCTCGTAGACACCGCCTTCCTCGAGCGCGGGAAGGTCGGATTTGGCCCACTTGGTGAACTTGATCGTCCCCGTCGGATCGCCGAGCAGGCCGACCTGCGCGACCGAGTCGCTGCGGGGATCCCAGAGTTCGATGACCTTGGCCGTCAGGTCGATCCACTCCTCGGGTTCGTCGACGTCCTCGACGTTGACGGCCTCGCTGTCGCCCCCCGAGATGTCCTCTCGTTCGAGGCCGGCCTCTTCGAGGTAGTGGTTGGTGACGCTCCGGCGCGCCTCGTCCATCGGTACTTTGTACTCGTCGACGAGCGTAGTCAGGCGCTCTTCGACGTCCTCGACGGCGACGTCGAGGTGGTCCGAAAACTGCTCGTGGATGTCGTCCGCGTGTTGTCGTACGTCGCTCATTGTTTCTCGCCTCCTCTTTGGTTTCACTGGGAGGCATACGTCCGTTCGCGCCCGATAGTATTTAAAGTACCGCCACCAGAGCGAAAGTGAACAGCCGCGAAAGAAACCGCCGGACGGCGTCGAGGGATCGTTTCGGGATCGCGGGCCGTCGCGGAGCGGTTGGGCCCCGCTACCGATCGCTGCTGTCGAGTGCTGCCTCGACGGCGTCGCTGATCGCTTCGGTGCCGCCGTCGTCGACGGGGACCAGCGGCGGGCGGACCTCGTCGGTGGGAACGACGCCGCGTTCGGTCAGCGCCGTCTTCGTCGCCGGCGCGAAGCCGTGGGTCGTACACGCCTCGAACAGCGGCGAGATCGCGTCGCGCTGTAGTTCGCGCCCGCGCTCGTCCGCGGCGCGCTCGAACGCCGCTTGCAGGACCTCGGGGACGACGTTCGACAGCGCGTTGATCCCGCCGTCGGCACCCATCCGCAGGGCGGGCACCAGCAGGGCGTCGTACCCCTGCAGACACAGGAACTCGTCGGGCGTCTTCTCGAGCACGGACAGGAAATACGCGAGGTCGCCGCTCGAGTCCTTGATTCCGATCGTCCGGTCGTGGTCCGCGACGGCGGCGACGGTCTCGGGTTCGATGCGCTGGCCGGTACACTGGGGGATGTTGTACAGCAGGACGGGGAGCGAGGCGTCCGCGAGAACGGCCTCGAAGAACTGCCGGTTCCCGTCCGGCGCGGTCGCGGTGGTGAAGTAGGGGGCGACGATCGCGGCGGCGTCGGCACCGGCTTCGGCGGCGCGGTCGATAGCCGCGACCGTTTCGCCGACGCTCGTCGCGGCGGCCCCCGCGACGACGGGGACGTCGGCGTGGTCGACGGTCGCCTCGACGACGCGGCGGTGCTCCTCGGCCGTCAGCGCCGGGAACTCGCCGGTCGTCCCGCAGGGGAAGATCGCGTCGATACCGCCCTCGTGGAGGTGTGCGACCAGGTCGGCGAGCGCCGACTCGTCGATCGACCCCTCGTCGAACGGGGTCACCGTCGGGCAGGTGATCCCTCGGAGTGCATCGCGGATAGCCATGTCCGTGGGTTCGTCCGGCCGGACAAAACCGTTGTCGCCGCCGACAAACGGCTCCGTCGACACGCTCGGCAACCCGAGGCGATCGGCCGTCGGTTGGCGTTTCGATCCGTCGGAACGAGTGGCGACTCTCGCACCCACGACGGCCAACAGTATATGTGCCCGGCGGCCGAACGATGGGCCAATGGCGGATCGGCGTCAGCTCGAGCGGTTCCTCCGATCGACGCTCCAGGAGGCAGGCGAGCAGTTCGAGGAGCTTCGCAGATCGACCGACGAGCAACTCGAGGAGGCCCGCGATTCGTACGAAGTGGCAAAGAACGCCCGCGGACTCCCCTCGGACGAGGCGGGGCGGGTGAAGATCGTCTGTCGGCGCTACGCCGAACAGCGGGCGGCGAAGCTCGACGAGGAGTACCGACCGGCCTGTTACGAGGCGGGCCATCCCGACTGCGAGGGGTGCGCGGAGGACGTCCGGGACGGGCGGATCGAAACCTGGTGAGATGGACCGACCAGTCGTCGCCTGCGTCCTCGCTGGCGGCACCGGCAGTCGGCTCTACCCCGCGAGCCGCAGCGATCGGCCCAAACAGTTTCTCGCCCTCGACGGCGAGGAGTCGCTGCTCGCCCGGACGATGGACCGAACCGCGTTCGCCGACGAGCGCTACGTTCTGACTCGCGCGTCCCTCGCCGACGACATTCACGAGCACGCGCCGGAAGCGGGCGTGTTGATCGAACCAGACGGCAAGGACACCGGCCCGGCGCTGGTCTACGCCGCCTGGCGGCTCCGCGAGCGGTTCGACGAGGAGCCCGTGCTCGTCTGTCTGCCCAGCGACCACCACGTCGCCGACGACGGCGCGTTCGCCGCCCGACTCGAGCGCGCGGCCGCGATCGCCGTCAAAACGGACGGGCTGGTCACGCTGGGCGTCGAGCCGACGCGGCCGGCGACCGGATACGGCTATATCGTCCCCGCTCGGAGCGATCTCGGCGGCGACGGCGCGTACGCACCTGTCGACCGATTCACGGAGAAACCCGACCGCGAGACGGCGGCGCGACTCGTCGACGCCGGCGCGTACTGGAACGCCGGCGTCTTCGCGTGGACACCCAGTGCGCTGTTGCGGGAAGCGCGCGAGTCTCCACTCGCGCCCCTGGTGTCGGCGCTCGAGGACGGCGATCCCGACGGGGGGTTCGACGCGGTCGAGTCGGTCAGCGTGGATTACGCGATCCTGGAGCGCGCCACGGACGCTGTCGTCACCCCGCTGTCGATCGCGTGGGACGACCTCGGAACGTGGGACGCCGTCGGGCGGGCGGTCGCGGCCGCCGACGCCGATGACGCCGGTAACGATCCCGTCGTCGGGGGCGTCCTCTCGATCGACGCGACGAACAACGTCGTCGCCGCGCCCGACTCACACGTCTCGCTGCTCGCGGTCGACGACCTGATCGTCGCCGCGTTCGACGATCGGATTCTGGTCGCCCCGCGCGACGCCGCACAGCGAGTTCGCGACGTAGTCGCGCGACTTCGCGAGCGCGACGCGTTCTGAACGGCGCGGCCGCGCTAGCTCGAGCGGGACGGTTCGGCCTCCGCGTCGCCGTTCGGCGACCACACCGCCCAGGCGACGATCGCGAGGACGAACAGGCCGGCGAGCCCGACCGACTCGAGGACCGAGAGCTTGATCCCGACCCACGAGAGGGCGGTCCGGAGCTCGACGACGAACGGGACGAGGAAGGCAACGACGACGAGCAACGCGCCCTTCGAGATGCGCATCTAGCCGATCACCTCGCGGAGCGACTCGACGGTGACCGTGGGATCGGCTCCGATAGAGACCTGAAAGCCGTCGATGCCGGGCCCGAACAGCCCCCCGGCGTCGACGATGCTCGCCATCGGGAGCGTGTACGCGAAGATCACGAGGACGATCGCGATCCCGGTCCAGAGCGCGAGGTTGTCGAGGATCGCCGGCGAGTCCTCCGGGCCGGAGAGCGTATCGGCGTAGGTGTTGTCGGGGATCGAATCGCTGGTGTCGTTGAACGAGGTCATGACCATGTTCGCGAGGAACAGGGCCAGCGACACGGTCAGGATCACACCGCCGAGGGCGACCTGCGTGTTGATCTCGCTGACGGTGCCGACGGCGGGCTCGAACTCGAAGCCCTGATATTGCGGCTCGGCGGTCCGGCGGGGCATCCCGAACAGCCCGGAGCGGTGCATCGCGTTCGACATGAAGGTCATGCCGATGAACCAGAGCAGGACCTGCACCTGGGCGACCGAGCGGTTCCAGAGCTCCTTGCCGGTCAACTGCGGGAGGAACCAGTAGGACGCGGCCATGAACGTCAGCGCGACGGCGGTGCCGACGGTGAGGTGGAAGTGGCCAACGACCCACCACGTGTTGTGGACGAGGTAGTTGATGTTCATTCCCGCGTTGATCATGCCGGAGAAGCCGGCCGCGGCGAACATGAGCCCCGCGAGTGCCATCCCGGTGAACACCGGATCGCGCCACGGGAGCGCTTTGAGCCACCCGAGGTAGCCCTCACCGCCGCGCTGGCGCGCGCCGTGTTCCATGCTGGCGACGACGGTAAAGGCGGTGAGCAGGCTGGGCAACAGCAGGAACATCGTGTTCGTCATCGCGATGAACTTGTACCCCTCCGCGATGCCCGGGTCCAGATACTGGTGGTGGATCCCGAGCGGCGTCGAGAGCAACAGGAAGAGCACGAAGACGACGCGTGCGAGCGGATCGCTGAACAGCTTCCCGCCGGAGAGCTTCGGCAGCATGATGTACCACATCATGTACGCCGGCATCAGCCAGAAGTAGACGACGGCGTGGCCGAAGTACCAGAAGAGCGTCCTGGTCAGCAGCGGGTTGACGGAGTCGACGATCCCCAGCGACCACGGCAGCAGGAACACGAGGATCGCAATGGCGACGCCGAGCGTACAGATGTACCAGAACAGCGTCGTCGTCAACACCATGAACGTCGGCAGCGGGATCCGGTCGTCCGGGTGGTCGCTGCGCCAGGCCCACCACGTCCGGAACCAGTCGACGCCGGCGAGCCAGGAGCCGACGACGAACAGCACCAGCCCGACGTAAAAGATCGGGTGGGCCTGCAGCGGTGCGTAGAACGTGAAGAGCACGTCCGCGTTCAGCGGTGCGCCGAGCACCTCCGGCGCGTCCTCGAGGAACCCGGAGAAGATCGTGACGCCGACGAGCACCGTCCCGACCACCATCATTCCGTACCAGCTCCAGGTAAAGCGGATGTCCACGACGCCGCGCTCGAGGCTGGTCGTCACCGCCCAAGTGAAGATCCCCACGAGGAAGAAGATCGTGAACGTGATCGCCAGCAACACGCCGTGGGCGGTCAACACGGTGTAGTAGTCCGGCGACTCGAGGAACCGGAAGACCGCCGTCCGGTGGAGCGCCTGCACGAGCCCGAGCGTCCCGCCGATCGCGAGCGCGATGAAGGAGCTCCAGAACGCCGCCTTGATCACCTTCGCCTCGGTCGGGAACTGGTCGATGTAGGCGTTACGCATCGCCGTCACCTCCGTCGGACCCGTCGTCACCGCCATCGGCGGCCACAACCGAGAGTGTCCCGCTCTTCTCGTAGTCGTCGACGGTCACCGTCCAGTCGTTGTCGCCCGGTCCTAGCTCGTCGGTGTCGACCGCGAACTCGACGGTTTCGCTGCTGTCTCCCGAGACCGTGATGGCTTCCTCGGACGTCTGGTTGCCGATCTCGAGGGTCGCGGTCGTCTCGAGGTCGGTCTGCATGCCGTTGCTCACGGTCGCGTTGATCGTCGTCTCGTTGCCCGCGTCGACCTCGTCGGGAGCGTCGACCGACAGTTCGGTCAGGTCGAACTCGTCTTCGGGGACGACAGTCAGTTTCCCCTCCATCGTGTGGTGATATTCCCCGCAGTACTCGTTACAGAGGATACCGTACTCGCCCGGTTCGTCGAACTGGACGGTCATCTCGGACACCTGTCCGGGGACGACCATCGTGTTGATGTTCGTCCCGACGACCGAGAAGCTGTGCGTCACGTCCCGGCTCGTGACGTAGAACGTCACCTCGCTGTTGGCCGGGACTTCGATCTCCTCCGGCGTATACAGCCACGTCTGTGCGACGATGTTTGCCTCGTACTCGTTGCCGCCGACGTGTTCGACGCCGGGGTCGTCGAAGCGCTCGTCATCGTTGATCTCGGCGGGATCGATCGTGCCGCCGTCGTCGTCGATCATCGCGATACCGGGACCGACCGCGCCGTACGTGATCGTCGCGATGAAGCCGACGATCAGCACCATCGACGCGATCAGCCAGATTTTCTCGTACGTGTGGATGTTCATAGCAGACCCACCACCGTCAGGACCGCCCCGACGACGGTCGGGCCGTTGCCGAGGAACTCGACGAAGTACATGAACAGCCAGAGCAGTACCAGTATCAGGAAGTAGATCCCGATCAGGATCGCCGTCCCGATCGGATCGTACTCATCGTGACCAATCTCGCGAACGTGATCGGCCTCCCGTTCGTCTATCACCGATTTCATACGGAAAGGTAGGTGAAGGGGATGCCTTACGCTCGACTGGAGTTCCCGGCTGTTGGGAACGACTCAAGACCTTAAGCCATGGCGGGCCGAAGCGTGCGGTATGTTCCTCGAGACAGTCTCGCCGCGGCTCGCGGCGACCGCGGGAGCACTCGCAGTCGTGCCGGTGCTCGTCTACGGAGTTACCAACTCGGGAATCGCCGGTCTCGTCAGCGCGGTCAACGTGGCGCTCATCATCGGCTCGCTGTACGTCGCCATGTCGCCGCTCGAGGGACCGCACGACGACCACGCCGATGACGGCAACGGAACCGTCAGCTGAACCCCGTCCGTCCAGATGTCTCCCGTTTCGATCGCGAGCGTTGCAGGGTCGGGGCCCGGATTCGAGCACGCGAACCTGCTCGTCCTCTTCGTCGTCGGGCTCCTCGCCGGCGCGCACTGCCTGGGAATGTGCGGGCCGCTGGTGACGACCTACGCCGATCGGATCGGTGCAGCGAGCGGGAAGCGCCGCGACGATACGCTTACCGGCTACGAAGTGCGCCAGCACGCGCTGTTCAACCTCGGACGGACGGTCAGCTACGCCGCTATCGGCGGCCTGTTCGGCCTGCTGGGCGCGATTGCGATCGCCTCGAGCGAGGCCGTCGCCGCGGTTGGCGACTCCGTCAGGGGGGCGACGGGAATCCTCGTCGGGATCGCGATCGTCGCCAGCGGCGTCTACTACCTGCGCGGGCGGACCGCCGTTCCCGGCCACGGGCTGCCGGTCGTCGGAACGGCGTTCCGACGGCTCTCGGGGCTGCTCTCGAACCGGGTCGACCGACTCGCGACGTCGCCGGGGATCGTCGCGCTCGGCGCAGTCCACGGGTTCATGCCGTGTCCGATCATCTATCCGGCCTACCTCTACGCGTTCGCGATCGGCTCGCCGACGAGGGGGGCGCTCTCGCTGGCCGTCCTCGGACTGGGAACGATCCCGACGCTGTTCGCCTACGGGACCGTCCTGAACACGATCGACGCCGAGACGCGCGTTCGACTGCACCGCGGGCTGGGCGCGGCGTTCGTCGTCCTGGGCTATATCCCCCTCTCGCACGGGCTGATGCTGTACGGCATCCACCTGCCGCATCTCCCGCTGCCGTACGCACCACCGTTCTAACGATGGACGACGATAGTCGACCGACCGCGCGTTCGCCCGCGCCGACAGCGGCGGCCGACGCCGCGGCGGCGGATTCGACCGCACGCACCGAGACCGGGGACGAACCGGCGGCCGGCGTCGACGCCGAGACCTGCGACCTCTGTGGTCTGCCGACCCCGCCGACTCCCATCACCGACCCGGACGCGGACGGCTCGTTCTGCTGTCGCGGCTGTCTCGAGGTCAACCGGACGCTCGAGCGGACCGACGACGCGCCCGACGAATCGGCGGTTCGGTCCCGGCTGGACCGGCTGACCGACGAGGACGGTCGCGACCTCGACGACCTCGACGGCGAAGACGCCTACCTCGCGGTCGACGGCATGCACTGTTCGACGTGCGAGGCCTTCCTCGAGACGACCGCCGAGCGCGAGCCGGGGGTCCTCGGCGCGACGGCGAGCTACGCGACCGACACGATCCGGCTCGTCTACGACCCCGACCGGCTCGCGGCCGCCGACCTCCCCGACCTCGTCACCGGCTACGGGTACACCGCGTCCGATCGGGCGGCCGCCGACGGAGACGCCGGCTCCGACGACGGACTCGCGCCGCTCCTCCTCGGCGGGTTCTTCGGCATGATGGTCATGGTGTGGTACGTCCTGTTTCTCTACCCGACCTACTTCGACTTCGAGCCGGTCGCCGAGTTCGGCGGCTACGAGCGAGCCTTCCTGGCGGCGAACATCTGGCTGTTCACGTCTTTCATCCTCTTCTACACGGGGTTCCCGATCCTCCGGGGCGCGTCCGTTAGCCTCCGGGCGGGACGGCCGAACATGGATCTGCTCGTCGCGACGGCCGCGCTCGGTTCGTACGCGTACAGCACCGTCGCAACCGTCCTCGGGCAGAGCCACCTCTACTTCGACGTCACCGTCGCGATCGTCCTCGTCGTCACTGCGGGCACCCACTACGAGCGAGCCGTCAAACGCCGCGCGACCGGGCTGCTCTCCGAACTGACCGAACAGCAGGTCGACGAGGCCCGCCTCGAGAACGGCGAGACCGTCCCGCTCGAGGCCGTCGACCCGGGCGACCGACTCCTCGTCCGTCCCGGCGAACGCGTGCCTCTCGACGGCGAGGTCGTGTCGGGGTCCGCCGCCGTCGACGAGTCCCTGGTTACCGGCGAATCGATGCCCGTCGGAAAGGGGCCCGGCGACGACGTACGCGGCGGGACCGTCGTCACCGACGCCCCGATCGTCCTCGCGGTCGGCGACGAAGCCGAGAGCACCCTCGATCGGCTCGTCTCCCTGCTCTGGTCGATCCAGAGCGCTCGCCCCGGCGTGCAGCGACTCGCGGACAAGCTCGCGACGGTCTTCGTCCCGCTGGTCGTCGCCGTCGCCGTCGCGACGACCGCCCTCATGCTCGCGACCGGCTCGAGTCCGTCGAGGGCGCTGCTGGTCGGGCTCACGGTCGTGATCGTCTCCTGTCCCTGTGCGCTGGGGCTCGCGACGCCGCTCGCCATCGCGGCCGGCGTTCAGGCCGCCGCCGAGCGGGGGATCGTCGTCGCCGCCGAGACGATCTTCGAGGGCGCGTCCGACGTCGACGTGGTCGTCCTCGACAAAACGGGAACGCTCACGACCGGACGGATGACCGTCGAACGCGTCGTGACCGCCGACGACGGTCCCGATGCCGCTGCCGAACTGCGCCGGCGCGCGGGCGCGGTCGAGGCCCTCTCCGAGCACCCGATCGCGGCCGCCGTGGCCGACGATGCACCCGATGCCGAAGCCGCGACCGTCGCGGAATTCGAGCGCGCGGACCGCGGCGTCAGTGGCGTCGTCGACGGCGACCGCGTCACCGTTGGCCATCCCGACTTCCTCCGCGATCGGGGACACGCGATTTCGGACGCGCTCGAGTCGCGGATCGCCGACGCTCGCGCGGCCGGCCGGGTCCCAGTCGTCGTCGGCTGGGACGAGCGGGCTCGCGGCGTGATCGCCGTCGGCGACTCGCCGCGCGAGGAACTGGGAACCGCGCTCGAGACGCTCTCCGAGGGGCGGGAGGTCGTCGTCCTCACCGGTGACGAGGGGGCGGCCGCCGACCGGTTCCGGGAGCTGGACGGCGTCGACGAGGTCTTCGCCGGCGTGCCGCCGGAAGCGAAAGCCGAGACCGTCGATCGGCTGCGGACTCGCGGGACCGTCGCGATGGTCGGCGACGGGAGCAACGACGCGCCCGCGCTGGCCACTGCCGACGTCGGGATCGCTATGGGGGGCGGAACGAAGCTCGCGACCGACGCGGCCGACGCGGTGATCGTCGGCGACGAACTCGCGGCCGTCGCCGAGACCTTCGACATCGCGGCGGGCACGCATCGGCGGATCCGTCAGAACCTCGGCTGGGCCTTCGCCTACAACGCGGTCGCGATCCCGCTCGCGGTCGCCGGCCTGCTCAATCCGCTGTTCGCCGCCGTCGCGATGGCCGCCAGCAGCGCGCTCGTCGTCTGTAACTCGGCGCGGTCGCTCTAGGCCCGCGCGTCCGCGTCTCGGCCGGCCTCGAGGGGCCGATTACGCGTCGTCGTCGGCCGTTACGACTCGCTCGACTGCTCGACGCTCGCCGTCCTCGTAGACGTACGTCGTTCCGTCCTCCTCGTCGCGGGTCCGTCGGTGGCTCCCGTCGCAGAAGGGAAACGACCCCGAGAGTCCGCACTGACAGACCGCGATGTCTCCCTTCTCGTCGTCGACGTCCGACGGGTCGAGTTTGCGCGGCCCCGTTTCCTCGAGTTCGACAAGTCGTGTCATCGTGACCATCTCGGAGGGCCGTGCGCAAAACGGTTCGCTCGCAGTCGGCGGGACGCTCGGGCTCGTACAGCCGCTCCGACGACCACGACAATCGCTGGCACGCACCACGGCATTCGGCAACGGCAAGGTTCTTAGTACAGGTCTTGAATATCGAAACGAGAACAGTCATGTCGTTCTACGCCGCGGCAATGCCGACCGCGATCGCGCTCGCGGTCGTCAAGACGCTCGTCCTCATCGTCGGCGGCGTTATCACGTTCTTCGCGTACAAGGCCTACCGCCGAACGCAGCAGCCGGCGCTTGGCTATCTCACGTTCGGGTTCGGGCTGGTCACGCTCGGACTGGTGCTGGCCGGCATGCTGTACGAACTGCTCTCGGTGCCGCTGATGACCGGTATTCTGCTCGAGAGTCTGCTCGTGCTCGCCGGCTTTCTCGTGATCGCCTATTCGCTGTACGTCACGTAAACTACCCTACCCTACTCCTTCGGCGCATCCGCGCCTCAGTCCTTGAGGGGAGGGCTTTGATGTGGACTCCCAGCAATCAGTCGCCAACAGTAGGTTGGTAACTCTCGCCGTTCAACGTCCCACCATTTACACGCACGTCTACTGGTGCGTCTCCGCTCCCCGACTTGGGCGAGGAACGGAGTCTGTGTTTTCGCTTTCGGGCATAGCGTAGCCCGATATTCTTCGCTGCATTGTAGTCTGCGTTGACCTCGTAGCCACACTTCTGGCAATGGAAGTGTTCGCCGTCACGGTTCGATTCGTGAGTGAACCCACAGTCCATTCGAGAACAGCGTTGGGACGTGTGGTTCGGCTCAACTTGCGAGACCGCTGTCAAGATTAATGGCGAATGGTCTTGGCTGTATAATTCAATAGATACCGAGTTAAAGTTAATTCTTGATGTCGCGTTGTTTGGGCGGCATGGCACCGATCCCGCGGCTGCATTCCTGCATGGACTTCGCGAGAAACACTATCTCTCAGACGCTGTATTTCTCGTCGATCAATTCGGCTATCGGACTGCCCTTGATCGGTTAGGGCTAAGCGGTTGGGTCAACGATACCGAGCGAAACCTCATCGAAAAGTGGTTTCACACCTCAAGATGCGTGTCGACCGCTTCCATAGGTCGTGGGTGGCCAGTCGGGAGAGGTCCGTGAGTGACTTGAGAAGCTCATGCATTACTACAACCATCACAGACCGCATCAAACGCTCGACGGAGATACTCCAGCCGAGGAGGTTCAGAACTAGACAGTGCCCTTGTATCGGGATCGTCGTACTGTCGTCTACGTACGACAGGGGGAGTCGGCACCGAACCATGGGGCTCCGCCCTGTCGTCGTACCCCCTTCCTTCCGGCTCGCTCGAGACGAGTCGTCGACCGATCGGCACACCCGCGTCGCGACCACCCAGAGGTAAGTGGCCCGCACACCGAGTGGCGTCCATGTACGTCGAACCCGACGCTGCGAGCGGAACCGATGATCGCGTCCGGAGCCACCCGCATCGAGCGATTCCGGCTGGTGATCGCTCATGACCGGCGACGACGAGCTCGACGTGGCCGTCGGCGCGGACGCGTTCACTCGGGAGGGAACCGGGCTCGAGGTGGCGGTCGTCGGTGCAGGAGCCGTCGGCGCGACCGCAGCGTACGACCTCGCCCGCGAGGGGGCGGACGTGACCCTCTACGACCGCGGCAGCGTCGCGAGCGACGCGACTGGCCGAGCAGCGGGCATCTGCTACGACGCCTTCGCGGACGAGCTCGACGCCGAGATTGCCAGCGACGCGATCGAACGGTTCCGCGCGCTCTCGGGCGACGACACGTTCCCGTTCGTCGAGTGTCCCTACGTCTGGCTCGCCCGCGAGGGCGACGCCGATCGGGCGGACGCCGTCCGCGAACAGGTGCGACGGATGCAGGCCAACGACGTCGTGGCCTTCGAGATGGACGGCGACGCGCTCGCGGATCGGTTCCCCGCCCTGCGAACCGACGACGTCGCGGTCGCGGGGATCGCCGGCGGCGCTGGCTATACCGATCCCGCCGAGTACGCGGCCTGTCTCGCGGCCGCAGCCACCGGCGCGGGGGCTACCCTCGAGACCGAGACCCCGGTCGACGTTCGAACCGATCCCGCTCGAGTGGTCCGTCCCGACGGCGAGACCCACGAGGTCGACGCGGTGCTCGTGACCGCCGGTGCGCGCACGAAGGAACTACTCGCGAACGCGGGGATCTCCCTCGCCGTGAAACCGTACCGCGTGCAGGCGCTCGTCGCTGACGGCGACCTCGCGGAGCCGATGTGTTACGACGCGAGCGGCGACTTCTACCTGCGACCGCACGCCGGCGGTTTCCTCGCCGGCGACGGCACCGAGGAGCGCGAGGCCGACCCCGACGCCTACGATCGGGACGCCGATCCGGCGTTCGCCGAGGAGCTCACGGCGCGGGTCGCACACCGGGTCCCCGCTCTCGCGGAGAGCGAACTCGAGCGGGCGTGGGCCGGTCTCTGTACGGCGACGCCGGACAGGGATCCGCTGGTCGGTGCTGTCGCCGACGGGCTCTACGTCGCGACCGGGTTCCAGGGCCACGGCTTCATGCGCGCGCCGGCGATCGGACAGCGACTCGCGGAAGAAATACTCGGCGGATCGGGGATCGACGCGTTCGACCCGACGCGGTTCGACGGCGACGAGTCGTTCGACGTCGTCGAGGGAATGGCACTCGATCGGAACTGACTCAGTCGTCGATGGTGACCGGTCCCGTTTCCGTCCCCGAACCCTGCTCGCGGTCCGATTCGGCCGCGGACCCGTCGGTCGCCTCGAGTCCGTCCGCGGTCTCGCTCTCGTCGGCGTCGCCGATCGACGAGCCCTTCGGAATGTCGACGCTCAGCGTTCCCGTCTCGCTGAGCCGCGCCGTTCCGGCGTCCGGATCGACGACCGCGTCGCTCGGTAACTCGGCGTCGCCGGAGAGCGACATCCCGCGGCCGGGAAATCGCATCTCGTGCCCCTCGTGAAACTGCCTGAACCGGTCGATCCGGATCCTGACGTTCCCGTCGAGGTAGCGGACCTGAACGTCGTCCGGTTCGGCACCGGGTGCGTCGAAGACGACCCGATAGGAGGTTTCGTTTTCGAGGATGTCGACGGGGAGCGAGCGGTAGTTCTGGACGCGGCCGTTCGCGCGGCCGACCTGTCGGTAGAGGGCGTCTCCGAGCGACGAACCGATGTCTTTGATGGTCACGGGGTGTCACCCCGGACGGTGCGCGTGGCGGCGGTCGCGGGGACCGAGAGAAGGACCTGACAATGCATGGAAGGCATGACCGTATCGATGGCTATGATATCGCCGTTGATATCCCTTTCGACGGATTCAAAAGAAACGTCTGACGGATGCGCCCGTTTTCGGGACGCCTCCCTCGACCGAGCGGGCTCCACCGCACCGGTCAAAGTTCGACCCGCTCGAGACAGTCGGTTCCCCCGCAGACCGGACACGACAGCTCCGTGATGTCGAACTCGTCGGGGACGTCGTACGTGTAGTGGTTCTCGAAGAGGTCGAGAAAACAGTCCTCGGCGGTACAGACGATCTCTTCCGTCGGCGGCATACGCGGCCCTTGGTGGGCCGAACTAATCAACATTGGCTTCACCCACGACGACTGCAGGCATCGGCGGGCATCGGCGTCGCCACCGCCTCGCTCGTGGTCTCGGACCGATCGACCGACGCCGTGTAGTCATCGTTTTACCCCTCGAGGCGCTATCGGGAGCCATGACTGCCCCCGAGACGCTGTCGGTGACGATCGTCGATGGCTACGTCGACGAGCCCGCACACTTCGGGGTGCCGCCGTACATCTCGACGTATCCGCGGTACGTCGCGGGCGCGCTCGTGGATGCGGGCGTCCCCCGCGAGACGATCACCTACCATACGATCGACCGGCTTCGCGACGAGCCCGACTATTGGCGGGACGTCGACGAGGCCGATCTCCTGATCTACCTCGGCGGGATGACCGTTCCCGGCAAGTACGTCGGTGGCACGCCGGCCGAGCCGGACGAGGTTCGCAAGCTCGCCTGGACCGCCGACGGGACGAGCCTGATGGGCGGCCCCGTCAAGTTCGGCGTCGGCGACGAGAACGCCGGCGCGACCGAGACCGAACGTCAGGACCTCGACTTCGATTTCGTCGCCAAGGGTGACGTCGAGGCCGCCGTCTACGACCTCGTCGAGAGCGGGCTCGAGGGGTTCAACAACCGAATGCGGGACATCGACGAGGTGTCGCGGTGGGCCCGGGAGGGTGCGTTCGTCGTCGAGCAACACCCCAACCACCCCGACTACCTCATCGCCGAACTCGAGACCTCTCGCGGCTGCGCGTACCGCTGCTCGTTCTGTACGGAACCGCTCTACGGCAACCCGTCGTTCCGGCCGCCGCCGACCGTCGTCGGCGAGGTCGACGCGCTCTCCGACTACGGCGTCACACACTTCCGGCTCGGTCGGCAGGCCGACATCCTCGCCTACGGCGGCGACGGCGAAGCACCCAACCCGGACGCCCTTCGGCAGCTCTACAGCGGGATTCGCGACGTCGCGCCCGACCTCGAGACGCTCCACCTGGACAATATGAACCCGATCACGATCGTGGAGTGGCCCGAGAAGAGCCGGGAGGGGATCCGGATCATCGCCGAGCACAACACGCCCGGCGACACGGCCGCGTTCGGCCTCGAGTCGGCCGACCCGGTCGTCCAGGAGGAGAACAACCTGAACGTCACTGCCGAGGAGTGTTTCCAGGCGGTGCGGATCGTCAACGAGGAAGCCGGCTGGCGGCCCGGTGGGGACCCCGACGCCGCGCCCACCTTCGGGCAAGACGCCCCCAACCGACTCCCCAAGCTGCTCCCCGGGATCAACCTCCTGCACGGACTCAAGGGCGAACGCGAGGAGACCTACGAGCGCAATCGCGCGTTCCTCCAGCGCGTCTACGACGAGGGCTACATGCTCCGCCGGATCAACATCCGGCAGGTGATGGCCTTCGACGGGACCGAGATGAGTGAGACGGGAGCCGAGATCGCCAACGAGCACAAGAAACTGTTCAAACGGTACAAAAAGCGCGTTCGCGAGGAGATCGACAACCCGATGCTCGAGCGGGTCGCCCCTCCGGGGACCGTCCTCCCGGACGTCCACCTCGAGTACCACCAGGACGGCAAGACGTTCGGCCGTCAACTCGGCACCTATCCCCTCCTGGTTGGGGTGCCCGGCGAGCGCGAACTCGGACGGACGATCGACGTCGCGGTCGTCGACCACGGCTATCGCTCCGTCACCGGCGTCCCCTATCCGCTGGATCTCAACGCGGCCTCGATGGACGAACTCACCGCCATCCCCGGCATCGGCGACAGCACCGCCGGGGACATCGTCGTCAATCGCCCCTACGAGGCGGTCGCCGACGCCGACCTCGAGACCGCGTTCGACCTCTCCCGATTCGTCACGACGCGGCCGCTCGAGCCCGCGGACTGAGTCCAGCGCGTTCCATCGCGTCGGCGGGTTCCGCGACCACCTCGAGGGACGAGACGTTCGGAAGGCGGTTGCCCTCGATCCTCCGATGTTGGTCCGTACTGCGGACATTTCCCGCCAATCGATGGTTCGGTGTCGGTAGTTCTATTATGGATGGGAATCTGCACTGAAATAGAGGGTCTACCTGTGGAGATATCTGAAAAATTGCTGTGTCTGTTCAGTACGGACGTTTCGGAAGAGGAGGATCGGTACGTCATCGAGGTTCCGCGTCAGGAAGTCGAGACCGGTGATATCGACCCCGGTGAGGTTTATCGCGTCGCGCTCATCTCGCGCGAGGACGACAGCGGTGCCGACGAGGGGTCGGCCAGTGCCGCGCCCCAGAGCGCGCCGTCGGAGCCGCAGCCACCGGTCGACGTCGGCGAAACGCGCTACGTCGAGATCGAAGACATCGGGAAACAGGGCGACGGAATCGCCCGCGTCGAACGCGGGTACGTCATCATCGTTCCCGGTGCCGACGTCGGCGAACGCGTCAAGATCGAAGTTACCGAAGTCAAGTCGAACTTCGCGGTCGGCGAGATCATCGAGGAGACGTTCTAACGCGCCTTTTTGTGCGAGGAGCTGGCGAAGCCGACCCGCGCGCAAAAATCTAGGACGAAAAACGGCCGAGCGTGCCAGAGATGCGCTCGGAGAAACGGCGCGAACCGCGTCGTACAGCGGCTTCTCGCGCGTCTCCGATCGATTCGCACACGTCGACTTCTCCGTTCGCCGCTCGAGTTACACCGTTCTGAACCCGTCTCACTCCTCGAGCGGCGTCCCGTCGACTCCCTTCGCGCCCTCGGAGTCGTGGACGACGACCTCGCCCGGGCCGGGATCGGCGGGTTCGTACTCGTCGCGGACCGCGATGGCCTCCTCGAGTTCCCGGACTGCCCGTTCTTTCAGCGCTCGAGCCAACGCTTCGGCGTCGTCTCGAGAGATGTCCCGGCCGAGACCCTCGCACTCGTGGGCGCGGACGACCCCAGCCTCGTCGACGGCCTCGCCCATCGGCTGGCTGGTGCCCGCCAGCGCGACGCTGAACGGATAGGTCCGGCAGATCAGCGGGCGGTCGTCGTGAGCGGCGCAGGCACCCACCCCTGCATCGTCTTCCTCGTAAAAGGTGCAGTCACCACAGCCGTCGGTCTGCAGGGCCCACTCGAAGGTCTCGCCCTCGAGGCCTCCTTCCTCCGTCTCCGAGAGTCCGTAGGGCATCGGCCGGGCGACGTCGCGCCAGTCGTCGTCGCCGGCGGCCCCGTCGCGCTCCTCGAGGTCGCGCACTTCGTCCGGGAACACCGTGGCGGTGTGGTCGTCGGCGTCGTCCCCCTTGCAGCAGGCTCCGCAACGGGTACACTCGAAGCCGATCGACTCGATCGCGTCCGCGAGGTCGGCGACGGCGAGCTGGCGTGCGTCTTCGAGTTCGGCTTCGAGCGATTGCACACCTGAGGGGACGCCGCCGACGCGGAAAAGTCAGTCGTCCTCGTCCGCGGACGCGGACGCCCCCGCTCTCGCCGCCCGCTCGCCGTCCCACCGAACGCGTCCCTCGACGGCGAGCTTCTCGAGGTGGGCGACGACCGTCGCCCGCGCGAGGTCGCGCACGCCAGAGAGGTCCTTCTCGTAGGCCCCGTCGAGGACGTCGTCGAGGGTCTCGGCACCGCCGGCGACCGCGTCGAATACCCGCCGCTCGCGCTCGGCTCGGTGGGAGAGCAGTCGCTCGAGCGTCTCGCGGGGCGCGTCGATTTCGGGGCCGTGTCCCGGGTAGAGTGCCGGGGGAGCCGCCGCCCGGAGCCGACGCAACGTCGTCACGTACGCGCGCATGTCGCCCTCGGGCGCGCCGACGACGACGCTACCTTCGCGGACGGCACAGTCGCCACAGAGGACCGGGCCGCCGCGGCCGGCCTCGAGTGCGACGTGATCGGGCGCGTGGCCCGGCGCGTCGAGGACGCGGACGCACTCGTCGCCGAGGCGGATCGTCGCCCCCGGCACGAACGTGCGGTCGGGTTTGCGGCCCGTCGCGTCGCGAAATCGGTCGGTTCGCCCGTATCTGGCCCAGACCGTCGCGTCGGTCGCGGTCGCGTAGGCGTCGACGGCACCGACGTGATCGGGATGGGTGTGCGTGACGAGGATGTGCTCGACGGTTCGCTCGCGGACCAGTCGATCGAGTTCGTCGGTCCGCGCCGCCGGATCGACGAGAACCGCCGGATCGGTCCCGAGCAGGTAGGCGTTGGTATCGCCGCTCGGAGCGCGCGTGGCAACCGGAACGGAACGGGAAACGACATCCATAGGTCGACGTGACACCGAGCGAAAAAATGTATATCGGCGGCCGGCGGGTTCCCCGTGACCGCGTCGGCCGCGTCAGCGAGGGTTGCAGTGTGTTCAGCGCGACCAGTGTGACCAGTCTGACCGATGTGCCGGGTACCGTCGCGGGTCAGTTCTTGAGGTAGTACACCTGCTTGCGGGCGTCCCGGAAACTGTACCGGGAGCCGACGAGATCGACGTCCTCGAGACGATTGAGCGCGTAGCGAACGGTCCGGTCGGGAAGGAGCGATTCCTCGGCGAGTTGGCCCTGCGAGAGCGGCGAGTCGGTTTCCAGCACTTTCGCGACGAGTTTCGCACTCGGGGGCAGCTCTCGAAGCCGGTCGCGGTATTCCTCCTCGGACAGGGTTTCTTCGGCGGCAGTGGCGCGGTCCTCGGCTGTGCTCAGGCTCATACGTACGTCAGCGGAATCGTCGATGGTAAAGCTTCCCTATATGTGGATACGAATAATGCAGTTTGTATAAGGCATATGAATGAGGTATTAACACGAATCCAGAAACGCGTCGATTCCGCGACGTTCGGGAGTGAGACCGCGGGACTCGCTGTCGACTGCGACGGGATTCCGTCAGCGGACTCCAGTATCGTTTTATCCTATCACAACAGTAGGTTCGCCCAGTGTGAAAGGACAGGAGTGGTACCAGGCCGACGACATCGCTGAGGAGTACGACGACAAGCGGTTCTCCCGGGGCGGACAGCTGATCGACCGCCGGGAGAAGGAGGCCGTCCTCGAGGCTATCATGCCGGTCGAGGACCGAAAGGTCCTCGAGATCGCCTGTGGTACCGGGCGGTTTACGGTCATGCTGGCCCATCAGGGCGCCGACGTCGTCGGACTCGATATCTCGGCGGCGATGTTACAGCAAGGGCGACGGAAAGCGCGGAACGCCGACGTCACGGGAACGCTCGACTTCCTCCGGGGCGACGCGGGGCGGCTGCCGTTCCCGGACGATCACTTCGACACCGTCGTCGCGATGCGGTTCTTCCATCTCGCGGACGATCCTCAGGCGTTCCTCCAGGAGATGCGACGGGTCTCCCGCGATCAGATCGTCTTCGACACGTTCAACCGGTTCTCGACGCGGAGCGTCTACAACTGGGCGCTTCCGATGGGGTCGCGGCTCTACTCGAAGAGCGAAGTCGCGGTGCTCCTCGCGAAGACCGACCTGACGCTCGTCGACGTCGAGGACGACTTCCTCCTGCCGTACGGGCTCTATCGGTCGATCCCTAACGGACTCGCGTCGCCGCTCCGAGCGCTCGACAAGACGATTGGCGAACTCCCGGTCACCGATCACTTCGCGTCGGTGTCGTACTGGAACGCGCGCGTTCGCTGATCTCTCGAGTCGAATCCAATCTATTTACTATCAGGAGCCCGTATCGAACGGTATGGAGCTCTCGGTAGTCGTGTCGACGCTCAACGACCGGGAGCGATTACTGTCCTGTCTCGACGCCCTCGCGGAGCGGACGCCGTCCTCGACCGAGATCATCGTCGTCAACGGTCCCTCTTCGGACGGGACGACGGGCGTCGTCCGGGAGCGGGATGACGTCGACGTTCTTGTCGAGATCTCGGAACGGAACTCCGGCGTCTCCCGGAACGCCGGCTTCGAACTCGCCACGGGTGACGTCGTCGCCTTCCTCGACGGCGAGTACGCGATCGACCACAGCTGGTATTCGGCTATCGACGAGTCGCTGGACGACGGAACGGCCGTCGTCACCGGCCCCGTCACCGGCGGTCCGATCGGGACGGAACTGCAGTCGTCGCGGCGGATCGCCGGGCAGACGGTCTCTCACTTCCACGGCGACAACGTCGCCTTCGAGCGGTCGGTCTTCGAGTCTCTGGACGGGTTCGACGAGTACGTCGTGACGGGGAGCGAGCGCGACTGTGCCCACCGCGTGGCCGGGCTCGGCTACGAGGTATCGTGGGCGGCGACGATGGCCGCTCGCTGTGAGGTCGGGACCGACGGCGGCCGGGCCGATCCCGACTGGGGCGCGACCTACCGGTCGCTGTCCTATCGACTGATGAAGAACTACGGGCCGCGACCGACCGTTCTCGCGCGGACCGCCGGCAGCGCGCTCCGGGACGGTGCCGACGGCGTTCGCCGGCTGGCCTCCGGCGAGGCGACGCCGACGGGCTGGGTATCCGACGGGGCCGACGTGATCACGAACGTTACGCGCGGGCTCTGGGACGGCGTTCGCGCCCGCTACACCGATCGATCGCCCCGGCGAAACCCCAACGGCCTCTCGACGCGCCACGACCGGGCGGTTCGCGTCTACGACCGGCGCTGACCGGCGACCGAACCGGTTTCGACCGCTCACTCGCCGCGGAACTCCGGCTCTCGATCCTCGAGGCGCGCCTCGAACCCCTCACGGTAGTCGTGGGTGTCGTCGAGTTCGAAGCCGAGCCGCCGCTCGTACTCGAGACCCCGCTCGAGGGGCAGGTCGAAGGCGGCGTTGAGCGCTCGCTTTCCGTTTCGAAGCCCCAGTGGCGCGTTCGAACAGAGGTCGTCGGCGAAGGCTTTCGCCCGGTCGTCGACGGCGTCGGTGTCGACGACCTCGTGGACCAGTCCCATGTCGGCGGCGTCCTCGGGGTCGACGAACGCGCCGGTCAGGACGATCTCTTTCGCGTTCGAGAGGCCGACCAGCCGCGGGAGCCGCTGGGTCCCGCCGCCGTGGGGGAACGTGCCGAGCGCGACCTCGAGCAGGCCGTACTTCGCGTTCCGGCCGATGATCCGGAAGTCACAGGGAAGCGTGAGTTCGAACGCGCCCGCCGGTGCTGCGCGTTTGATACCGGCGACGACCGGCTGTCGGATCTCCTCGATCGCCGCGAGCACGTCGGGAAAGACGTCGCGATCGATCTCGGAATCCGGCTCGACGCGGTCGCGCATCATCTCGAGATCCATGCCGGCGGAGAAGACGGGCCCCTCGCCGAGCAGGGTGGCCGCGCGGACGTCGTCGGCCGCGTCGACCCGTTCGAAGGCCTCGACGAGGTCCGTCATGAGCGGGACGGTCATCGCGTTTCGCTTGTCGGGTCTCGAGAGATAGACGTCCGCTCGGTGGTCGTGCCAGTCGATTGTGACGAGTCCACTGCCAACGGATTCCATGCGGAGACGGTCGCAGGCCACGGTAATAATGGTCGGGTGCCGTACGGATCGATCACGATTCCGACGAGGTGACCCACTCTCGAGTCGCCCCGTCGACGACGACCGTCGTTCCGACGTCGTCGAAGGAGACTCCGCCGTAGGCGACGCTACTGTCGGACCCCACGTAGAGGCCGACGGTGCCACAGTTCGACGCGCGAGCGGTCGTGAGCGTCGCGTCCACGTGTTCTCGAAAGCGAAACCCCTGGTGGTTGGCCCCTTTCGCCGTTACGGTGCTCAGTTGCAGGTCGACCATGTCGTCGAAGATGATCGCGTTCGTGAACTCGCCGTCGACGATGACGTTCGAGAGCACCGCCCCGTCGAACCCGCTCGCGTACAGCCCCGAGCCGGCGGCCAGTCCGTCGTCATCGGTCCTGATCGTGACGTCGCTGATCGTCAACTCGCGTCGCCCGCTCTCGGCGTGGCCGGTCGTGATCCCCCTGGCGTTTTCGATGCACGAAACGCCGTCGATACGCAGATCGGCGACCGGTTCGTCGGGGTCGGTCCTGATGGCGGTGTACTGGCATCCGGTGATGTAGCCGTCTTCGATGGTGATCGACTCGGTTCTTCCCCGATGGAGGTGGACGCCGTACTCGGGGCCGTTGGTCGGATCGATCTCGAAGTTCGAGAGGGTACAGTTTCTGGTCGGCGTCCCGTCGTCCGCGACGAGGCTATCGCCCCGACCGTCCCACACGCTGTTCCAGGCCGTTCCCGGGCGCTGCACGTCGAACTGCACCGGTGCGTCCGACTCGCCCTCCCCGCCGCGGGTCGCCCAGTAGCCGTTCACCACGACGTTTTTGGACGAGACGACGTCGATGTGGTGATAGTGCACCCGATCGCCGTAGATATTTTCCAGCCGAACGTTTTCCGCGTGTGCGGGCATGATCCCGGTCGCGTCCGGCGCATCGATGCGGACGTTGCGAACGCCCCAGTTCGATGCGCCGGCGTAGCCCGTCGCGTCGTACCCCCTGTTCGAGAGGAGCGCCCGCCCTTCCTCACCGTCGGGGCGCGGCCCGTCGAAGACGGTCGCGCGCCCCGCGCCCAGCAGCATCGTGTCGTCGCCCACCAGCGGCGTCCGCTCGAGGAGGTATCGGCCGGGAGGGAAGTACACGATCCCGCCGCCGGCCCCGTCGACCGTCTCGAGGAGTTCGTGGACGGCCTGGCCGACTTCGGTTTCCCCGTCGCCCTCGATTCCGTGGGCCTCGACGTTCCACACGGGGGTTTCCTCGGTCCGCGCGTGGACGAGCCGCGCCGCCTCGAAGTGACTCGTTCCCGGCACCGGGTGGTCGGCGCACCCCAGACCGCTGAAGTGCTTCCAATCGCCGCTCGCAGCGTCCCAGCGCCAGGTGAGCCCCTGATCGGTCGCGTGGTACAGTTCGTCGTCGTACTCGCCCTCTGCGGGCCGGTCGGCGATCGGTCCGTGCACGATCGCGCGTTCGTCGACCGCCTCGACCGTGTCGGTGTGGTCCCAGTCGTCGCCCCGCTCGTACGTCCCCAGTCCGAGTCGCGGTGTTCGATCGACCACGATCACTCCGCCCCGTATTCGCGTCCGTACGCCGTCCCGTATCCGGACCGGGTGGTCGTGCGATCCGAACAGCCGGCGAGCGTAATGCAACCGCCCGACACTGTCGCGAGGAGGTCGCGCCGCCGCAGTTCTGAACTGCTCATATCACCGGACTGCCCCGATACCGTATAAAAATACGTATGCGACGAGCGCGAGCGGCCGCCGCGGGCACCGATCAGGCCTCATCCCAGGGCTTCGTCTCGAGGCCGACGAACTCGAACACGTCGTCGAACTCGTCGGGGAGTTGCGCTTCGGCGTGGGCCAGCTCGCCGCCGGGGACCCGTTCGCTGACGAGTTCGACGACCGCCTTGATCCGATAGACCGCCTCGGCCCGGTCGACGGTCGACGGTCGCCCGTACGACGCGTCGAGGTCGAGGTCGTCGTAGTTCAGTCGCTCGAGCACGCGGTCGACGAACGCGTCGTAGTCGTAGGTCGCCCCGTGATCGGCGGCCAGCAGGTACCGGTCGATCTCCATCGGCAGCGGACTCGCCATGTCCGTCGCACCGCCCTCGTCGACGCGTTCGCCGAGCGTCTCGAGGACCGCACGCGTCGTTCTGACGGCCTCGGCCTGCGTCCCGGCCTCGATTCGGTGCTGTACCTCGCCGACGAAGTCCGTGTAACTCGTGCTCATTGTCGGTCTCCCCGCGTGCTCGAGATTGTCGGCGGTCGGCTGGAAAAACACCGGCCGCGGATTCGCAAGCCGAGCCGGGCGCGACGGTGGCTCTTCCCGACCGCTACGCGCGCTCGGGTGCCAGCGCCTCGATCGTCGTCTCGGTCACCTCGTTCGAGGCCGGTTCCGGGACGACGACGATCGGGTGGTCGATCCCCGTCTCGGCGACGAGCGATCGGAGTCGCTCCCGGGCTTCCTCGGGCGTTCCGGCGACGCCGAGATCGGCGAGCATCTCGTCGGTCACCGCGCTCGCGGCGTCCCGTTTCTCGCCGCTGCGCCACGCGTCGGCGATCCGGTCCGCTTCGTCGGGGTAGCTCGTCGCGACGGCGCGGCGGTACCCCTCACCGCTCCCGACGTAGTAGGCGACGTGCCGTCGCAGCGTCTCGCGAGCCGCTTCTGGGTCCTCGCTGACCGCCGACGGGACGTACGGCGCGATCGTAATCTCGTCCGGATCGCGCTCGCGTTCTCGGGCGGCCGCCGCGACCTCTTCGAAGGCCTCTTCGAGCCGCGAAAACGGGATATTGTGCGGAATCCACCCGTCGCAGAGCCGACCGACCACGCGACGGTTCGCCGGCCCGAGCCCCGCGTGATAGATCGGGAACGACGCCCCGATCGACGGGAAGTCCCTCGCCTCGAGCAACTCGCCGTCGTACGCGACCGGCTCGCCGGTTCCCGCGGTGAACTCGCGAACCAGTTCGATCGTCTCGTGGGCGCGTCGCACCGGTCGGTCGAACGCCGTTCCGTGGAGGTCTTCGACCGCCTTGGCCGTGCTCGTCCCGAGCCCGAGCGTGAACCGGCCATCCGACGCGTCCGCGAGCGAGGCGGCCGTCATCGCGAGGACGGCGGGCGACCGGGAGTAGACGTTCAGGATCGCGGTGCCGATTCCGATCTCGTCGGTCCGACAGGCCATTTCGGTCGCCTGCACGACGCCGCTCGCGCCCCAGAGTTCGCCGACCCAGACCGCGTCGTACCCCTGCTCTTCGGCTCGAGCCGCGACGTCAGCGAGGTCCACGTCGCCGAACGAGGTGACCATGAGTCCAACGTCCATGGGCGGTCATCGATTCCCAGGAGCAAAAATCGACGTGCTCGTCGCACGCGCGGTGATAGCTTTATTCTCGAGCGCGCCGGTCACGCCGGCGCGATCGTTCCCTCACGGTCCCCGAGCCGGCGACCTGACAGCGACTCGAGTCCGCGGCCGAGACCTATTCGATCGTCTCGAGTTCGATCTCGATCTCGTCGCCGTCGGGTTCGAAGACGAGGACCTGGCCGTCGCCGGTCACGAGCAGCACCCAGTCGGCGATCGGTACCTCGAGGGCGATTCCGGAGCCGGCGGTTCCGGCGTGATCGAACAGTCGATCGAGGGCCTCGAGTTCGATCGTCTCGTAGAGCGGTTCGATCTCCAGTGGCGATCGATCCGCGACCGTCGAGATCGCGTCGATAACTGCGGTCGAGGGTCGTCGCGGGCCGTCCATGTCGAACTGCGTCCGACAGAGGGGGACGGACTCTCGCTGCGCAATGAGGGAACTCATTACCTAGTATACCGGTCTCGGCTGGTTGAACGAGAAGGCGGCATATTCCCGACTTTATATACACCCCCGATCCGTGCGGACCGCCGCTCAGCGCGCGACCGTGTTCGCGACGAGCGCCTCCAGTGCGCGTCGGAGCCGACTGCTTACCGCCGACGAGGAGATTCCGAGTTCGGCGGCCAGGTCCTCGACGGACGCGTCCCGCGGCTCCTCGAAGTACCCGCGCTCGTAGGCCAGGCGTAACGTCTCCCGCTGGACCGGCGTCAGCCCGTACAGCGGACTCGCCTCCTGCTCGCCCTCGTTGGCGTGATAGAGCCTGTCGACCGTGAACTCGACGTCCCTGTCGCGGCAGTACGCTCGAAACGCCTGGAGCGTCTCGAGGGCCGGAACCTCGAGCGTCGCGATCCACCCGCCGCGTCCGCTCGTGGCGTGGAGGATGCGCAGCCCCAGCGCCGCGGCCTCCGGGAGGACGAGCCGTTCGGCGGAGGTCAGCCGCATCCGGTAGACCCTGAACTCGCCGCCGTCGATGATGACCGTCGGCTCGGACACCGTCGGGTCCGTCGCCAACGCCGCCTCGAACGGATCGAACGAGTCGCCGGTGACCTTGAAGAAGAGGTAGTAGGTCCCCGGCGCGGCGATCGTCTGGTACTCGAGTTCGCTCTCCATCTCCGGGACGGCCTCGATCGTCGGCGTGAGGACGAGCTCCGGGTGGACGAGCGTAATCTCCGCGATGGATCGCGAACCCCTCGAGTCGCTCATACGCCGTCGTTCGGTCGCGATGGCAATGAAGCTTGAACCGTCCCGGAGGTCGCGGTCCGCCGGTGCCCGCTGGTCACGCCTCGCGGCCGTCGAAGACGACCTCGCCGTCGACGAGCGTCATCGCGACCTCGATCTCCTCGATCCGTTCGGGCCGCTCCCAGGGCGAGTCCTCGAGGACCACCAGATCGCCCCGCTTGCCCCGCTCGATCGTCCCGAGACGGTCGTCGTCGAAGCCGGCGCGGGCCGCGCCGACGGTGTACGCTCGTAGCGCCTCGGTGACCGACAGCCGCTGGGCGTCCGTCGGCGCGTTCACCGCGTGGTGGACGCCGAACAGCGGGTCCAGCGGCATACAGTCCGAGCCGAACGCGAGCGGGACGCCGGCCTCGAGCACCCGGCGGAACCGGTTCGTCTGCTCGCGTCGTGCCTCGCCGAGCCGCCGGTCGTACAGCCTGTCCGCGTCGGCCCAGCGGTGGAAGTTCGGCTGCATCGACGCGACGATCCCCGCCGCGGCCATGCGCTCGAGTTGGTCGTCGGTCGCCAGCTCCGCGTGTTCGATCCGGTGGCGCGACGCGCCCGGATCGGCGGTCGCCTCGAGGGCCGACAGCGTCTCCTCGATCGCTTCGTCGCCGATGGCGTGAACGCAGAGCTGGTACCCCTCGGCGTCGGCCCGTTCCACGAGGGCGGCGAGGGTGTCGGGATCCACGACCCACTGCCCGCGGTCGTCGGTCGTGTCGCCGTCGATATCCGCGTACGGCTCGCCGAGCCGCGCCGTCCGGCTGCCGAAACTGCCGTCCGAGAACGACTTGATCGCCCCGGTCCGGACGCGGTCGCTCCCGTGGTTCGTCCCCAGACCGACGTCCGCGAGCGCATCGAGGTGATCGCTCCAGTAGTCGATCCGCACGCGTAGCGGGAGGTCGCCGGCGGCGGCCAGCTCGCGGTAGACGCGAGGGGCGACCGAGCCGCGGACCTTGTCGTGGACGCCGGTGACGCCGCGCTCGACCGCGTCCCTCGCCGCCGCCGCGAGCACCGCCCGCATCTCCTCGCGGTCGGCCGTAATCTCCGTTCTGACCGCCTCCGCGGCGTCCTCGACGGCGACGCCGGTCGGTTCGCCGCCCTCGCGCCGGAGGTCGGTCTCGGGCAGGTCGTCGGCGAGGCGCTCGAGCGCGACGGTGTTCAGCGAAGCCGTGTGCAGGTCGACTCGCATCGCGACGACCGGCCGCTCCTCGCTGACCCGATCGAGATCTTCGCGGGTGAGCGGTCCCGACTCGGGCCACTCGCTGTCGTCGTAGCCGAACCCGAGAATCCACTCGCGGTCTGGGTCGCGGTCGGCCCGTTCGGCCAGCGACCGGACGCAGGCCGCCGCGCCGTCCGCGCTCGAGAGGTCGGCGTGGACCAGGTGCTGGCCCAGTTGCTCCATGTGCGTGTGCGCGTCGACGAATCCCGGGAGGACGACGCGCCCCTCGCAGTCGATCACGTCGGTCTCGACGCCGGCGAGAAACTCGACCGCCGCGGTGTCCCCGAGACGGACGATCTCGCCGTCCCGAATCGCGACTGCCTCGTGGACGGTGTCGCTGTCGGGATCGGTGAGCGTGTGGACCTCCGCGTCGACGAGCAGGCGGTCGGCGGCCGCGGTCATGGGGGAGAGGGCACGGCCGAGGGGCAAAACAGTTCGGTTCGCGGTCCCAGCGCGGGCTCGAGGCGACGGCTCGACCCTGTAGGCCGGCCCAAACAGAGAAATCTGGCTGTAAGGGCGGGATACGGTCGGTTTTCGAGCGCAAGGTTGACTTGGCCGTCCGTGGTGGGATGGGTATGTTCGATCGCGAAGGCCGCGTCATCTCTGGGTCGTTTCTGGTGATCGTTCTCGCCCTCGCCGGCTCGGCCGTCGCCGAGAACCAGCTCGGAATCGGGCTTCACGACCGGCCGTTTCCCTCGTTTCTGCTGTTCGCGGGCGTCGCCGTGGTGGTCCCGCAGCTGTACCTCGCGTTCACCGGCGACCGCGACGGCGGCAGCGACGGCGACCGATCCCGAACGAGGCTTCGGTTCACCGCGATCGCGACGGCGGTGTTCGCGGCCGCCTTCGCCGCCGAGGCGGACGGCCTCGCTCACCTGGCGATCGGAACGCTCGGTGCCGGGTCGCTCCTCGGCCTGCTCTGTTACGAGGCGCTCGAGACCTATCAGACCGCGAGCGAGGGGCGGGTGATCCAGCTCCGGTGACGGCTGCGGCGGTCGGCCGTCGCGGGAATCAGCAACTGTTAGGGCCTCCCGCCGTCTCGACCCACCCATGACAGCTCCCGAGGAGCTCGCCGAACGGGTACGCGACGGCGACCTCCGCATTCACGAACTCGAGGACCACGCCGACCACGACACCGCCGCCGAAGCGCGCCGGCTGTTCGTCGAACGCGAGACGGGAACCGACCTCGAGGCGATCGGCGACTACGCCTTCCCCGCCGAGCGAGCGGACCCGAACATCGAGAACATGATCGGCGCGGCGCAGGTGCCGATGGGCGTCGTCGGTCCCGTCACAGTCAGCGGCGGCGCGGCCGACGGCGACCACTACTTGCCCCTCGCCACGACCGAGGGCGCGCTGCTGGCGTCGGTCAACCGCGGCCTCGGCGTGATCCGCGACGCCGGCGGGGCCGACGCGCGCGTCACGAAAAACGGGATGACTCGAGCGCCAGTCTTTCGGGTCGCGGGCGTCGCCGAAGCCGCCGAGACCGTCGAGTGGGTCGAGAACAACGTCGAGGCGCTTCGAACGGCCGCCGAATCGACGACGAGCCACGGCGAACTGCTCGACGTCGAACCGTACGTCGTCGGCGACTCCGTCTTCCTGCGCTTCGCCTACGACACCAAGGACGCGATGGGCATGAACATGGCCACGATCGCGACCGGCGAGGCCTGCGACCTGGTCGAGGCCGAAACGCCCGCCTCGCTCGTCGCGCTGTCGGGCAACCTCTGTTCCGACAAGAAGCCCGCCGCGATCAACGCCGTCGAGGGACGGGGCCGCTCCGTGACCGCGGACGTCCTGCTCCCCGGCGAACTCGTCGAGGACCGGCTCCACACGACCGCCGACGCCATCGCCGAGGCCAACACGCGGAAGAATCTGATCGGCAGCGCCAAAGCGGGCAGTCTCGGGTTCAACGCCCACGCCGCCAACGTCGTCGGCGCGGCCTTCCTCGCGACCGGGCAGGACGAGGCCCAGGTCGTCGAGGCCGCCAACACGATCACCACGATGGACGCCCGCGAGCGCGACGACGGCACCACCGACCTCTACGCCAGCGTCTCGCTGGCCTCCCTCGAGGTCGGTACCGTCGGCGGCGGCACGAAACTCCCCACGCAGGCCGAAGCGCTCGACGTGCTCGGCCTCCGGGGCGGCGGCGATCCCCCTGGATCGAACGCCGACGCGCTCGCCGAGATCATCGCCGTCGGCGCGCTCGCCGGGGAGCTCTCTTTGCTCGGTGCGCTCTCCTCGCGACACCTCGCGAGCGCCCACGAGGATCTGGGTCGGTAGGAGCGGTCCGAGTCGGGACTCGTCGCCCGCGGCCGCGCTCGAGTCGAGCCGTGACGGAATCACCCCCTGCCGTTTTGGGGCCGTACGGGGCAGAGAACGTATGACCGAGACGGTCGCCGTCACCGGGGGCAACGGCCGCGTCGGACGACACGTGATCGCACACCTGGCCGACGAGGGCTACCGCACCGTCAACCTCTCGCGGGGCAAGCGCGACGAGGACCGGGCAGACGCCTATCTCACGACTGACCTGCTCGACGCGGGCGAGGTCTACGGCTCGCTCGCGAAAAGCGACGCCGACGCCGTCGTCCACCTCGGGATGATCCCCACGCCCGAGTCGACGCCCGGCTTTCGGACCTACGAGAGCAACGCGCTCTCGAGCTACTACGTTCTCGAGGCCGCGGGCGAACTCGGGATCGACACCGTGGCACTGGCCTCGAGTCTCAGCGCGCTGGGTGGCGGCTACGAGCCCGAGCCGACCACGGTCGACTACCTCCCAGTCGACGAGGCCCACCGGCTCACGCCGTCGACGTCCTACGGGATCGGCAAGCAGACGCTCGAGATCGCCGCCGACGGAGTCGCACGGCGAACGGACGCCCGACCGCGCACCATCGCCTCGCTCCGGTTCCCCTGGGTCGTCGACGACGACCGAGCCCGCGAGACGTTCCTCGAGACCGACCGGACGCTGTCGGGGCTGCGACAAACGGGGGACTTCCACGCCCAGCGAAACACGCTGTTCAGCTACGTCCACCTGTCGGACGCGGTCGACCTCGTGCGGCGGACCGTCGAGGCGTCGTTCGACGGCCACGAGCGTGTCTGGGTGTCGGCACCCGACACGAGCGCCGAGACGCCCAGCCGCGAACTCGCCGCGACGGTCTTTCCCGACGCCGAGCGCCGCGACGCCCTCGGCGAGGGCGAGCACGCGGCGCTGATCGACACCGCGAAAGCCGAGGCCCTGTTCGACTGGACTCCCGAGTGGAGTTGGCGGCAGTTGGCCTGACCGCGCCGTTCGCGACTCCGCAGCGTCGCACCGAGTCTAGAGGAGTCGGTACTGTCCACGGCTCTCGCTCGCGACGCCCCGTCGCGTCAGCTTCTCGAGCGCGTCCCTGACGTACGCCGCCGAGACCCCGCGTTCGCCCGCGTAGTCGACGACCTCGTCTTCGGTCGGCTCGTCGAGGGCCTCGAGCGCCCCTTTCACGATCTCTTGCTTACTGCCGCTGCGACTCGGGCCGCGCGGATCTCGGTCTCCAGCCGCGTCGACCTCGTCGACGTCCAGCCCGGACTCCTCGAGGTACTCCGCGTCGTCGACGACGCCGTCGGCGACCTCGTCCTCGAGAGCGGCGAACGAGTCGAGTTCCGCGAACGCCTCGCCCTCGCCCTGTCGGTTCGCGAGCATCGAGGCGCGTACGTCGCGGGCGTGGGCCGCGTCGTCGGTCTCGACGAACTTCTTGCGCTTCGCGTAGGCCGTGCGCGAGCCACAGCGTGGACACTGGCTCGTCTCGGAGCGGCCCTCGATGATCCAGAGGTTCGAACACTCGCTACAGCCGACGACGGCGTACATGTCTCGAAGTGGCCCCTCGCGGTAGTTGAAGCTTCGGCACGCGCGGCGAAAGTGGTCATCGTCACCGTCGCCGCCGCCGACCAGGCGTCGGCCCGACGACCGCGCCGCCCGCTCGGCCCGGTCAGTGCGCGGAGATGTCGGAGACGATGTTCAGGCAGTACACCCCGGCGAGAATGAGCCCGACGCCGGCGACGGCCGCGCCGTCGAGTCGCTCCCCGAACGCGACGACGCCGATCGACGCGACGCCGACGATGCCGAGGGCGGCCCACGTCGCGTAGACGACGCCGACCGGTAGCTCCTCGAGCGTCAACGAGAGGAGATAGAAGGCGGCACCGTAGCCGACGACGACGCCGAGGCTCGGCAGCGGCCGCGAGAAGCCGTCGGAAAGCTTGAGCGCCGTCGTTCCGAGCAGTTCCGACAGGATCGCACCGCCGAGTAGCACGTACGGGTTCATACTGATCGGTATGGTTGGAAAATTTATGTTCGTTTCGGAGCGCGCCGGGTTCCGAAGCGACGGCGTCTTCGATCGCCACCGGCCCCCGTCGGGACCCGCGGAATTATGTGGCCCGTGGTCGTTTCACCCGCCTATGGAACGCGTTTCCCTCGACGACCTCGAGCCGTCGGAAGCTGCCGACGGCGTCCGACTGGCGCTGATGGCGGGCACCGAATCGATGAACGTGCAGCACTTCGAGATCGAGCCCGGCGCGGTCGTCGAGGAGCACAGCCACCCCCACGAACAGACCGGATACATCGCCGAGGGGGAACTGGTCTTCCTCACCGACGGGGAGGAGATCGTCTGCGGCCCCGGCGACTCCTACGCGATTCCCGGCGACCAGGCACACGCGGCCGAGAACCGCGGCGACGAGACCGTCCGCGGCGTCGACATCTTCAGCCCGCCGCGGGAGAACCCGAGCTGGCAGTCGGAGTAGGTTACAATACGACGGCGGTGACCGCCGCGAAGAAGACGAGCACGCCGCCGCCGGTGATGGCGGCCGCGATCGCGAGCGGGAGGATGAGCCGGCCGACTCGCTGTATCGAGGCGACTGTCGACGTGACCGCGTTCACGGGACGACGAATGTTCTGTTCCATGGCAGCGATGGCCACGTACTATCCCTTGAAAGTCAGTCAGACGCTCGACAGACGCGCTCGAACGACCCGCGGGCGGTGAGCGATTACTCGCCGTACTCCTCGAGCGCGTCCCACTCCCGTCGCATCAGTTCGCGGACGCCGTGTTCCAGGATGCCCTCGCCGAGCGACGTCGCCCGGTAGTACGAATAGAGTCCGTCGCTGTCGGGTTCCGTTCGCTTCCGATTCTCGACGAGGCCGACGTCGACGAGTTCGTCGAGGTGGTAGTGAAGCACGTTCGACTCGATCTCGAGGCGATCGCGCAACTCGCTGGCGCTCCGTGCGCCCTCCTCGACGAGCGCGTTCAGGACGCGAAAGCGCGTCTCGTTACCGATCGACCGCTGCATCGCGAGGTACTCCTCGAGCGAGAGGATACTGTGCTCGGGCAGCAATTCGTCCCCTCGACGGCGTGTTGCGCGCTCGGATTCGCTCATACCGTAGTATCGCGACCCCACTTGCATAAACGTTCCCTGAGTCAGCGAATACTGAAATAGCGTATATTTATATACTACCCGCGAGCAGGCGGCGTATGCGCGACCGCATCGTCGACGAGCTAGGCGACCTCCCTCGCTCTCGATTCCTGGTGTATCTGATGGGGCCGTACGAGGCGTTCGACGTCGAACGCGCCCTCGCGGACGCCGATCCCGAATCGGTTCCCGAATCGATGGACTTCGGAACGCTGGTCGGCTCCGATTACGATCTCGATCGTGACGAGGCGACACTGGACCTGCTGTTGGACGTTCGGGACCGGCTGCGAACGACTGCCGGCGTCAACGCCTTCCTCGCGATCGATGTCGATATTCCTCTCTCGGAGTTGGATGCCGCGTCGCAGAGTATCGCGTTTGCTCGGGCGAGCAACGCCGTCGTCTACATCGTTCCCGCCGCCGGCGACAACCTCGGCGTCGGCATCGAAGTGGGTTCCGTCCTCGAGGCGCTGTTCGACGAGGAGACGGCGGCAGATCACCGCGAACGAGTCGTATTCGCCCACGAGTCGGGTGTTCGAAGCGCGATGATCGCTGCCGTCCGTGACCGCTGGGATGCCCGGATCTACTCGTACGACGACCGCGAGGAACTGTGCCGCCAGGTTCGGTTGTTCGTTCGTGACCTCGTTCGGAAGGAGCGGACCGGCGACCTGTCGCGACTCGAGTAACGATAGCGAGAGAGTCGACGACGGTCAGGCCAGCGACTTTCGCATCTCGACGTGGGGAATGCCGGCCTCCTCGAACTCGTCCCCGCGTCGCTCGTAACCGAGGCGGCGATAGAAGTCGGCGGCCCGCGTTTGCGAGTGCAGTTTCAGCGTCCCGAAGCCGAGCTCGCCGGCTCGCTCTTCGAGGGTTTCCATCAGCGCACGACCCACGCCGCGCTCGCGTCGCGACTCGAGAACTGCGACGCGTTCGACCTTACCGACGCCGTCCTCGTACTCGCGGAGCCGAGCAGCGCCGATCGGTTCGTCGTCGTCGTAGGCGACGAAGTGCGTCGCGGTCTCGTCGTGCTCGTCGTACTCGATCTCCTCGTCGACGCCCTGTTCCTCGACGAATACCGTCCGCCGGACGGCGAAGGCGTCGTCGCGCGCTGCGTCGGCCTCGGCGACGCGAACGTCGATTGCGTCCATCGACCGTCACTAGTCGAGCGGATCGTCAGAAGGGTATCGGTCGCCGACCGATCGCCGCGGTCGGTCGCTTCTCGTCTCGAGCGCCGGCGCTCGTCGCCGAGACGGTGCTGGCGCTCGCATCGGTGCGGTCGGGACGGCTCGTCCCGAAAGAAGTGAAAGAAATATTGCGGGCTCGCTGTGCGCGAGAAACGCTCTACGAGAGCTTCTCGATATTGGCGACGACTTCCTCTGCGTACTCGCTGGTGGCGAGCTTCTCGGCGTCGTCGAGCTGGCGCTCGAGGTCGTAGGTGACCTTGCCCGAGGAGATGGTCTCCTCGACGGCGTCGCGGACGAGGTCGGCGGCGTCGTCCCAGCCGATGTAATCGAGCATCATGCGGCCCGAGAGGATCATGGCGGTCGGGTTGACCTTGTCCTGGCCCTCGTACTTGGGCGCGGAGCCGTGGACGGGTTCGGCCAGCAGGAGGCCGTCGCCGAAGTTCGAACCGGGGGCGATGCCGAGGCCACCGATCTGTGCGCCGGCGGCGTCGGACATGTAGTCCCCGTTCAGGTTCATCGTCGCGATGACGTCGTACTGGTCGGTTCGGGTCAACAGCTGCTGGAGCATGTTGTCGGCGATGCGGTCGTTGACGACGAGGACGTCGTCCGGAGCCTCACCGTCCTGCTCCTCCCAGAGGGTGTCCTCGGTGATGACTTCGTCGCCGTACTCCTCTTCGGCGACCTCGTAGCCCCAGTCGCGGAACTGGCCCTCGGTGAACTTCATGATGTTGCCCTTGTGGACCAGCGTGACCGAGTCGCGGTCGTGCTCCAGGGCGTAGTCGATAGCGCGGCGGACGAGTCGCTTCGTCCCGAACTCCGTGATCGGCTTGATGCCGATGCCGACGGGGCCGTCGTGGATGGTGTTGTCGAAGCCCATGTCCTCTTCGACGAACTCCTTGACCTCCTCGACCTCGTCGGTGCCTGCCTCCCACTCGATGCCGGCGTAGACGTCTTCCGTGTTCTCACGGAACGTGACCATGTCCATCTGCTCCGGCTCGGAGACGGGCGACGGGACGCCGTCGAGGTGGTACGTCGGGCGGACGTTCGCGTAGAGGTCGAGCTTCTTGCGCAGCGCGACGTTGAGCGAGCGGAAACCGGCACCGACGGGGGTCGTCAGCGGTCCCTTGATCGCGACGCGGTGTTCCTTGATCGCCTCGACGGTCTCGGCGGGCAGGTTCTCGTCGTACTTCTCGCGTGCGGACTCGCCGGCGTAGAGTCGCATCCAGTTGATGTCACGGCCGGTCGCCTCGGCGGCGGCCTCCAGAACCTTCTGTGCGGCGGGGCCGACGTCGCTTCCGACACCGTCGCCGTAGATAATCGGGATAATCGGGTTGTCAGGTACCTCGAGCTCGTTCTCGGTACCCTCTTTCAGCGTAATCTTCTCCCCCTCGTCGGGGACCTCGATCTTGTCGTAGCTCATCTCGTCTATACGGTTTCCCGATGGGGGTAAAAGGTCTACCATTTCCGTCTCCGCCCGGCAAAAATTGAACGATACCCGTTCGTTCCGAGCACCACCATAACGGCACGAACGACGGTCTGAGCCGTCCGAATTTCTAAAATGCGATCGCCAATCCGACATAACATTCCGTCACGCGGCGGGTGCACTCGTCGCAAAATCAGCACGTCCGTCCGAGAGCAGCGCTCGAGCGCACGAGGCCGCTTCTCGCCGCCCCTCGCGGTCGAAAACTGCCGACGACCGCCGTCGCGAGACGGATGGATCCACCCGCCGGGTGTCGATCGTGCCCACGTCTCGCGGTGGCGATCGTGGCGCTCGAACCGACGGCTGCGTGCCGGCGACCGTCGGCTCAGTGGCGTCTCTCACGCCGACGTACACGAGGCGCGGGACGGGAATAATGCGTGGCGACCGTTTCACCGAACCGGGTGCCGATATCCGTCGTTTCCTCCGCAAACGGTTGGTTCGGGAAGCGGTTCGTCCGCCTCCGCACTGCAGCCGCCGCCGCTCGCCCCGATATTCGACAATCGTCGTAGGATAGTTTTATTATCGACGTATTCATTGCCTTCCCTATGCTTCGACCACCGCAGTACGCCTCGAGCCAGTGTCCACGCTGTGCCGCGACGCTATCGAACGTTCAGGGAGTCGCCGTCTGTGCGGCGTGTAACTGGGTCGACGACGGCTCTCCGGAGCGGTAACCGGGAGTGCGGGATCGTACCGTTCGGTCGATGGGGAGACGGAACCTCTTTTTATCGACCTGTCTAACCCCGGGACATGGCCGAATCCGAGGTGGACCTCGAGTCCGAGCAGTACGAGAAACACCGCGAAGCGGGGGCGATCCTCGCGCAGGTGCGCGAAGAGACAGCCGAGCGCGTCGAGGTGGGGGCGAGCCACCTCGAGGTCGCCGAGTGGGCCGAGGATCGTATTCGGGAACTCGGCGGACGACCCGCGTTCCCCGTCAACATCTCCGTCGACGAGGAGGCGGCCCACGCGACGCCGTCGATCGACGACGAGACCACCTTCGGCGAGGAGATGATCAACCTGGACATCGGCGTCCACGTCGACGGCTGGCTGGCCGACACCGCGATCACCGTCGACCTCTCCGGGAACCCCGAACTGGCGGAGGCCTCGGAGCAGGCGCTCGAGGCCGCACTCGACGTCGTCGAGCCCGGCGTCGAAACGGGCGAAATCGGCGCTGAGATCGAGGATGTCATCGACGGCTACGGCTACAACCCCGTGGTCAACCTCACCGGTCACGGGCTGGGCCACTGGGAGCAACACACCAGTCCGAACATCCCGAACCGCGCGGTCTCGCAGGGGACGACCCTCGAGGTCGGCGACGTCGTCGCGATCGAACCGTTCGCCACCGACGGCGGCGGCAAGGTCTCCGAGGGCGCCAGCGAGGAGATCTTCTCGCTCGAGCGCGAGGGAACCGTCCGGAACCGACAGGCTCGCGAGGCGTTAGAACAGATCTCCGAGGAGTTCCGGACGCTACCGTTCGCGACGCGGTGGCTCGAAACCGATCGGCCCGAGATGGCACTGCGTCGGCTCAAGCGCAACGACATCGTCCACGGCTATCCGGTACTCAAGGAGGACGACGGCTTCCTCGTCAGTCAGAAAGAGCACACCATCATCGTCACCGAGGACGGCTGCGAAGTGACGACGGAACGGTAATTCAATAGTTTCGGAGATTCGAATCGGTAATCCCGTCGTGGGAAAAACGCCCACTCGAAACGTAAACGGTAGCGGGAGACCAGGCAACGAGGGCGGTTTATCTGTTCTATCGCGTGTCGGTATCGGTCGGCCGAGCGCTCAGGCGTTGTTCATCCGCTGGCTCGAGCGGTTACCACATCGCTGACACTCGCTCACGCGGTACGGTTCGCGGGAGAACTGTGCGTTCTCTTGCTTGAGGCTCTCGGTTCTGATCTGGACGGAGACTTCGTGGAGGGTTTCTAGGTCGCACTCGGTGCAGTGTTCGGTCATCCCGTTGAAGGAGTCGTCAGTCGTTGCCATTACTGGATTACTTGCAGTAGGCCTATCTTAAACCCACGCTTCATTTTGATCCGTGAGTCGTCAAAATCGCAAGAGGGCGTCGACCTCGGCACGAAACTCCCTGAAAACGTTCTATATCGTTTATAGATTCTTTTGAGGCCACTATATCGAGATTGTGCGCCGCTTTCGCACGGCTTTAATCACGTATTACCGATGCTATCGGACCACGGTGACGGACTGAAACGCTTTAGGACGGCCTCGCGTGGTATCGGACATGGACCAGGTGTTCGCACCGTGGCGAATCGAGTGGATCCGACGCGAGGAGAAAAACCCTGATATCGAGGACTGCGTCTTCTGCGAACTGCCAGCACAGGCCGACGATCGGGAGAATCTGATCGTCGCGCGGAGCGAGCACGCGTTCGTCATGCTGAACAACTACCCGTACAACCCCGGTCACACCATGGTAATTCCACGTACTCACACGGGCGAGTACACCGCGCTCGACGACGCCGTCCTGCTCGATCACGCCCGCCTGAAACAGCGCGCGTTCGACGCACTCGACGCTGCCCTCGAGCCGGACGGCTTCAACGCCGGCTTGAACCTCGGTGACGGGGCCGGTGGTTCGATCAACGACCACTTGCACACCCACGTCGTCCCGCGGTGGCAGGGTGATACCAACTTCATGCCCGTTCTCAGTGACACTTCGGTGATCGTCGAGGCGCTCGAAGAAACCTACGAGCGCGTCCACGAAGCGTTCGCTTCTCAGGAGGGGGCGAGCGTCCCCGACGAGCGCAGCGCCGTCTCGTTCCGGTAACGGATCGTCGCCGTCCGGAATCGGCACAGGCGGCAATCCGGAACGGTCGACGGGACACTTTTGGTGACTGTTGACGTGGAATGCGGTAGCATGGACTACGAAGTCGTCCAGACCGAGGACGTACCGATCACCGACCTCTCCGACGTCGACGAGGTGCCGCCGGACCTGCGCATCCGCGCGCTCGACGAGTTCTTCGAGACCGACGCGCTCAACCTCAAACTCTGGTACTTCGAACCCGGCGAGGAGATCCGGTATCACGCCCACGCCGAACAGGAGGAGCTGTACTACGTCCTCGAGGGCGAGTTCTCGCTGAAACTCGGCCGCTCGGGGGAGGAAGAGTACGTCGACGCCGGGCCGGGAACGTTCTGGATCGCCAAACCGGAGGTCGGCCACGGCCACCGAAACGTCGGCGACGAGGAGGGGGTCGTGCTCGCGATCGGCGCGCCCGCGATCGAAGACCCCGGGCTCGATCCCCACAGCCTCGAGGACGACGACGACTAGCCGCGACAGCTCCGTCCTCAGGCGTAGTTCGACTCGAGGTAGTCGAGGATCCGCTTGGATTCGGCCATCGTCACGCCCCGATCGTCGTCGACGATGATCGGAACCTGTCGCTGTCCGGACACCCGCTTGACCTCGTTTCGTTTCGAATGCAACCCCTCGACCCAGACGCTCTCGTAGTCGAGGTCGAGTTCCTCGAGGCGGTCGACGACGTGTTCGCAGTACGGGCACCCCTCCAGACGGTAGAGCGTTACCATGACCCGCGATACGGAGCGCTCCGTCAAAAGGGTACGTGTCGTTCCGCGACCACGTCGAGGACCGATCCGCCGGGGAACGGAGTTTTTTGTGGTCACGTGACAGTCGTGGCGTATGCCACCGACAGCGGGTGACACCGTGACCGACTTCGAGGCGCTCCTGTGCGACGGCGAGACGTTCCGATCGACGAGCCTTTCCGCGGCGCTGGGCGATCGCGGCGGCGTCGTGATCTGTACGGGCTTCGCGTTCAGTGCGATCGCACAGAACTGGTGGAAACAGTTCGTTCGCGCCGGCTGGGACGAGTTCGAGGACGTTCCGGTACTCGGCGTGAGTAGAGACGGCCCCTACGCGCAAAACGAGTTTCTCAGATGGCTGGACGAGCCGGCGTTTCAGTTCTTCGCGGACGTCGACGGCGCGGTGAGCGAGTCGCTCGACCTGCTCGCCGACCGGTCACACATGACGAACGTCTCGACGCCCTGGCGATCCGCGTTCGTCCTCGACGCCGACCGGGAGGTCCGGTACGCCTTCGTCGCCGACGACTGGATCTCGCCGCTCCCGCGCGAGGAGATCGAAGACGCCGTCGCGGCGTTGTAACGAGCCGGCTGCGACCCGGGACGGCCTCAGGGCTCGCAGTATAGCGGTCTCCCGTTGCACGTACACTCGATCCGGAGCGGATCGTCGTAGGTCACCGAAACGTGGTCCATGGCTCGGACGTAGTGGGCGGGGGTGCCGGTCCGCGAGCGGTCGTTGAGCTGCGAGAGCAGCCCGGCCTCCTGCAGGTTCTCGACCTTTCTGTACGCCGTCGACTGAGGCAGGCCGACCGCCTCGGCGATCTGGCTGACCGTCGCCGGCTCCTCGGCGTAGAGATACACCGCTCGCGCGTCGTCGTCGTTGAGCAACGTCACGATCCGATGGGGATCACATCCGAGTTCGCCGTCCCGCTCGATCCGCGGACACCGGGTCGGTTGATCGACCGTGTCGCTCATAGGAGACGATTGGCGGCGCTCACACTTGAGCGGGTCCCGTCTTCCCGAGAACTGGGCATCGGCCGGTACGCGCGGTGACGCCGCCGCGCGCTATACCGGCACACCGAACGCGTACATGGTCTCGTGGGCCGTCACCTCGAGGTCGACGAAGTCGCCGGGCTCGAGGCCATGCTCGCTCGCGTTTTGCACGATGAGCTGCCGATACGCGGCGTCGCGACACTTCACGGAGTCGGCGGTCCCCTCCTCGACGACGAGGCAGTCCTCGCGCCGCTGGCCGACCATGTCCGCGTAGGCGTCGGCGACGAGCTCGCGTTTGACCTCGCTCATCTCCTTCGAGCGTTCCTTCTTGATCGTCCCGCCCAGCCCCTTCATGTCGGCGGCGTCGGTGCCCGGCCGCTTGGAGAACCGGGTGACGTTGATCTTCTCCGGGCGCGTCTCCCGGAGCAGGGCCATCGACTGCTCGTGGTCGTGGTCGGTCTCGGTGGGGAAGCCGACGATGAAGTCCGTCGACAGCGTCCAGTAGTCCAGCGTCTCGTCGAACGTCTCGACGACCTCGAGATACTCCGCGACCTGATGTTGCCGGCGCATGTCGCCGAGCACGTCGTCCGAACCGGACTGGACGGGCGCGTGCAGGAAGTCGTAGAGTTCGTCGTACTCGGCGAAGACCGCGGCGAGTTCCTCGCGGATACCGTGGACGCCCTTCGGGTTGGCCATCCCGACGCGGACCCGGAACTCGCCGTCGATCTCGCAGATCCGCTCGAGCAGCCGGTGGAGTTTGCGCTCGCCCTCGTCCCAGCCGTAGACACCGGTGTCCTGCCCGGTAATACGGATCTCCTTCGCGCCGGCGTGGATCAGTGCACGGGCTTTCTCGACGTTCTCCTCGATCGAGGGCGAGTCGATCTTGCCCGTCGCCTGCTTGGTGATGCAGTACGAGCAGTCGGACATACAGCCCCGCGCGATGGGGAGGATGCCCACGACGCCGTCGAGGATGGGTTTCGCGTCGGGCGTCGTCGTCGGACACTCGCCGTTGGTGACCGCTTCGGGTACCTCGTCCCAGTGGAGGACCTGGCCGTCGACGTCCGCCCGTGCGAACTCCTCGCCCTGCGCGAGCGCCATACAGCCCGTGATGAAGAGGTCCGCCGTCTCGTCGGCCAGTTCCTCGGCCCGTCGGAGCATGTTGCGCTCGGTCTTTTCGACGACGGTACACGTGTTGAGGATGGCGACGTCCGCCTCGTCCGGGCCGTCGACCCGGTAGTGGCCCGCGTCGCGGAGCCGTCGCTCGATCTCGCGACTCTCTCCGCGATTCGACGTGCAGCCGTACGTTTCGATGTGATACCGGGCCATTCGTCGTTGCACCATCGTCGGGTGCGAGAGGCCAAAAGCCCGACGGATCCCGGCCGCAGCGCGCGTCGTGATCCGTTAGCAGGGTTCGAGACCCCTCACTCTCACTCCGACTCCTCGTCGGCGGGGGTGTCTCCGTCGTAGAGATCGCTCCGGACGCGCACGGTCACGCTACGTTCCGGGCCGGCTTGAACGCTGTACCCGGAGTGGATCGCCCACGTGTCGCGTCCGCCGGCGGCGAACGTGAATTCGAGGGTGAACGAACGAGGAAAATTTTTGGTGGTGGGACCGAGAATTCGGGCCATCACCCTCCATGAAGCTTCGGTTACAGATCTGTGCGGTCCTCGGCGTCTTCGTCGCGGTCAACGCCGTGTTCGTCCTCGTACTGCTGTGGACGTACGGCGTTTTGTTGCCGGTAATCGTCGGCGGCGCCATCGTCTTCCTCCAGCACGGGACCGTCCCGGTCGATTTCGTCCGCCTGCCGGTGTCGTGGGCCACGGCGCTGTTGCTGATCGTCGGATTCCTCGCGGCCCAGACCTACTACGGGTACCGACGCGTCCTCGCCGGAACCGGTGGGACGGCCGGTGACGGTGACCACGCCGTCGCCCGAACGGTCCGACGGCTGGCGATGATCGCCGACATCCCGGAGCCGGACGTCCGCGTCGTCGACGACGAGACGGCGAGCTGTTACACCGTCGGCCGGCTCACCGACGCGACGATCGTCGTCACGACCGGGGTCGTCGACCGCCTCGACGCCGACGAACTCGAGGCGGTGCTCGCCCACGAGATCGCACACGTCGCCAACCGGGACGTGACGCTGATGACGATCGCGACGCTGTTCCTCGAGATCGCGGATCGAGCGTACCATGCTGCACTGCTCGCCCGCCGTGCCCTGACCGATCCCGACGAACTGTCCGGCGGCGGCCGGGTCGCGCTGTACTGGTTTCTCCCGCTGGTCGCGCTCACCTACGTGCTCGTCGCGCCGATCCTGTGGGTGTTCCCCGCGATCGCCGACTGGGCGACGCGGGCCCTGTCGCACGCACGGGAGTTCAGCGCGGACGCCGCGGCCGCCCGGATCACCGGCAAGCCGATGGCGCTGGCGAGTGCGCTGGTGACGCTCGCCGAGACGAGCGAGACGCCGGCGACGGACCTCCGAACGGACCGAACCAGCGCGCTCTGTATCGTCCCGAGCGAACTCGTGACCGGCGACGACACCGCGTCGCTGCCCGCGATCCGCCGACCGCTGGACGCCCCCCAGCGGCGCGAGCGCGTGACGTCGTGGCTCGAGGGCACCACGCCGCCGGGCCCCGTCGCGTCGCCGTCCGACACCCACCCGTCGGTCGAGCAACGCGTGCGCGAGTTATCCGATATGGCGGTCGAACTGGAGGGGCAGCCGTGACGGGAGGACGACGACTCCTGTTCGTCGTCGGGTGCCTGTGTTGTCTGTTCGTCGTCGCCAGCGCACTTCCCGCGGCCGATCCGCGACTCGACGGCCCCGGGCAGTCGGACGGAGAGCCGATCGCGGGCGACTGGGACTCGATCGACGGAACCCCCGAGATCGTCACGGACCCGTCGGATGTCGCGAACGAGACGGACGATGTCGACGACGGCGACACCGACACCGAGGAAATCACGATCGACGGCGCGCTCGAACCGGGCAACGTGGTGACGGTCGATATCGGCCTTTCTGGGATGTACAGCGCCGAGACGATCGCGGTGAACGGCGAGAACGTCACGGAAGCCAGCGTGCTTGGCGAGTCGAACATCACCGTCCCCTACGCCGAGGCGATGACCGTCTCGGTTCCCGCGGACGGCCGCTCGCGGACGTTCGATATCCGGACCGACGCCACGATCGAGACCCACGGTGAGGTGGCACCGAACCGCGACCTCGAGATCGCGGCGGCGGTCGGATCGACGCCGGTGCCCGGCGCGACGGTGACGCTCGACGGCGAGGCGGTCGCGACGACCGACGAGGACGGCGAGGCGACGGTGACGATGCCCGAGACCGCCCGGTCGGTGGAACTGCACGTCGAACGCGATCCCGTGACCGGCGAGCGCACCGTCGACGTCGGCGAGCCGACGGTCACGTTCGTCTCCCCGCTGTTGTTCCCGGGCGGGCCCGCCCCGGTACAGGTGTCGGCCGACGGCGACCCCGTTCCGAACGCGACGGTGACGCTCGAGGACGGCGGCACGTCGAGCACCGGCGACGACGGGATGGCGCGGCTCTGGCTGCCGATCGACGACGAGGCGACCGTGACGGTCGAGGTCGGCGCGGAGACGGCGACGGCGACGGTCGGGAACCTCTATCTCCGACTGACGGCGGTCGTCGTGTTCGTCCCCGGGTTCGCGATCGGCGGCGTGCTGACCTACCTTCGGGTGGCCGCCGCCCGCGAGCGCCGTCGCGGAATCCAGTGGTCCGGTTCGTTCGTCGCACTGGCGGACTTCGTCGCGGGTCTCGCGGACGCGTTCGAGTGGCTTTTCGGCGCACTCGTCGGCTGGGGCGGGCCGTCGCTGTCCATCCCGACGATTCCGCTGCCGACGTTCTCGCTCCCGCGTCCCGCGTTCGACGGCGTCGGTCTCGGGGCTCCGTCCCTCGGCTCGGCGCTCTCGTTCGGCGGCCTCCCGTCGCTCGGGTCGCGCGATCGGCCATCGACCGGCGGCGGGGGCTCGCTGCTCGAGCGCTTGCTGGGAACCGACGACGAGCCCGAGACGCCGCCGGCGGAGGAGACGGGGCCCGAACTGGCCGACGAGCCGCTCGCGCCTCGCGGCCCGCACGCGGAGATCCGCGCCGCGTGGCACGCGTTCCTCGACCGACTCGGGCTCGAGGATCGGGAGACGGCGACCCCCGGAGAGGCGGCCCGGACGGCCCTCGCTGCCGGGCTCCCGGCCGACCGCGTGACTCGGCTCGTCGCGATCGTTCGCGACGTCGAGTACGGCGGGCGCGAGCCGACGCCGGATCGAGTGGCCGAGGCTCGAGCCACGGTCCGTGAGCTGCTCGACCGCGATGACGACGAGGAGGGATCGACGTGAGCCGCAGCTCGTCCGACGGGCTGGGGTCGCGAACGATCGCCCTGCTCGGGTCGGTCGACACGGAGCGACTCGCGACTACTGTCGTCGGTGCCGGTGCCCTGCTGGCGGTCGGGACGGTGCTGTTTGGCGGCTTCCTCCCGTCCGCCCGCTTCCTCTCGTGGCTGCTGTATCCGCTCGCGGTGCTGTTCCCGGTGTTCGGCGTGGTGATCGCCGCGGGCGCATGCTGGTGGGTTTGGACCGTCGAGCGACCGAGCGACGCGCCGCTGGTCGCGGAGCCGCCGCCCGAGACGGCGCTCACCGGAACGGAGTACACGGTCGGTCGCACGGCGGATCGAACCCTCTCCACAGCCGCGCAGGGGTGGTACCGTTGCCGACCGAACGAGTCGACTGCGGACGTTCGTCGTCGGCTCTTCGCCGGCGCGGTTCGCGTCGTCACCACGAAACGCGGGCTCGCGACCGACACAGCCCGCGACGCCGTTCGATCGGGAACGTGGACCGACGACCCGGTCGCTGCTGCGTTCCTCGCCGACAAGCTGCGCCAGCCGCGTCGCGAACGGCTGCGGGCCGCGGTCGATCCCGGAGCAGCCTATCGTCGCCGCGTTCGGCGCACCCTCGCGGCGATCGAAGCGATCGATGACGGCACGGACCGGACCGCTGGAGAGGTGGACCGATGACCGGCCGAACCGTCGACCGGCTCGACGGCGGCGAGTGGGCCATCGCCGCGACGCTCGTGTTCGCGGGATTCGGCCTCGTCGTCGGCAGCCAACTCCTCGTCGTCGCCGCCACGCTCCCGCTGTGGTACGTCGCTGCAGCCGTTTTCGGGACCGAACCGGATACGATGCTCGACGTTCGGCGACGAATCACGGTCTCCGACGGCTCGAGCCGCGGATCGACGACGGACGACGGCGAGCCCGCTCGGTCCGACTCCGGGGTGGTCGCCGGCGATCCCGGCGAGACAGTCACCGTCCGGACGACCGTCCGGAACGCCGGGTCGGACACGATCGTCGATCTGCGCGTCGTCGACGGCGTGCCGGACGCGGTCCCGGTCGTTTCAGGCTCCCCGCGGACGTCGGCCACCCTCGAGCCGCTCGCGGAGACGACCCTCGAGTACGAGGTCGAACTCCGGCGCGGCGAGTACGCGTTCGACGACCCGACGGTTCGAGCGCGCGACCTCACGGGGACGATGGCCGAGACGTGGCGGCCGAGCACGGACGGCGACGACGCGATCCGCTGTTCGTCGGTCGTCGAGTCGGTGCCGCTGGGCGACGGAACGAACGACTACGCGGGCGAGGTACCGACCGACGAGGGCGGGAGCGGAGTCGAGTTCTACTCCGTCCGGGACTACGAGCCGGGCGATCCGGTCGGCTCGATCGACTGGCGGCGATACGCCGGGACGCGGGAGCTGGCGACCGTCGAGTATCGCGCCGAGCGAGCGACGCGGATCGTCTGCGTCGTCGACGCCCGCTCGAGCCAGTTTCGCGCGGCGACGACCGCACACCTTCCTGCGATCGAGCGCTCGGTCGCCGCGGCCGAGCGGACGTTCGAGGCGCTGGTGGACGCGGGCCATCCGACCGGCATCGTCGGCATCTACGCCGATCAGCTGCCGTCGGTCGCCCCGGGGACCGATCCCGCCACGCGACGGGAGGCGTCTCGCGTACTGGACGCGCTCCGGGACTCCGAACGAGTCGGGTACTGGCCCGTTGCCCAACCGGACACCGACGATTTCGTCACGGACCTCCCCCGCAGGCTTCCCGGCGAGGCGCAGGTGTACCTGTTCTCCTCGTTCGTCGACGACGACCCGGTCGAACTCGTCGCGGCGCTTCGGGCCCGCGGGTACGCCGTTCGCGTCGTTTCGCCCGCCGTCACCGCCGGCGAGACCGACATCGCGACCCGGCTCGAGGCCCTCGATCGGGGGACGCGACTCGCTCGAGCCCGTTCGACGGGGGCCCGCGTGATCGACTGGGAGCGCGAGCGATCGCTCGGCGTCCTCCTCCGCGACGCGATCGGCGAGGTGAGGACCCGATGAGCCGCGACGATCGGCTCCCAGCGACGACGGGACGAGCGATCGTGGTCGCAGCCGCCGTCGGGACGATCGCGCTCGCCGTGTTCGAACCGACGGTGGTCGCCGGCGCGCTCCTCGGAATCGGGTTCGCGGCGACGGTCGAACTGTTCGACGGCTCGTACTGGCGTGTAGCGGTCGCCGCAGCACTGCTCCCGCCCCTCTCGCTCGCGGGGGTCGCCGTCGTCGGTCTCTCTGGGACACCGGTTCCGGCCCTCCTGGTGATCGTGGGCGCGCTCACCGCCGGAACCGCCAGCGGTGGCGTCGTCGGTCATCCGACGCCGTCCGTCCTCCTGCGAACGGGTGCGGCCGCGCTATGTGGGGCGGTCGCCGCCGGCGGCGCGGCGCTGTTGGCGATCGGTTCCGGTTCCGCGGGCGGCCTGCGGCCGCTACTCGCGTCGGCGATGTGGATCGCCGGCGACGGTGCGATCGGACTGGCCGTCGCGATCGGTGCCGCCTGCGTCGCGGTCGTGGGCGCGCTCTTCCTCGTTCCCCCCGCGGCCGTCACCGTCCCCACGGGACGCAGCTCCTACCGCACGAACCGAATCGCGATCGCGACGGGTATCGCGGTTCTGACCGTGCTCGCGCTCGTCGTCCTGTCGGCGCTAACGGTCCTCTCCTGGTACGTGCCGGCGCTCGAGTCGATCGTCGACAGCGCCGTCGTTCGGGGACCGATCGCGGCCGTGACGATCGCGGCGGTCGCCGTCGCCGGGTTCGCGGCGGTCGTTCGCGGATCGTGGGTCCAGAGCGAGGGCCGGCGCAACGCCGTCGTCGCGTTCGTCGTCGGATCGATACTGGGCGTGGGGCTCTCGTTTGCGGGGACGGTCGCTGCCGGCGTCGAAACGTCGCTCGCGGTCCTCGGCTTCGGCGCGACGGCGGTCGTTCTCGGTGGCGTCTGGCTGGGTGCCTGGCTGTACGAGGGCAGACTGCTGGCAGACGACACGATGGTCCCGCACCCCGTGACCGCGCTCGCTGCCGTGCTCGGGGTCGGCGCCGTCGTCGTCGGGACGAGCGCCGATGTCGCGACCCTCGACCTCGAGACGGTCCGGGCCGGAACGGCGACGCTCGTCGCAACCGCGGCCGCCCTGTTCGCGTACGATGTCGGCCGCTACGGACGGACGCTCACACGAGAGGTCGGACTCGAGGCCGACCGGCGGGCACAGCTCGTGCGACTCGGGTGGAGCGGGGCGGTCGCGGCCGTCGGCGTTCCCGTCGCGGCCGTCGGTCTGGTGGGGGCGACGGTCCTGGCGCCGACGCTGTCGATTCCGGCGACGGCGGGCGTGGTCGCGGCCGTGATCGCGGTCGTCGGCGGCGCGTGGTTACTGGTCGGCTGACGGGGACGTCATCGCCGGCACGTCACACTCCTCGAGGACGGAGTCGATGACCGCACGCCGAGAGACGCCGTCGACGCTGGCTTCCGGCGTCAACACGAGCCGGTGGGCGAGCGCTGGCCCGGCGATCCGCTTGACGTCCTCCGGGACGACGTACTCGCGACCCTCGAGGGCGGCGCGGGCACGGCTCACCTCGAACAGCCGCTGGACGCCCCGCGGCGAGACGCCGACGTCGACGCGGCCGTCGGTCCGCGTCGTTCGGCAGACGTCGCCGATGTAGTCGCGTACGGGTCCCTCGACGGCGATCGTCTCTGGGACGTCCTGGAGTTCCAGCACGGCCGCACGGTCGATGACCGGCTCGACGGTCGGGTCCGGACGGTCGCGGTCGGCCCGACGGTCGATCAGTTCGCGGGTCCCGTCGGCGTCGGGGTACCCCAGCGAGGTCTTGATCATGAAGCGGTCGCGTTGGGCTTCCGGGAGTTCGAACGTCCCCTCCTGCTCGACGGGATTCTGCGTCGCGATGACGACGAACGGCTCCGGAAGCGCGTGGGTGTCGCCGTCGACGGTCACCTGCCCTTCCGCCATCGCCTCCAGTAGGGCGGACTGGGTCTTCGGCGGCGCGCGGTTGATCTCGTCCGCGAGCACGACGTTCGCGAACACCGGGCCGGGTGTGAAGTGAAACTCGCCGGTCTCCTCCTCGAACACGTACGAGCCGGTGATATCGGAGGGCATGAGATCCGGCGTGAACTGAATCCGGGCAAACTCGAGCCCGAGCGCGGTCGCGAACGACTGCGCGGTGAGCGTCTTGCCCGTTCCGGGCACGTCCTCGAGCAGGACGTGCCCGCGGGCGAGCAACCCGGCCGTGACTTCCTCGAGGACGGTTCGATCGGCGACGACCGCGGAGAGGATCTCGTCGACGACGGCCTCCGCCGTCGCCGCAGCGTCGGGGACTGACATACCCATACCGGTTCCGCGGTCGACTTATAACTCACGACAGCCGACACGAACGGGCCCGGGTCGGGGGGATAGCCGTTCGCGGGCGACCGGCAGTGCGAGCGGCATCGATCGATACCCGTACTCGGCCGGCCGGTCTCCGATTCGCTTCGGCGTCTCCCGGCCGAAGTCGGGTTGTTCGGCCGAACGGCCGGTGAGAACCGTCGATTCGTGTTTTCCCGACAGGTGCAGGCACTGTCGTTTTGCCCGGACCGCAGCTATCGTGTTTCGAGGAACACATGAGTGATACCCCGAACACCGAGGCCGGCCGCGACACCCGCACCGACTACACCTCACTGAACACGGACGCGATGCAGTGGGTGAGTGCCCTCATCGCGCTGATCGGGCTCTACCTCGTCGCGTCGCCGTTCATCTTCGAGTCGACGGACGCGGCGATCTGGAACGACACGCTCGTCGGAACGGCAATCTTCCTGACCGCCGGCTACAACTTCTACCGGCTGTCGAGGAATCGGTTGGCGAGCGTCGGCGTCGCCTCGTTGGCCGCCCTGCTCGGCCTCTGGGCGCTCGTCTCGCCGTCGGTCATCGAGATGGGGAGCGGCCAACTGGCGACCGGAACCGCGATCTCCGGCGCGGTCGTCGCCGCCCTCGCGGCGTACAACGCCTACGCGAACAACAAGGCCGACACGCCCGAGCAGGCCCGCGCTCGAGCCCGAACGTGAACGGCCACGTGTTTCGACCGCAGTCGGCGTTCCGATTTCGAACGGGGCGAGGAGCGCGACGCGAGCGAACCCGCTGTATGTCAGCCGGCGGTCGAAGGTCGCAGTCGCTCGGTGTCGCCCGCCGACTCACTGCATGCCTGACGCGTCCTCGAGCCGCTCGTAGTGGTCGTTCACGACGTCCAGCGTCGCGAGCAGCGCGCCGAGGACGACGGGGCCGTAGAACAGCCCCATGACGCCGAAGGCGTAGACGCCGCCGAGGACGCCGAGGATGATGACGGCGGGGTTGAGTTCGGCGTACCGATCGACGAGAACCGGTCGGAGGTAGTCGTCCGAGAGGCCGACGACGACCGTGCTGTAGGCGAACAGCCCCACCCCGAGCAGCGGCTCCCCGGTCAGGAACAGGAAGATCACGGCCGGCCCCCACACCATGAACGAGCCGATCAGCGGGATCAACGAGAGGATGATCATGATGAACGTCCAGAACGCCGCGTTCGGGACCCCGGTCGCGAGCAGTCCCAGCCCGGCGATCGTCCCCTGAATGATCGCGATCAGCACGTGCCCCGCGAGGACGGCCCACATGACCTCGTCGAGCTCCCGGTAGAAATCGTCCTGTACGTCGTCCGGCAGCGGCGTCAGCTCTCGCATCCACGCCAGCAGATCGGTGCCGTCCTTGAGCAGGTAGTAGAGCAGGAAGACCGCGAGGCCCAGCCCGATCAGCACGTGCGTGATCGTGCTGAACCACTCGGTCGATCGCTCGAGTGCGACCGTTCCGACGTTCTGTGCGGCGTCGGCGAGCGCCGACGGCAGATCGACGTTGCGACCGGTCTCCGCCTCGATCGCCCGCTCGAGCTCCGCCATCTCCAGCGAGTCGGTGTTGACGTTCTCGAGGAGCCGCCGGGCGTCGCTGGCGACCGCCGCGACGACGGCGACCAGCGGGACGACGAAGCCAGCGATCGCGAGGGCGACGAGTGCGAGCGCCGCGATCGCCGGCGGGACTCGCCGTTCGAGCCGCTCCTGCGCCGGATAGAGGACGTACGCCACGAGGATGGCACCGAGAACGTACTGGAAAAAGGGCAGCACGAGCAACAGCGAGAGGTACGCGAAGAGTGCGACGAGTACGAGGAGGAACCCCTTGCTGAGATTCACGACCATTATTTCCGGCCTCGGGGAGATAAAACCACAGCTTGAACTTATTCTCAGTCCGGACTGTCGTGTGTAGCCGTCACACGGCTTCAAGGGGCTGGTTCGCTAATTCCTATCCGAATGTCGACTCAGCTCGATCCCCTCTCGCTCTCGGCCGATCTCCTCTATACGGTCAAGACCGAAGGCGACGCTGACCCGCTGCGAGAGCATCTGGCAGCGCTCGAGCGATCGCAACTGGATCGAGCGCTGGCCAGTCGCGAGGGGAAGCTTTCCTTCTGGCTCAACTGTTACAACGCCTACGCGCAGCTGCTGCTGGAGGAGGAAGACCCCGACCTGCTCGAGGGGGGCCTCCTCGACCAGTGGAAGTTCTTCGCGCGGGATCAGATCCCCATCAGCGGAGTCTGGCTGAGTCTCAACGACATCGAACACGGGTTGCTCCGCAGTTCGAAACAGCCGTGGGGGCTCGGCTACGTGCCTCGCGTGTTCCCCTCGTCGTTCGAGCGCCAGTTTCGTCTCGCGGAGTGCGATCCGCGGGTTCACTTCGCGCTGACCCACGCGGCCGGCCACTGCCCGCCGATCGCCGTCTACTCGCCGCGGGATGTCGACGAGGAACTGGACATCGCGATCGAGTGGTTCCTGGAGGAGAACGTCACGTACGATTCCGGGGCGAACACTGCGACGGTCCCGCGGCTCTTCCGACAGTACCGCGGGGATTTCGGCGGGAAACGCGGCATCGTCTCGTTTCTCCGGCAGTACAACGCCGTCCCGGACGACACCACGCCGTCGCTCGAGTACGAACAGGTCGACCACTCCGCGGAGCTCGACGTGAATCTCGAGGGCGACGACGTCAAGCCGTAGGCCGCGCTCGTTCCGGACCGTCGTCGGCTCACTCCCGTCGTTCGACGGTCGCGGTCGGCGCGCTGCGCATCACGCTCCGCGCGGCTCGTTCGGCGTTCGACCGCGAGGCGTACCCTTCGCCGCTGTCGGCGACGATGTTCCCGTTCCAGTGGACGAGCCGCCAGCGCCACTGTCCGGCCCTGTCCTCGTAGACCTCGAAGCGGCTGGTGCGGCCGGTCTCGCCGTCCGCCGCCCCGTCGGCGTCCTCGGCCGCGTCGGCCTCGTCTTCGCGTCCGCCGCGATCGGTGACTCCCTCGAGCGGCATCACCGCCGCCGCGGGATCGACGTCTGCTGCGTCCGTCCTGACGCGGTCATCGTCGGCATCAGCATCGGCGTCGGCACCGGCATCAGCATCGCCGTCGGCGTCGGCGTCGCTGGCAGCGTCCCGCTCGGCGATCCGCACGCTCGAGTCGTCCGGGTCGTCCCACTCGAGTTCGACCTCCAGTTCGGCGACCGGCGGCTCCGCGACGGCATCGTGCCCAGCCTCGAACTCGGCGACGACCCGCTCCGGGACCGCGACCCCGACGCTCCGGTCGTCGCCGTTCAGCCGGACCGGTTGCCCGGTTTCGAAGGCCGTCGCGAACTCGCGGAAGACGGTGGCGAGGGCCGCGCGGTCGTACGCTCGCTCGAGTTTGAATTCGTCCTCGTCGGCCGCGTCCGAGTCGTCCGGTCGGTTCGCATCGTCCGGCGAATCGTTCATACGGGATCGTACCACGGACTGCGGGATAGTGTTTCGTCCGCTCCGCTCACCTTGCGCTCCCGATCGCGCCCTGCCGGAGCGTTTTTGTCGTCTCGCTGTCTTCGCTCGCCCGTGACTTCACGCGACTGGACTGCCGACTCGGATGCCGTCTTCGACCGCGACGCGTTCACGTGTCGCCACTGCGGGGCCGTCGGCGACGACGAACCGACGACGCACCGACCGTTCCCCGTCGGCGACGTCCCGCTCGAGGGCGACGTCCACGAGAGCGCGCTCGTCACCGTCTGTGACGAGTGTTTCGAGACGCTCGACGCCCCGGCCCCGACGGAAGCCATCGCCGGCGACGAACTGTTTCGGCTCGTTCGCGACACAACTCGCGTTCAGGGGGCGACCATCTCGGACGTCGCCGGGTTCGCGTCGCTCGCGACGTCGCTTCCCGCGACGCTCGAGACCGCCCTCGAGCCCGGCACCGACGCGGACGTCGACGAATCGGTCTCGGAGTTCCGCCGGACGAGACGCGACGTCCTGCTCGCGATCGCCGTCGTCGACGCCCGCCTCGAGCGACTCGCCGCGCTCGAGGACGAGGGGTACGACGCCGAGACGCGGACCGCGCTACGGGCGTTCGCCGACACCGCGGTCGAACTGCAGTCGGCACTCCGCGAGGTCGTCGCGCTCGGCGAAACGGTCGCGACCGGACTCGATCGCTGTCACGGCTGCTTCGAGCCGCACGAGGGCGAGGTGTGTCCGACCTGCGGGCTCGAGACGCGCGAAACGGACGACTGGCGTCAGGACGACGGGACTCTCGCGTTCGACCGGCTGTTCACGACGATCAACGAGCGGCTGCAGGGGGCCGCCGAGACGACCGAGACGCTGACCGACCGAACGACGGCGCTGGCGGAGCAACTCACGGCGCAGTAATCGGGACGGCAACCGCTCTCGTCGGCCACGCCGGGGTCAGGAGTCGGCGACCTCGCTTGAGCGGAAGCTCGTGATCGTCTCGTCGGTCACCCCGTTGCGGGAGAAGACCGTGACGATGTCGTCCGGGCGAATTTTCGTGTCACCGTGGGGCGTCACGACGGTGTCGTCCCGTTCGATCGCGATCACGAGCGTATCGTCGGTGAACGTTTCGCGACGAGCGGCTTCCTGTAAACTCATGCCGGCGACGGGAGCGTCGCGATCGACCGTCACCTCGGCGACCTCGGCGTCGCCCGAGAGGCTGATGAAGTCCGTGAGCATGGCCTCGCGGGTCTCGTTCCCGGGGCCGAACGGCGAGTACGCCTGCGTCGTCTCGCTCTGGACGAGGACCTCGTCTTCGATCTCGAGGCCGAGATCCGAGAGCGAGCGGGCGATCCGGCGCAGATCTTCGGTATCGGCCCCGACCGCGAGCACGTGCAGATTCCGGCGGCCGGTCAGCAGCTCCCGAATGTTGATCACGCCGGGGATGATCCGCGCCTGTTGCGCGATCGCTTCGCGCTCGGAGACGGGCGCGTTGCACATGAAGAGGTTCGTGAGGTGTCCCTCCGCCTGCTCGAAGTCGATGCTCGCGTGATAGCCGGTGATCACGCCCCTGTCCTCGAGCTGTGCGATCCGGTTTCTGATCGTCCCGGGCGAGACGTTCACTTCCTCCGCGATCGTCGGTGCCGAGATCGTCCGCGCATCGTCCATCAGCGCGTGAACGATTCGACGATCGATCTCGTCGAGCCGCGTGTCCATACTCTCCCTGTATTCGGTCGACTACTATATGCTATGTTACTCGACGCCGGTGTCGGTACCCGTTCGCAGCGAGCCGAAGATCGCCGCTCGCGGATCGACGAACGCGGGCCGGTCACTCGCACCGAGCGCTTTATGCACTCGTCGTCGAACGATCACGCGAATGATCGAGGACGCGGACGGGCCCGCTGATTCGGGCGAGTATCGCGTACTGGTACCGCTGTCAAATCCCCACACGGAGCAGCACCTGATCGAGCTGGCCAGCACGCTCGCCGCCGAACGCGACGGCGTCGTCGACGCGGTACACATCGTGCAGGTCCCCGATCAGACGCCGCTGGAGCGCGCCGGCGAACATCTCGACCGGATCGACGAGGAATCCGCGAACCTACTCGAGCAGGCCCGCGAACACGCCACGGCGTACGATGTGCCGATCGAAACGACGACGATCGTCTCCCACCGCTCGTTCGAGGAGGTGTTCGACGCCGCTCGTGAACACGACGCCGATCAGGTCGTGATCGGCTGGGGAGAGAACCGACCGTGGGCAGCGGGCCGTGCCGAGCAACCGCTCGACGAACTCGCCCACGACCTTCCGTGTGATTTCCTCGTCCTGAAAGATCGGGGCTACGACCCCGGACGGATCCTCCTGTCGACCGCCGGCGGCCCGGACTCCGAGCTTGGGGCGGAGGTCGCGAAAACGCTGCACTCGCAGACCGGCGCGTCGGTCCAGCTGCTCCACGTCGTCGACGAGGACGAGCGGGAGGCCGGCGAGCAGTTCCTCGCGGACTGGGCGGCCGAGCACGGCTTCGGAGACGCCGTGCTGACGGTCGACACCTTGGGCGACGTCGAGGGCGCGATCGCCCGCGAGGCCGCCGACGAGACGCTCGTGATCATCGGTGCGACGGAACGCGGGCTCCTCTCCCGACTCGTCCGCGGCTCGCTCGTGTTCGACGTCGTCGACGACCTGGACAGCTCCGTGCTGCTCGCCGAGCGGCCGACGAAACGGTCGCTCCGCGAACGGCTCTTCGGTCGCTCGAAAGAGTAGGTGCGGGCGTTCGGTTCCGAGCCGTTACAGTTCGGTCGCGGCCTCGAGCGCGATGTCGATCGCGCGGCCGACGTTGTTCTTGGCCTTGTCGGGGAGTTCGTCGTCCTCGGTGTCGGTCCCCTTCTGGGTGCCGTCGACGAGGTTGCCGTCGACGGTACAGATCGCGCCGGCGCGCAGACCCTTGCGGCGGGTCAGCGAGAAGACGGCGGCGGCCTCCATCTCGACGGAGAGCATCCCGGCGGCCTCCCAGTCGTCGACGGCGTCGTCGGTCTCGGCGTAGTAGGCGTCGTCGGAGGCGATCGGTCCCACGTGAACGTCCTCGCCGTTCGCTTCCGCCGAATCGACGAGCGCCGACAGGACGTCGTAGTCCGGCACGGCGGGGTACTCGGCGGCCTCGTAGCGCTTGCTCGTCCCCTCGTTTTTCGCCGCGCCCGTCGCGACGATCATGTCGCCGATCTCGATGCCCGACTGGAGCGCCCCGGTCGTTCCGACGCGGACGAACGTCTCGACGCCGACGTTGGCCAGTTCTTCGACGGCGATCGCGGCGGAGGGACAGCCGATCCCCGTCGAGCAGATGGTCAGCTCTCGTCCCTCGTAGGTGGCGTTGACCACCTTGTACTCGCGGTTTTGCGCGATCGTTTCGGACTCGTCGCAGTGGTCGGCGATCCGGTCGACCCGCCCGGGATCGCCGGGAATGAGCGCGATGTCGGTCAGCTCTCCGTCGTCGACCAGCAGGTGTGGCTGCGTCGCCATACCGTCGGATTCCGCGGGTGGCACAAAAAAAGTTCGAGGAAGGGCCGAGGAGCGTCCCACTCGTCGGGCGATCCTCGACGCCACCCCCTTTCTGTACCCGACCGGTGGTCGCCGCGGTGAATCGGTGTCGCCGGGTGTCGTCGGGCGATCACTCGGTCGGGCACACGTCGACGCGCTCGGATCGGATCGTGACCACCGCGTCGTCTATCTCGAACTCGACGACCCCCTTCGAGCGGGCGGTACCGCTGTTCGTCTCGGCGAAGAGGCTGTCGAGTGCGTCCGGATCGATGTAGTCGTACAGCTGCGTGCTGGCCGCGGTGACGTCGTCACCGAAATACCGGGCCAGTGCCATCGCAGCGGCGATACTCGGCGGCTCGTCCGCACGTCGGTCGTATTGGATGCGCCGTCGAAGGCCACATCCGTGGGACTCGGTTACCCTTCCTTCCGTCATGTCTCTCAGTCACAGGATCGTGACTGTTCACTCGAGTGGGCAACGTCCCCGCCCATATAACTACCGTCAGACAACATCGGGTGAGAACCGCACGACGGCGGCGGCTCCGGGGGAACACGGGGGTGGGATGAAAGCCCCGGTCAGGATCGGCGCGTGAGAACGTCTTCGACCGCCCCCGCCGTCGGCGCGCTCCGCGCCCCGTCGCGGCTCGCGGTCAGCGCACCGCAGGCGTTGCCGTAGGCCAGTGCGCGGTCGATATCGCGCTCCTCGAGCCACGTCGCGAGGAATCCCGCGGCGAACGCGTCGCCCGCGCCGGCCGTGTCCACGGGGTCGACGTCGAACCCGGCGTGGACGAACTCGCCGTCGGGCGCGTACGCCTCCGCGCCGTCGGCACCGCAGGTGACGACGACGATTCGATCGCTCCCCGCGTCGATCGACTCGCCGTCGAACAGCGCCGCGGCCTCCCGGTCGGTCAGGAAGAGGACGTCGGCGAGCGCGAGCGCGTCGCCGTAGTCCCGGTCCCCGAGCCGGCGACCGGGATCGAAGCTGACGGGGATTCCGGCCTCGTCCGCGATCCGCGCGATCGCGGCGGCGGTGTCGGGTCGCTGCCCCGTGAGGTGGACGTGATCGGCCGCCCGGATGCGATCCGGCTCGAGGTCGGCCGGCGCGACCGCCTCGTTGACGCCGTCGTTGCCGAGTATCGCGACCTCGCCCGCCTCGTCGACCAGCAGGTACTTGACCGCGGTTTCGGCCCCCTCGACCACGCGAACGCCGCCGAGAGAGACGCCCGCGGCCTCGAGTTCCCGGCGCGCGAGCAGCCCGTTGTCGTCGTCGCCGACGCTGCCGACCAGCCCGGTCTCGACGCCGAGACCGCCCAGCGCGGCGGCGACGTTGGCGGCGCTGCCGCCGCCGGACTGGCGCTGCGAGCGGATCGACGCCTCGCCGTCGGGTTCGGGCAGTCTGTCGACGCGAAGCGTCACGTCCCAGTTGACGTGGCCGGCCGTGAGTACCGTGACCGAATCCATTCGATGCGTGGAGGAAATGGTCCCGTGCGGCAAAAATCTAGGTGGCGGCGCGAGGGGGTCGCGATGCCGACGGCGCTCGCCGCGCTCAGGCCACGGTGAACAACAGCACGTTGTGAACGGCCGGGCCGAGGCCGACCGCGGCGACCAGCGCGAGGAGCGTCCGGGCCTGCCGCGGCGCTTCCTCGACGTACTCCCGGAACAGTCCGAGGATGCCCATCGCGAGCGCGACCTTGACGAGGACGAACAGCCAGCCGGCACCGATGTAGTCGGCGGTCGGCAGCGCCTCGCCCGCCTCGAGGATCAGCAGGGAGAGCGGGACGTCCTCGCCGGCCGCGAGGACGTCGTAGCCGATCGCGGTCGTGACGCCGTCCAAGGTGTGGCCGAAGACGACGAGCGCGCCGGTCGCGCCCGTGGTCGCCGCGACGTCGGTGAACCAGAGGCTCAGTGCGATCCAGGCGATCGCGGTGACGATACCGGCGATGACGACGCTGATGACCGGCCAGAACGGCTCGAAGGTCCCCAGATCGAGGCTCTGAAAGAGCGCGAACATCGTGAAGACGGCGAAAAACGCCGTCCCGGCGATGCCGACGAATCGGGGAATCGTCGACTGGAGCCCGCCGACGTGGAGGAACACGCCGACGATCCAGACGATTCCGGCGAGGATCGCGGTCACCGCGTAGACCATCGGCGCGGTGAACAGTGGTTCGATACTCGCCGGAAACGCGTCTATCTTGTAGAGTACGTGGAGGGTCGCACCGAACATCATCCACGGCGCGAACGCCAGCACGGTCCGATCAGTTACCGGCGGCTCGATCGCCCACAGCAGCGCGATGACGCTCCCCAGGATCACGACCACCGGAACCAGCAGGTACCACGGCGGGACGACGAACCCCTCGGGTAATACCATAGGGAATACTGGGACACACCAGCAACTAACAGTTTCCGATTGTGAACCGTTCACAGCTGTGACGGATTCCGCGGTGACGGACGGCGGCCGTCGCCCGTCAGACCGGGAATCCGTCGGCTCACGTCTCCCAGGGTTCGTCCGTCGTCTCGCCGAATAACTCCCGCATGAGTGTCACGATGCTCTCCGGCGGGAACTGGCCGCGTTCGGTGACGATCGCGTCGACGTACCGCGGCGGGGTGACGTCGAAGGCCGGGTTCTCGACGCGCAGTCCGTCGTCGGTCGCGACCGCGTCGGGTCCGTCGCCATCCGCCCCGTCGGCGTCGGCAGCGCCGGTGATCGACGCTCGCTCCTCGTCCGAGAGCAGCTCCCGCTCGTCGCGCATCTCGATCTCGACGGTGTGGCCCGTCATCGTGTCCGGATGGAGCTTGATCGTCTGGGCCGCCACCATCACCGGCACGCCCCGCTCGCGGGCGTTCACCGCCAGCCCGCTCGTCCCGATTTTGTTGACGACGCTGCCGTCCGCCGCGATGCTGTCGGCGCCGACCAGCACGTGGTCCGCCCGATCCAGGTATCGGCGAGCCGCGTTGTCCGCGATCAGCGTCACCGGCACGTCCCACTCGCGCAACTGCCGCGCCGTGATGTGGCCCTGCTTGCGGGGCCGGGTCTCCTTGACGATCGCCTCGAGTTCCGTGCCCGACTCGAGGGCGGCCTCGAGACACGAGAGGGCGTCCGTCGAGTGGCAGTGGGTCATCACGACGTCGCCGTCGCGGAGGCGGTTGGCGCCGATCTCGCCGAGCGTGTCCTGGGCGGCTGCGAGGTCGCGCTGGAAGGACTCGGCGCGCTCGATCGTCGACGTCCGGAGGGCGGCGACGGTGTCGCCGTCGACGCCGCGGAGGACGTACCGGAGGGCGTTCGGGAGGCTGACGGCGGTCGGTCGGGTCTCGTAGAGCGTTCTGGCGGCGGTTCGCAGCTCTCGTCGGAACGCGGCCGGGGTGTCGGCCGCGGAGCGGTCGGCCTGGGTCGCAAGCGCCGCGGCGGCGGCGTCGGCGATGGTCGCCGCGCCGCGAATCCGCATCTCGGAGATGTCCTCGGCGGTGGATTCGACGGCTGGAACGACGCTGGGTTCGCCAGTGACCATGGAGTCTCCTTACACCGCACCGCTGAAAAGCGTGCTGTCGGGTGGCTGGCCGAGAGCGCCGTCGGTGTCGCCACTCGAGCCCGACCGACATTCGGTAGTCGCCACGGCGCATAGAACTCAGCAGCAGTCTTCAGACGGAACGGCGACAATCCGGTGGACGGATCGCCGACGCCCACCGGATAGCCGGCCGCGCCGACGGCGACAGTCGCGTTACATCCAGGGGATGTACTTCCTGCGCTCCGTCTCGTACCCGTTGTCGATCACGGAGACGGCACTCGAGACGGCCTCGGTCTCGTTCTGGCCGATCCCGACACTCGTCAGCCACGTGAGATTGTCGACGTCACCGGCGTAGAGACCGACGCCGACGTCGATACGGCCCTGATTGTGTTCGTTGCTGTCGATCCACCCGTCGTTCTCGGTGTAGATGTCTTCCCGTGCCGTCTTTCCGTCTGGAGTCCCGATTCGTTGCCCGTCGAACTCTTTCTTCCAGTCCTGCCGCTGGGCGAAGGCCACGTACTGCCCGTCGTGAGTAGCGACGACGACGTCGTATCCATCCCGACTGGTCAGCCATGCTTCGTTGTCCGTCCCGTCGTCGGACCCGATCGTGGGCGTCGCGATCGTATAGAACGTGTAGTCACCGTTCGCGGAGAGCGTAGCTTCACTGCGAAGAAGGATCGCGGGCGTGTCCTTGGATATGAGGGCCAGCTGGTAGAGATCGACGGTTCCGTTCGTTACGGGTAGCAAAGTCGACATATACGCTTCCATAACAAGTGCATTCGTCACGTTCACCTCGCTTGACGACGCGTCCGTCCGGGCGTTCCGTGTTACGGATCCGTCGTAGACGATCGTATCCACCCCATCAACGAGGATATTCGACCGATTCTGGCTGTAAACCTCCTCGAGGCGTGCGCCTCGCTGATCCGCCGTGTCGTATTGCTCGGCCGAGGCACCGATCTCCCAGCCGTCCCCGCTCGAAGAGAGCGGGATATCGACGTCCTCGGCGGCCACGGGTTTCGCCGCTCCCAATACGCCGAGACTCGGTATCGCTGTCGCTGCACTCTTCAGGACCGTCCGACGAGTACTCTGGTCAACCATTGCATCTAACGTTATGTGGCAGTGGAAATTAAATTCTCCTATGCTTATACAATCATTTTATTTATTTTGTATTAAGAACAGCTCTGGGGGTTCGAGAGCGGTTTACTCGCAGTGTGTAATTCTCTCAGACGGCGTGGCGACGGGTATGCGCTCGTCTCGACGGATGGTACCGACCGCGATGCGTTTCGAGAACCTGCCGCCTCAGCCTCCGATGGGAACGGTTCCAGATCGACGATCCCGTCTCCGGATCGAGTTGCACGTGCTCGTCGCGGACGGTGCAGAGAGGGGGAGAGCGATCTGCGATCGTGTACTGGCGGTGCAGCTGAATCGCGGGTCGATGCCCGAGGTCCGGACAGCGCAGTCGCGGGTAATCGGGCGACTTTTTGCCCGTCCGGAAATTCGAGGGAGGTATGAACCGGAACGAACTCGCCCCCCTGATCGATCACACCGTTCTCGGTCCGGAGACGACCCCTGACGACGTCCGGACCGTCCTCGATGCGGCCGCCGAATACGGAATGAACGCCTGCATCCCGCCGTACGCGGTCGAGATGGCCGCCGAGTACGCTCCCGACGTGACCCTCGCGACGGTGGTCGGCTTCCCGCACGGCCAGCACGCTCCCGCGGTGAAGCGACGCGAAGGGGTGATGGCCTGGAAGGCCGGCGCGGACGAACTCGACGTCGTCATCAACGTCGGCCGCCTGAAAGCCGGCGAGACCGACGCCGTCAGGGACGAACTCGCGGAGCTGGTCGCCGCCGTCCCGATCCCGGTCAAGGTGATCATCGAAACCGCGCTGCTGACCGACGCGGAGAAGCGGCTGGCCTGCGAAGCCGCCGACGCGGCCGACGCCGCGATGGTGAAAACGTCGACCGGCTTTGCGGACGGCGGCGCGACCGTCGCCGACGTCGAACTCATGCGCGAGTACCTCCCCGTCAAAGCCAGCGGCGGCGTCGGCAGCTACGAGGACGCCCTCGCCATGCTCGAGGCCGGAGCCGAACGGATCGGGGCCTCGAGCGGCGTCGAAATCCTCGCGGGCGCGCCCGAGTCGGAAATGGATCGCGGACGATAGGACGCGGACGATAATGGATCGCGGACGATAGGACGCGGACGACCGGGGACGAACCGGTCGGCGCGGGCCGCCCCAATCGTCCGAGCGAAGCCAAACAGTTTTGACCGATCCCCGAACTACGAACCCCTATGCTCGAGCAGGTGCGAGCGCGATTGGTCGCGCTCGCGAGGCGGCTCCGACGACTCGAGCGACGCGAACTCGACTCCTTCGTTCGGTGGCTCGAGCACACGGGGAACCTGTTGCACCTCTCGGTGCTGGTGTTCGTGCCGCTGCTGATCGCGGCGGTGACGTGGCTCGCGAATATGTCGGCGGCGATCTCGTTCCTGCTGTTTCCGCCGCTGGCGTCCGGGACGTACACGCTCTTTGCCGACCCCGAGGGAAAGTACGCGACGCCGTCGAAGTTCGTCGGCGGGATGACCGTTGGGGCGCTCTGTGGCTGGCTCGCACTCGCGCTCGCGGCCACGGCCGGCTTCGACGACGGTGGCGTCAGCGCGTCCGGTGCCGCTCTCGGCGTCTTCTTCACCGGCGTCTGTACCTGGGCGCTCGACCTGGAGGAGCCGACGGCGTTCTCGACCGCGCTCCTCGTGCTCGTCACCGGCAACGCGCAGTTGGCCTACGTCCTCGGGATCGTCGTCTCGAGTTCGTTCGTCGCGGCCGCGTTCGTCGTCTGGCGGAACCACTTCTACGAGCAGCGCGCGCGATATCTCTACCAGACGACCAACGGAGACGACCACGTCCTCGTCCCGATGGCCGATACCGGGGAGTCGGTCGCCCGTTTCGCCGCGTCGATCGCCGGCGCACACGATGCGGGGAAGGTGGTCCTCTTCGACGTCGTCGACGAGGAAGACGTCGAGCAACGAGGCTCCGCGGACGACGCGGGAGACGAGACGACGGCGGCCGAACGCGCGGCCAGCGACGCCGGTCGCCGCCTCGAGTCGCTCGCAACGTCCCTCGAGCGCGCGTACGACGTCCCCTGCGAAGTCGTCGTCGCGGCCGACGGGCGGCAGTCGGCCGGCCTCGTCCTCCGCACCGCGCGCCAGCAGAACTGCGATCTCATCGTCACGCCCTACGCGGAGAGCGATCGCGGCGGCCTCTCGACGTTCATCAGCGGCCTGTTCGACAGCGAAATCGACGTGATCGCCTTCCGGTCGAACGGGGACGGTGACCGACGGCAGTGGCGAGATAGTCTCGTCGCGGTCCGGGGTGCCGGCGACACCGCTCGCGCGATGCTCGACTTCGCGATCCGGGTGACCGAGGCCGGCCGGACGATCAGCGTGTGTACCTGTATCGACACCGAATCGCGTCGCAGGATGGCAGAGAGTTCGCTCGCGGACCTGATCGACGCGTTCTCCGGCCGGTTCGAGACCCACGTCGCGACCGAATCGGTCGAGTCCTACCTCTCGCGGGTCGCCCCGCGGTACGACGTCTGTGTCATCGGCTCGAGCACGGACCGGTCGGCCGCCTCGCGGTTCGTCTCCCCGCCGACGTTCCGGAAGCTCAGCGACCTCGAGACCGACGTGGCGATCGTCCACCGCGGGCGGCACCGATAGCGATGGCGCGCTAGCGCTCGAGAATGCGATCGATCAGCCCGCTCTCGTCGCTGCCGAGCGCCGACCGCACGAGCAGGTGGCCGCCGAGCATCGAGGGGCTGATCACGGCGTTCGCGCCGGCGCGCTCGAGTTTCTTCGTGTTTTCGCGGTCGGTCGCGGCGGCGACGATGCGGGTGTTCGGTGCGAGTTCGCGGGCGGTGAGGACGGTCAGCGCGTCCTCGGCGTCGTGGTTCGTGGCGACGAGGATGGCGGCCGCGCGGTCGATCTTCGCGCGACGGAGCGGTTCCTCGTCGCTGGGGTCCCCGGTGACGACCGAGATCCCCCGTTGGGAGAGGTTCGCCGCGACCTCGCGGTCGCTGGTGACGACGACGAACCCCCGACCGGTGTCCGCGAGTTCGTCGACGATCGGTTCCGTCAGTTCGCCGTAACCGAGCACGAGGATGTGCTCGTCCAAGAGTTGGAGCTGTGATTCGGTCATCTTTCCGAGTGTCTTCGAGATACGGTCCTGAATGAGCGGGCCGACCAGGGCCCCGATAGCGATACCGAAACTGGCCACGCCGAGGACGAGGACGGACATGGTAAACAGCATTCCCTCGAGCGACTCCTGGTTCGGGGTCACGTCGCCGTAGCCGACCGTACTCGAGGTGATCAGCGTGAAGTAGAAGGCGTCGAGGATGTTGTTGATACCCTCGAAGTGGTCCCGCAGGGCGTAGCCACCGATGGTACCGTACAGTTGGACGCCGACCAGTGCCGCCCCGGCCGCGATCTGTGTCGTCGTTAGCGAGAGCGGTTTGTCGAATCGGCTGCGGGTCAACAGGAGGGCCGGAATCGACACGATGGAGAGGACGACGAGCGGAAACGAGTACTGACTCGACTGGAGGAATCCCTGTGCCGCAGTCATCGGCAGCAACAGCAGCGTCGCCCACCACCCGGCCCGGAGCCCGCGTCGGAGGGCGAGGGCACTGCCGACCATCATGAATCCGGTAAGTGCTCCGGTGAACGCGGCGGCGCTTTGAATCGCTTCGGGAACGTACCCGTGGAGCGGTCCTGGATTCGGGGTCCAGATGTTGATGACTGCAGTGGCGACCGAGAGCAGCGCGACGAGCAGGACGAGGACCACGGTTGCGCGCGTTGTCAGCACTCGCCGCCAGTTGTCCGGGAGTCGCGCTCGAACCGACCGGTCGCCGACCATACACACCGCTCGGCGGCGGTGTTAGTTAAACGTCTCCGTCTCCCGTCGAGCCGGCGCGACGCACTCACACCGCATCGGCCGCCGCCTCGAGGACGACCGACCACCACCCTCGTCGATCGTGTCGGTGCTAATTTAACGGTTCCAGCCCACCGACACACAATGCAATCGCTTCCGGTCGACCTGCTGGTCGAAGTGCTGCTCGGCCTGTATCTCGGCCTCCTGACCGGCATCGTCCCCGCGTTCGTCGCCGGCTCGCTGGGCTTTCTCGTCCGGTATTTCACCGGCGTCACGCTGCCCGGGTTCGGTGTGGTCGTCCTCGCGCTGTCGATCGCCAGCGTCCAGGGCGGGTTGCTCGGGCTCGTCGAACCGACCATCACCCAGTCGCCGCGACTGTTGGTCGCCGTGCTGGTCGTCCTCATGCTCGCACTTTACGCCCACAACCAGGGCGACAAGCTCGGGTCCGAACTCCCGCGCCGGCTCTCGTTGACCCGCCTCCGCCAGCGCACGCTCTCGGCCGACGTCGTCGAACTCGTCGGCTCGGTCGGGCAGGTCTCCGTCCGTCCGACCGGCGAGATCCGTGACATGGAGGGCTACCCGCCGCTGTCGGCCGATCTCAGGCGGGATCTCAAGGCCGGATCCTGGCGGCTCCCCGCGGACATCCCGCTCTCGGAACTCGAGTCCCGACTCGAGGAGCGCCTCCGAACGGACCACGACCTCGCGGACGTCGACGTCGCGATCGACCAGCGGGGGCGGGCGACGATCGTCGCGGCACCGCCGTCCGGCGCGCTCTCGCGACGGGTGCCGACGGGCCAGCGCGCCGTCTCGGTGACGACGCTCGTCCCGACGGGGCTCGCTCGCGGAGACGACGTGACGGTTCGGGACGGCGACCGGTCGATCGCCGGAACGGTGCTGAGCGCCCGGACGGCGGTCGACGACGAACACACCGCGAGCGCCGTCCCCGACGAATCGGCCGCCGACGTCGCGACTGACGGCGGCGACGCCGCATCCGCGATGGCCGACGCGAAACCGAGCGCGGCGACCGCCGGCGGACAGGGTCGCGTCACCATCGCCGTCGCCCGACGAGACGTGAGCGCCGTCCTCGAGGCCGAGTCGCCGCGGCTCGTCGTTCGATCCCGCGGGACGAGCCGCGAGTTCGAGGCGTTCGCGCTGGTCAAACGCGAGGGGTACGCCATCCACCGGTTCACGGTCGGCGCGACCGGGCCGGACGACGAGACGAGCGAACTCGACGACCCCGCTTCGGCGGCGGACGTGACGATCCTCGCGGTGCGACGGCAGGGCAGCGAGACGGGGGGCCGCCGCCACGGCTGGGTGTTCGGTCCCGGCATCGAACGGCGGCTCGAGCCCGGCGACGAGGCGTTCGTGGCCGGCCCGGAGCGTGTGACCGAGGCGTTCGTGGAGGAGATCGCGCGATGACCGCGTCGGTGGTCGTCGCCCAGCTGATCTCGTCCGAGACCCTGCTGAACGCGCTCGTTGGGATCCTCGGCTTCGCGCTGCTCGCTGGCGGGGCCGGAGCCGGCGTCGCGTTCGTCTACCGGTGGTACAGCGCCGACGAAATCCCCGAGGGCGTCGCGGTCCTGTTCGGCGTCGCGATGGTCGCGCTCTGGCTGAACACCCAGACGGCGTTGCAGCAGGCGATCAGCGACGAGACGACGCTGACCGATCCGGCTACCGCGGTCTCTACCGTCGGGACGTTCGCCGCCAGTGCGATCGCTGCCGACGCCGGGCGGCGGCTGGGCGACTTCCTCGCTCGGGACGTGTTCATGGTCGCGACGCCGCGGACGATCACCGAGGTCACGCAGCTCGTGCGCGCGGCCGGCCGCGTCGTCACGGTCGAACTACCCGACGAGATCGGCGACGTCGACGGCTACGACGCCGTCGACGAGTCGGTGAAAGCCGAACTCGCGGGGCAGACGTTGCTCTTCCCGCGGCGGCTCACCGTCGACGAACTGCGCGAGCGACTGGTCGCCCGCCTCGAGCGCGATTTCGGGATCGGCCACGTCGACGTCGACCTCGAGGCGGACGGAACGGTCGCGTACATCGCGGTCGGGAGCCGGCAGGCGGGCATCGGGCCGACGCTCGCGCCGGGGACCGTCGCCGTCGCGTTCTCGGGCGATCCCGCGGCCGACGCCAGTCCGGGCGACGCGGTCCGGATCTGGACGCGCGACGAGGGGGCGACCGTCCGGATCGCCGGCGGCGAACTCCGCGCGACCGCCGACGACGTCGTGACCGTCGCCCTCGACGCCGACGACGCGCGCGACCTCGAACCCGATCGCGACTACCGACTGGTGACGCTCCCGGGCAGTCCAGACTCCGAGCGAGAGCTCGTTTCCCTGCTCCGGGCGGCCGACGAGACGGTGACCTCCGTCTCCGTCGGGCCGGACGATCCGCTCGCGGACGTCCGGATCGACGCGCTGCCGGTCCTGGTCGTGGCGCTCAAGCGCGCGGCCGACGCCGAAGACCACCTGCCGCTCCCGGCGGGCGACGTTCGACTCGCGGCCGGCGACGTCGCCTACGTCCTCGGGCGGCCGGCGGCGCTGCGGCGAGTCACCGAGCGGACGCTGGATCGGCGGGCGGACCCGAGTCGAGCGGGAGACCGAGCGCCGGCCGAGGGCGGACCCGAGGGTCCCGAGGGACCGGAGTCGGACCGCGACCCCGAGCCCGAACGGCCACGGGAGCGGTAGCTACTTGCCGCCGGCACCGATAGCGCCACGTATGGCCACGGAGTGGAAACTGTTCGCGGACCTCGCCGAACGCGCTGGCGACAAACACGTGACCGTCGACGCCGCCGCCGGCGACACCGTCGGCGACGCTCTCGAGGAACTCGTCGCGGACCGTCCCGACCTCGAGGGTCGCGTGCTCGAGGGCGACGGCGACCTTCGATCGCAGATCAACGTGTTGCGCAACGGAACGAACGTGCTGGTCGAAGAGGAGGGGCTGGAGACGGAACTCGAGGAAGGCGACGAGTTGGCGCTGTTCCCGCCGGTTAGCGGCGGATAGCGACGGAAATGTGAACGCGCCGCGCGATGGCTGAAGTCGGTCGGCCGGCGCTATCCTATCGGAATTGTTAACTCTTTTCGGCCGAACCGTGACCTCGTGCGGCTCCGATCTACTATCGGGCTCGCGGGACGCGCAGTCGGTGCCGGTGTAATCGGTCTCGGGACGCTCGTCGGGCTCGGACTGGCGCTCGCGGCGATCGGCGGCGTCTGTTTCGCCGCGTTCGGGGTCATCGTGGCCGACCAGGTGATCGATCCCGGTTTCGGGACGCTCGCCGTCGGATTCGCTGCGGGGACGATCCTCTCGTTCGGCGTGTGGATGGCCGGCGTTCGAAAAGCGATCCGCAGCAGCCGACGGGAACTCCTTCGGAACACCGAGCCGATCGACCTGGACGAAAACGGCCGCATCGGGGCCGCGACCCGCAGAACCGCGGCCACGTTCGGTCTGCCGATGCCGAAACTGCGACACCACCCCGCGAGCACGCCGATCGCGTGCACCACGTCGTACGACGGCGAGCCGATCGTCGTCGTCTCCGACGGACTCCTCGAGACGCTCTCCGACGCGGAACTCGAGGCCGTCGTCGCCCACGAGCTCGCTCACCTCTCGAACGGCGACCACCGGTTGATGACGTGGATGCTCGTCCCACTGGTCGCGTCGGAGGAGTTCTACGAGATGATGCACGAGGAAGACGAGTTCGATCCGCGCGTCCTCCCCTGGCTGGCGATCGGCCGGCTGCTGATCGGCAGTTCGGCACTCGGCGTCGGGCTGTTTTCCCGGGGCCGAGAGTTTGCAGCCGACCGCGCTGCCGTCGCCGCCACCGGCGACCCCGCCGCGCTCGCGGCGGCCCTCGAGCGACTCGATTCCTCGGCGGGCGGCCGACCGCCCGAAGACCTCCGGAAACACGCCCGTTCCCTCGACGCGATGTCCGTGCTCCCGACGCTGGACCCGGAGTGTGACGGCGGCGGCGGCCTCTTCGCGACCCATCCCGCCACGGAGCGGCGACTCGAGCGGTTGCGACGGCTGGCGGCGGCGTAGGATCGGTCAGTGTCCCGTCAGATCGATCCCCAGCACGAAGTCCGGCTCCTCGGAAATGTCGACGCCGGCGTAGGGGGCGTCGGTGACGTGTCGGGGTGTTTCGGGAATCAGGACGCGCGTCTCGTCGGCACCGCAGTCGGCGGCGTCTCGAGCGATCGCGGCGAACAGCGACCGCGCGGCGTCGACGTCCGCCCACGCGCCGATGCCGTACTCGGCCCACGTCTCGGTCGTCGCGTCGTCGGCCGCGGCGTCGGCACCGTCGGGATCGTCGACTGCCCTGTCGTACGTTCGCGATCGATAGGCCGTCCCCGCGAGTCCGTCGTCGCGCTCGACGGCGAACACGGCCGTTTCGTCGGCCAGCCGCTCGAAATCGCTTCTCGTGAGTTCCCTGGCTGCCCACGACTCCTCGGGTGCGAGCCCAAGTCCGCTCAGCCGGTCGCGAGCGTCGCTGTGGGTCCAGTACCGCCACGCGGTCGCCGGATCGCTCGAGACCCGAGACGGTCCCTCGGCGTCCGGATCGGGCTCCGGATGGGCGAACCGAAACTCGGTGATCGGTTCGTAGCCGCTGGCTCGTGCGGCGCCGAACGAGGCCGCGTTCCACGAGAAGATCATCACGCGACCGATCGTCGCCCCCTGTTCGCGGGCCCACTCGAACGTGGCCTCGTTCAGCCGATGGCTCACGCCCCGCCGCCGGTAGTCGGCCGCGACGCGCATCCCCTGGAACCAGGCCTCGTCCGGCGAGAGCATGACGCCCTGCACGATCCCCGCGGCCTCGCCGTCGACGTCCGCGAGGAAGGTTTTCTTCCCCTGACCGGGCTCGTCCTCGAGCCAGTCGTGGTAGATCCGGGGGATGTAGTCGCCGCCTCGGTCGGGCCAGATGCCGCCCGTGAACTCGGTGACGGCGTCGTAATCGTCGTGGGTTGCGCGGCGGATCTCGAGGTCGGAATCGGATGACATCGTCTTCGGACGACCTCACATACTCGGCCCGGTGGAAAAGGACTACCCCTTCACGAGCGGACCGAACCGCCGCTCGCGGAGCGACCGCCGTTCACGGCTGGAAGACCGACGGCGGTACCAACGCGGCGATGTGGCGACGCACCGACGGTTACTCGAGGAGTCGGCTCTCGCCCGCCGTGGACCGATCCTCCTCGTCGCTCTCGAGCAGTCGATCGAGGCGGTGGTGGAACTCCTCGTCACCGATCTCGCCCTCCGCGTACCGCCGTTGGAGCGTCTCGACCGGGTCTTCGACGGACACGTCGTCGGTCCGCTCTCCGGTCGGACTGGCCCGGGAGGCGGCGGTTGCCTGTCGAACGACTCCGCGTGTGAGCTGTCCGGCCACGGTGAGCGTCGCGATACCGATCGCGGAGAGGAGGATCCCCGCGGCAGCGTTCCCGGATAGCCCGACGAGTCCAAGCACCAGCGTCGGAACGCCGATCAGCGAGGCGACGATCGCAACGGCGGTCCGCCCGGCGGGATGCTCCGGCGCGTATCGGTGAACCAATTCGTCCATCGGTCGTGTAGTCTCACTGTCAATCAAAAAAAGTCCGGGACGCCGTTCGTCCGTCGCGGGATCTCCCGAGGGCGTGTCCTCTCGACCCGTCGTTCCGACAGCCGAACCGGTCGTCGCTCACTCCCAGGGAACCGACCGCTCCTGAATCTCGCCGGCCAGCGAGGTCTCCATCGCCTCCTCGACGTCGTCCGCGTTCTCGAGCGCCCACATCAACTTGACCGTCGCCGTCCCCGGCAGCGTGTCGCCGCCCTCGATAACGCCGGCCTCGAGCAGGTCGCGACCGGTGTCGTAGACCCGGTCGCAGACCCGTCCCTCGAGACACTGGCTCGTCATGACGACCGTCGTGCCGCCGTCGATCAACTCCTCGAGCCGCGGGATGAGGTCGGTGTGGACGTGGCCGAGACCGGTGCCCTCGATGACGAGCCCTGCAGCGCCTTCGACGACGTCGAGGAACGCGGGGTCCATTCCGGGCGTGAACTTGAGGAGTTCGACGCCGCTCTCGAGGGCGGGTTCGATGGCGAGGTCGACGGCACCGCGCTCCCGATACTCGCGGCGGAACTCGACGGCTTCGGTCTCGTAGTCGACTTCGCCGAGCGGCTTCGCGCCGACGGTCTCGAACGCGTCCCGGCGCGAAGTGTGGTTCTTCCGCACGCGCGTGCCGCGGTGGAGCGCGCAGACGTCGTCCGACTCGGAGGCGTGCATACAGACCAGAACCTCAGCGCAGTCGCTCTTCGCGGCCTCGACGGCAGAGACGGCGTTCATCACGTTGTCCGACGACGGCCGGTCGGCCGAGCGCTGCGAGCCGGTGAAGACGACCGGGACCGGCGTCTCGAGCATGAACGAGAGCGCCGAGGCGGAGTACTGCATCGTGTCGGTGCCGTGCATGACGACGACGCCGTCGGCACCGGCTTCGATCTCCTCCCGGACTGCCTCGGCGAGGTCCTGCCAGATCGGCGGCTCCATGTTCTCCGACAGGATGTTCGCGACGACGCGACCGCGGTAGTTTGCGCGGCCCGCGAGGTCGGGAACGGCGCGCAGGACGTCCTCGGCGTCGAACTGCGCCGTCACCGCGCCGGTGCGGTAGTCGACCGTCGAGGCGATGGTCCCGCCGGTCGAGATCAGCGAAACCGTCGGCAGGTCGTCGTCGAACTCGATCTCCGAGCCCGCGTCGTCGGCCCCCGTCGAATCGGTGCCGTCGATCTCGTAGACGTCCTCGGCGAGGACCGACACGGCGGCTTCCTCGCGGTCGACGCCGACGTTGTAGCCGCCCTCGAGTTTTACCACGAGCTGGTCGTCGGTGCTCGAGGGGAGCAACACGCCTTCGTACGTGCGGTCCGCGCGCTCGACGCGGACGCGGTCGCCTGGGTTCATGCGTGGGCGTTGCGCGGCGGCGGACTTGAAGGCACGCTTTCCGCGATGGGGTCGCGGGGTCCGGCGTCGGAACGCCGCCGAGACGGCTGTCGGTCGATCGGTGCCGGCGAGCGGTCCGATACCGACCTGCTCGAGGGTCGACCCGCCGTCGGGACCAGGCTGCTCGACCCGAGGCCGGAACTCGTCTCGGGAGGGCCGTGGTCGAGCAGGACGACCGTGACCCGCCAGCTCGTCCGGCCTGTGTCGCCTCTATCGGCCGTTTCGCGGCCGCTCGAGGCTGCTCACGGATCGAGGGGTGGGACCGGAAGCGTCAATAAACACAACTCATAAATCGACGACGCGTTACATACGTGATATGCAATCGGAGCCGCAAGCGTTCGATCGGGTTCTCTCGTCGATGTGTACGGACCCTCACCCGGCGGCGCGCGACGCGGCGGAGCGGTTTCTCGCGACGAACCCCGGTGACCCCGGCACGTATCCGACCGTCGCGACGCTCGAGGACGACGCCATCGAGCAGTTGGGCGAGATCGCGGGCCTCGACGATCCGGCGGGGTACATCACCAGCGGCGGCACGGAGGCGAACATCCAGGCCGTCCGGATCGCCCGCGAGCGGGCGGGGACCCGAACGCCGAACGTCGTCATGCCCGAGTCCGGCCACTTCAGTTTCCGGAAGGCCGCCGACCTGCTCGGCGTCGAACTCCGGGTCGTTCCGACCGACGACGACCACCGCACGGCGCTCGAGGCCGTCCGCGCGTCCGTCGACGACGACACCGCCGCGGTGATCGGCGTCGCGGGAACGACCGAATACGGCCGCGTCGACCCGATCCCCGAACTCGGCGAGATCGCTCGATCCGTCGATGCGCTGCTCCACGTCGACGCCGCGTGGGGCGGCTTCGTCCTCCCGTTTACCGACTACGACTGGCAGTTCGCCCACGCGCCCGTCGACACGATGACGATCGACCCCCACAAGATGGGGCAGGCCGCGGTTCCATCCGGCGGGCTCCTCGTCCGGTCGCCCGACCTGCTCGACGCGCTCGCCGTCGATACGCCCTACCTCGAGTCGACCGCCCAGGCGACCCTGACCGGAACCCGATCGGGTGCGGGCGTCGCCAGCGCCGTCGCCGCGATGGACGAACTGTGGCCGGACGGGTACCGCCGGCAGTACGTCCGCTCGCAGAACAACGCCGACTGGCTGGCCGACGCCCTCGAGAAACGCGGGTACGAGGTCGCCGACCCCACGCTGCCGCTGGTCGCGGCCGACGTCCCGCGGTCGACGTTCGACGCGCTGCGGGCGAAGGGGTGGCGGATCTCGCGGACCGGGACCGGCGAGTTGCGGATCGTCTGTATGCCCCACGTCACCCGCGAGATGCTGGCCTCCTTCGTCGGCGATTTAGATCGGCTCGAGGTGCGCGCGAGCGTGCCGGTCGCGAGCGACGATTGAGCGCGTCACTCGAGCGGTTCGAGCGAGGTGTCCGTCACCGCGGACGGAAACGACGGCCGAACGTTCGTCGAAACGTACCGCCGTATCGAAACCGATGCCGAGGACGAGCGCCGCCTCGAACTGACGAAAGCCGACGAGCGTGTCGAGCGCTTCGATCCGGCGCTCCGAGAGCGGTTCGATCAAGCGGTCGAACTCGCCCTGCGAAACGACGGATACGCGGTCTGATCGCCGTTTCGTTCCCCTCGAGAGCGTCGTGGCCGTCGGCGGTGGGTTTCGCGTCGAGAATCGGCGCGAGCGACGACCAACCCGTGGCCGGTCGATCGAACCGCACCGTTTCCGCCGGCGGGTCCGGCGATCGAAACCGGCGGGTTTTACGCCCGTGAGCGCAACGTGACGAGCATGAGCCACGACGACTTCCCGACGGAGAATCCCGCCGTCGTGACCTGCGGGTTGCCGTACGCGAACGGGGACCTGCACATCGGTCACCTGCGGGGATACATCGGTGCAGACGCGTTCAACCGCGCGCTCCAGACGCTGGGCCAGGAGTCGGTCTACGTCTGCGGTTCGGACATGCACGGCACGCCGGTCGCCGTCAACGCCGAGCAGGAGGGTGTCGATCCCGAAGACTTCGCCCTCGAGTGGCACGAACAGTACGAGGAGACGTTCCCGCAGTTCAACGTCGACTTCGACAACTACGGCCACACCCACGACGAGACCAACACCGAACTGACCCAGGAGATCGTCCGGACGCTGGACGACGAGGGGTACATCTACGAGAAGGAGATCCAGGTCGCCTACGATCCCGAGGCCGACCAGTACCTCCCTGACCGCTACGTCGAGGGGACCTGCCCGTACTGCGGCGCGAAGGCCCGCGGCGACGAGTGCGACGAGGGCTGCCAGCGCCACCTCGAGCCGGGCGAGGTCGAGGACCCGACGAGCACGATCACGGGCAACCCCGCCGAGTACCGCGAGCGGACCCACAAGTTCTTCGAGGTCTCCGAGTTCGCCGACTTCCTCACCGACTTTTTGGACGGGCTCGAGGGGACTTCGAACGCGCGCAACCAGCCCCGGCAGTGGATCGAGGACGGCCTGCAGGACTGGTGTATCACGCGGGACATGGACTGGGGGATCGACTACCCCGACGGCGGAGACGCCGACGGTGACGACCTCGTCCTCTACGTCTGGGTCGACGCGCCGATCGAGTACATCGCGAGCTCGAAGCAGTACTCCGAGCGCGTCGGTACCGACGAGTTCGACTGGGAGCAGGTCTGGAAGGGCGACGGCGAAATTATGCACGTCATCGGCCGGGACATCATCCAGCACCACACGATCTTCTGGCCGGCGATGCTCGAGGGCGCGGGCTACAACAAACCGCGCGGGATCGCCGCGACCGGCTTCATCACGATCAACGGCAAGGGGCTCTCGACCAGCCGGAACCGCGCGATCTGGGCGAAGGAGTACCTCGAAGAAGGGTTCCACCCCGACCTGCTGCGATACTACCTGACGACGACCGGCGGCCTGCAACAGGACGTCGACTTCTCCTGGGACGCCTTCCAGGAGAAGGTCAACGGCGAACTCGTCGGCACCGTCGGCAACTTCTGGTACCGCTCGCTGCTGTTCGCCTACCGCAACTACGAGGGGACGCCGGACGCCGACGTCTCCGAAGCGGTCCGCGAGCGCATCGAGGGTGCCATCGGCGACGTCCGCGAGAGCGTCAACGACTACTCCATGCGCGGGGTCGGCCAGGCCGCCACGCAACTGGCCCAGTTCGGCAACGAGTACATCCAGCGCAACGAACCCTGGAAGCTCACCGACGACGACCCCGAGGCGGCCGCACAGGTCATCCGGGACTGCGTCCAGATCGCCAAGGCCGTCGGCGTCCTGCTCGAGCCGATCGCCCCCGACAAGGCCCAGGCGCTGTGGGAGCAACTCGGCGAGGACGGCGCGGTCGCGGACGCACACCTCGAGGACGCGCTCGAGGCTCCGCCCCGGGACTTCGAGGAACCGGGCGAACTCTTCGAGAAGATCGAAGACGAGCGGGTCGACGAACTCACGGCGAAGCTCGAAGACCGCGTCGCGTCGGCCGCGGACGACGGCGATGGAGACACAGCGGAGGCGAACGAAACCGAAACCCACGACACCGACGCGGGCGAATCCGAGGGTATGGTAGACACGGACGACCTCGAGCCGCTGACCGAGGACCGGATCGGCTTCGACGACTTCCAGGACCTGGACATTCGCGTCGGCCGGATCGAGACGGCCGACGGGATCGAGGGCGCGGACGACCTCGCGCGCCTCGAGGTCGACATCGGCTTCGAGACGCGCCAGATCGTCGCGGGGATCAAACAGCTGCACGACCTCGACGAACTGCCGGGGACGAAGTGCGTCCTGCTCGCGAACATGGAGCCTGCGGAGTTGTTCGGCGTCGAATCCAACGGGATGATCCTCGCCGCGGGCGAGGAGGCCGACCTGCTGACGACCCACGGCGACGCGGCCCTCGGCGAGAAGATCAAGTAGGCGTCCCGTAACGAGCCGGGAGCGGGACCAACTTCTTTAACACGAACGTTTGTTTCTATTGGCTGTAAGTGGGCTATCGGGGACTGGAACTGCGTATACCAGTCCAAATATGCATTAAAAATCCTCTCAAATAGATATTTGTAACTCCTCTACGAACCGCCTCGTGTGTTCCCCGATACCACCCCACACCTCGATGATCGGCCTGTTCTGCGCCGGACGCTGGCACCGATCGGCGTCTTCGTCGCGATCGTCGTCGCGGGAATTGCGGGCTTTGCGGCGCTCGGGAACGTCGGCCTCGTGGAGGCGGCGTTCTGGCTGGTCGATCTCACGAGCGTCGATCTCCACTTTCAGGAGCACGCCGGTCCCGAGCGGGCGACCAAGGCCTACGCTATTCTGGTGACGGCCGGGCTCGTTCTGTCGGGACTGTGGATCGGTGAGACGGTCGTCACCGAGGTGTTCGGGGGGCGGATTCCGACGGCGGTCTCACGAGCAACAATGCAACGACAAATCGACACCACTGACGGGCACGTCATCGTTTGCGGCTACGGAATGTTCGGACGAACGGTCGCCAACCGGCTCGCGGAGGCGGGTCGGACGGTCGTCGTCGTCGAAATAAACGGCGATAACGCAACGCGCGCTCGAGAGGACGGGCACCTGCTCGTCGAGGGCGACGCCAGACGGGAGCAGGTGTTGCGGACCGCCGGGGTCGACCGGGCGACGAAACTCGTCGCCGCGATCGACGACTCGAACGTCAACATCCAGATCGCGATCGTCAGCGGGACGGCCGCGTCGACGACCGAAATTCTCGTTCGGGTCGGCGACGAGATGTACGAATCGGTCGCGAAGGAGGCCGGCGCCGACGAGGTCGTCATTCCCGAAGTCGTCAGCGGCGAACGCGTCACCCGGCTGCTCGAGCGGCCGGCGGACTGACTCGACCCGACGACCGCGTGCCGTTCAGATTTCGTCGACGACGTTCGAGAAGTCGTTCGTGTCGACGATCTCCATGGTCTTGCCCTCGAGACCGTGTCGGTGGAGGGTCAGCGCCGACTTGAACGCCGCCTCGTTGTCCGCGGTCTCGAAGATGACGAGGAAGTCGTGCTCGCCGAGGGCGGCGTAGGAGTCGTGGAGATCCGCGCCGTGTTCCTCGAACTCCGTTCGGATGTCGCCCCAGATCGACGCGAGTTCCTGTGCGTTCTGGATGTCCTGATCGGCGAAGTCGACGAGCGTGGCGTAAGTGGGCATGTCGGAGCGGAGGGCCGATCCGCGGAAAACGGTTGGCGTGGCAAGCGACGGGACCGCGGCCGACGAGCCGAAACGCGGGGGAAACACGCCGATCCGTCCCCTCTAGGTATATGTGACTCACCTATTGAGTAGCAATTAATGTCCGAGACACTCGGTCTCAAACTGATCGCGTTCGGCTTTCAGCTCACCGTTATCGGCGGCATCCTCGAGATTCCGATACCGTTCATCGTGGTCGGCGTACTGCTTTCGCTGCTCGGATTCCTCCGTGATCGACTCCGTCAACTGGAGACCACGACGGCATAACTCGATCGGAAACGACCCGGGCGGATTCGACGGATCGTCTCCGGAGCGAGACGCTGCGTCGGTCGATTCGTCCGCAGAAACGGCCCTCGTAGCGCGTGTGGCGCTGGTGTGTTCCGGGTAGCAAGAAGTACTCGGACGCGAGTAAGTGACCATCTTTTAGGCAGTGCTACTGTTAGTTCGTGCCATGAGAAACGCGAAAATCGTCTGTACGCTGGGGCCGGCCTCGAGCGATCGGGAGACGATCCGGGAGCTCGCAGACGCCGGAATGTCCGTCGCGCGGTTGAACGCGAGCCACGGCACCCGCGAGGACCGCGCGGCGCTGATCGACCGGGTCCGAGCGATCGACGAGGAGCGAACGGCACCCGTCGCCGTCATGCTCGACACGAAGGGGCCGGAGATCCGGACCGCGCCGCTGCCCGACGGCGAGACGGTATCCCTCGAGACCGGCTCCGAGGTCCGGTTCGTCGAGGGTGAGGAGGCGACGCCGGAGACGGTCGGGCTCTCGGTATCGATCGACGCCGCCGAGCCGGGCGACCGCATCCTGCTCGACGACGGGCTGATCGAAACGACCGTCCTCGGCCACGAGGACGACGCGGTTCGGGCGCGAGTCGACACCGGCGGCGAACTGAGCGGTCGCAAGGGGGTCAACGTCCCCGGCGTCGAACTCGGGCTCGACGTCGTCACCGAGAAGGACCGCCTCGACCTCGAACTGGCCGCGGAGAAGGGGGTCGATTTCGTCGCGGCGAGTTTCGTCCGGGACGCCGCGGACGTCTACGAAGTGAGCGAGGTGCTCGAGGAAGCGGGCGCGGACATCCCGATCGTCGCGAAGATCGAACGCGCCGGCGCGGTGGAGAACATGGACGAGATCATCGACGCCGCCTACGGCGTGATGGTCGCGCGCGGCGACCTCGGCGTGGAGTGTCCGATGGAGGACGTCCCGATGATTCAAAAGCGGATCATCCGCAACTGTCGCGATGCGGGTCGCCCGGTCATCACGGCGACGGAGATGCTCGACTCGATGGTCCACGCCCGTCGACCGACGCGCGCGGAGGCCTCGGACGTCGCCAACGCGGTCCTCGACGGCACCGACGCGGTCATGCTATCGGCCGAGACCGCCGTCGGCGATCACCCCATCGAGGTCGTCGACGCGATGGACAGCATCGTCCGCGAGGTCGAAGGCTCGGCGGAGCACGCCGAGGTGCTCGAGCAGCGCGTCCCCGCCTCTGGTGAGGCGCGGACGGACGCGCTGGCCCGGTCGGCGCGGTTTCTGGCGCGGGACATCGGTGCGGATGCGGTCGTCGCGGCGACCGAATCCGGGTACACGGCGCTGAAGACGGCGAAGTACCGCCCCGGCGTGCCCGTCGTCGCCTCGACCCCGAGCCGGGCGGTTCGCCGCCAGCTTGCGCTGACGTGGGGTGTGACGCCGCTGTACGCCTCCGTGTCGGACCAGGGCGCGGACGCCGTCGTCGAGAAGGCGGTTCAGGCGGCCCTGAACGCCGGCGTCGCCGAGAGCGGGGACACCGTCGTCGTCCTCTGTGGCATGATGACCGATCTCGAGGGGGCGAACACGACGAATATGCTGAAGGTCCACGTCGCGGCCGACGCGCTGACGACGGGTCAGGTCGTCGTCGAGGGCCGGGCGACCGGTCCCGTCGTCCACGTTCCGGACGGCAACCTCTCGGACGTGCCCGACGGAGCCGTCGTCGCCTTGCCCGCCGACTTCGACGAGGAGTTCGCCGGCGACACGACTCGGATCGGCGGCATCGTCAACGCCGAACGCGGGATGACCGGCTATCCGGCGATGGTCGCGCGCGAACTGGGCGTTCCGATGATCAGCGATGCGGACATCTCGGGCCTCGTCGAGGGGGACATCGTTACCATCGACGCCGAACGCGGCGTCGTCTACGGCGGCGATATCGGGGACCGGACCGACCGGCTCTGACCGGCCGCGAACGCGACGGCGATCGGACCGCGGGTTTTTGACGACGGACGCATTACATGAGCGTATGGCAGACGATCCGTCCGGGAACGACGACGCCACCGACGATCGATGGGGCGACCCGTCGGCGGAACCGGACGTCGGAACGGCGGCCGACTCGAACGAGGGGCCGGACATCGCCGATCGGACCGACCGACCGAGCGGCGACGGGCGTTCGGACGGCGACGAGCACGCTCGCATTCCGCTCGATCTCTCCGGCTCGAGCGACGAATCCGACGAGGACGCGGCCGCGGACGAGTACGGCCCCGAGGCCAGCTCGACGCCGATCGAGCCCGGCGATCCGGACCTCGAGAACGCGCTGTTCGTGATCCTGGGTGCGCTCGCGATGGTGTTCGTGATCGCCAGACTCGTGATGATTCCGCTGGGATGAGCCACCCCGACGACCGACGGTATCGCGAGGAATCGATCGGCTCGATAAAACCACTCCACCACCGCGGTAAACATTTAATCGGGCTGAGACCCAACCATCACATATGGTCGAATCCCTCGTGGGGAACGTGCCGCTTTTGCTGTTAGTCGTGGGACTCGTGTTGATGGTTCTCGAAGCGATCTCACCCGGGGCCCACCTCATCGTCATCGGGATCGCACTGGTCGGTGCGGGTCTCGTCGGCGTCCTGTTTCCGCCCGCGGCGGGCCCCTTCGTGCTGGCTGCGCTGACGTTACTCATCGGACTCGCCGCCGCGTACGTCTACCACGAGTTCGACTTCTACGGCGGGAAAGGGACGGCTCAGACGACAGATTCCGACTCGCTGTCCGGTGCGACGGGCTACGTCACCGAGACCGTCACGACCCGTAGCGGCGAGGTCAAACTCGACGAGGGCGGGTTCGCTCCCTACTACAGCGCGCGGACGACCGACGGAACGATTGAAGAGGGTGAAGAGATCATCGTCATCGACCCCGGCGGCGGGAACGTGCTCACGGTCGAATCCCTCGGTGCGATCGGCGAGGACGAAATCGATCGCGCGCTCGCACGCGACGACGCGGCGTCCGATCGGACCGAGCGGGAAGCCGCCGACGGCACCGGTGACGGGTCGATCACCGGGACCGATCCCGAGACGGAAACCGAGACGTCGGGCTAGACAGTGTCTCCCATAAAAGTGTTGGCGAAATAAGGGAACGCTTTTCTCCCCGCCGCCGTAAGGCCGAAATATGGTGCTCGAACTGTTCCCAATGCAAACCGTCGGTAGTGCCTTGCTGATCGTCGGTGCGCTCGCCCTCGTCGTCGTCATCGCCGCGCTGCTCAGCGCGATCGAGATCGTCGACGCCTACGAGAAACGCGCCCTGACCGTCTTCGGGGAGTACCGCAAACTCCTCGAGCCGGGGATCAACTTCGTCCCGCCGTTCGTTTCGAACACGTACGCGTTCGACATGCGAACCCAGACGCTGGACGTTCCCCGACAGGAAGCGATCACCCGCGACAACTCGCCGGTGACCGCCGACGCCGTCGTCTACATCAAGGTGATGGACGCCAAGAAGGCGTTCCTGCAGGTCGACGACTACAAGCGGGCCGTCTCGAACCTCGCACAGACCACGCTACGTGCCGTCCTGGGTGACATGGAACTCGACGACACGTTGAACAAACGCCAGGAGATCAACGCCCGCATCCGCACCGAACTCGACGAACCCACCGACGAGTGGGGAATTCGCGTCGAGAGCGTCGAGGTCCGCGAGGTCAACCCCTCGAAAGACGTCCAGCGCGCGATGGAGCAACAGACCTCCGCCGAGCGGAAACGCCGCGCCATGATCCTCGAGGCGCAGGGTGAACGCCGCAGCGCCGTCGAGAAGGCGGAAGGTGACAAGCAGAGCGAGATCATCCGCGCACAGGGTGAAAAGCAGAGCCAGATCCTGGAAGCGCAGGGTGACGCGATCTCGACCGTCCTGCGTGCGCGCTCCGCCGAGTCGATGGGCGAACGCGCCGTCATCGACAAGGGGATGGAGACGCTGGCCGACATCGGACAGGGCGAGTCGACGACGTTCGTCCTTCCGCAGGAGCTCTCCTCGCTGGTCGGTCGCTACGGCAAGCACCTCTCGGGCAGCGACGTCAAGGAGAACGGCCACGAACTCGAGAGCCGCGAGTTCGACGACGAGACGCGCGAACTGATCGGCCTCGACGACATCGCCGAGATCATCGGCGAGATCGATCAGGAGGCGGATATGGACGTCGAAGCGATGGAGCAGGAAGCGCAGGCTATCAAGGAAGGGAAGGACCCGGCGAACATCTCCGACCCGGACGAGGTCATCGAAGAGATGGATCAGGACTTCCAGGGCCAGACCGACGGCGGAACGGACGCCCCGGCCGACGAGCCGTCGACCGACGAGCCGTCGACCGACGACTGACGACTGCCGACTGATGGACCGCAGGTAGCCGACGATCCGGTCGGACCGGCTCGACCTCGTTTTTCCGGTCGGCTGCGTCGTCGCCGTCGGTCGAAGGCGCTGGATACGCTGACTCGCCCGGTTTCCCGCCATCTACCGCCACGTATCGGATACCTACCCGGTAATCTTCGATGAACAAAGTGGAGCGAAACCTGTTTTACGGGTCGCACCCTTGGATACGGTAGGTAGAAATGACATCACCCGATGGGGTCGACGACGAAAAGCGAGCGACCCTGCGCCGATTCGCCGCCCTCGGTGCCGCTTCCCCGCTGGTCGGACGCTCGGATTCAGCGGCGGCTGACACGGGTGAAAGCGACGCACGCGACGCGATCGCGGGCTATCTCTCGACGACCCCCGGCGCGCACTTCTCCAAGATCCGCGACGACCTGCAACTCGGGACCGGCGAGACCCAACATCACCTGCGCCGGCTCGAGGAACTCGACGCCATCGAGCGCTATCGTGACGGCGATTACAAGCGGTTCGTCACGGCCGGCCGGTTCGACGAGTTCGAGAAACGAGCCCTCGGATACCTCCGGCGCGAGACGCCACGCGGCATGCTGATCGAACTCCTCCTGAATGCGGACGCCACCGCCGGCGATCTCGCGACCGCGCTCGACGTCTCCCCGCCGACGGTGAGCAAGTACGCCGGCGAACTCGAGGAGGCCGGACTGCTCTCCCGAGACGACGGCTACGCGGTCGAACGCCCGGAGACGGTGCTGGTCCTGGTCGTCCGCCACGCGGACTCGTTCGGCGACCGGGCGCGGACGCTCGCCCGCGACGCGGACCAATTCCTCGAGTACCAGGGCTAACGGCTAACAGCTGCTTACCTGGCGAGCAAAACCGGTAAGAACTGATTACGACGCGGTTACGTGCGCTTCGGTTCTCCCGAATCGGCCGACTCGAGCAGCGACGGCAACTCGGACAGCGACTCGATTTCGGCGGTCGCTCGCGGTCGCGGTTGTGCGGGCGGCGGAGGAAGGCGGTCTCGAGGCCGGCTGCGCGGCCGGCCGTCACGTCCGTGACCGAATCGCCGACGTAGAGTCCACTCGTGACGCCGAGTTCGTCGAGCGCGTCCTCGATGTAGTAGGGGTCGGGCTTGCGCCGCTCGTACCCCTCGAACGTCGGGTCTCGCCCGCGGACGACGTCGAAGTCGAGTTCGTAGTAGTCGGCGACGAACGCGGCAGTCTCGTGGCGGTTGTTCGTGACGAGTCCGATCGTCGTCCGCTCGCCGAGGTCACGAATCGCGTCGATATCGTCGTAGGTCCCGCGCTCGCCCGACCGAAGGCGATCGTGGGTCCTTCTCGAGGCGTCCGTCTCTTTGCGCTCCCAGAACCGCGCGGGATCGATGCCGAGGTCCCGGCAGTGTTCCCTGATCCGTTCGCGGTCGTGCGTCCTGAACTCGCGACGCTGCGACGGCGAGGGGGCCGCTCCCAGGTCGGCGAGGGCGGCGTCGGCGGCGTCGGCGTACACCTGCGGATCGGTCCGGGGACCCTCGAGGACGACTCCGTCCATATCGAACAGCACTGGCGGCGTCATTCGTCGGGAGTAGGGACGGACGGGTAAAGAGGATTCGTCGCGCCCGTCGCTCGTCGGCCGTGCGTGACGATCGGTAAAACGGCGAGACGCAACGGCGCTGTCGACGCGCTGGTACTAGACGTCCACTTTCCAGGTGGTACTCGAGGAGTAACCCCATTTTTCGATGTCGATGTCGTAGTCGCCCTCCTGAAGCGCGGTGATGTTCGAGCCGACCTCTTTGGCCGTCATGCCGAGCTCTTTGCCGATGAGCCGGGATTTGAAGTACGTCTTCGTCGCCGCGTTGTTCCGGAGGTACTCCAGAATCCGCTGTTGTTTGCTCGTGAGGTCGGGGGCCATTGCAGTGCTCATACACGACCGGATGACAGGAACGCCCTTAGGGGGTTTGGTACGCGCGGTTAACCCGCCGCCTTCCGCCGATTTCGTCTGCGGGTAATCGATGAATAATCGGCTGGAAACGTTTCGTTGGTACGTCCGGTTAATACATCCTCCGTTTGGACTGTCGTTTGTTCGTGATGGTTTCCGGCCGACGGGCCAGGCCGCGGACTCGAGCGGAGCCGATCGGGGTCGGTCGATCGGCGCGACTACCAGCTACGCGTCGACGTCGTAATACGCTGTTACGAACGGGCCGAACGAACAGGCAACCGCCTCGCCGAGCGCTCGCGTTCGATCCGTCAACCCGTCCGTGAGCACGCCCGCAGCGCCCTCGGCTTCGGCGATATTCTCGGTCCCCAGCAGGTCGTCCATTACCGGGCCGAGTTCCGCCCCGTCCGCGACGCGCTCGGCGACGCGGTCGGGGAGCCGAATCGTCGGTCCGCTCCCTCGTTCCGTCCGCTCGCCGTCCGTGACCGCGCCCCACATGATCAAGGACAGTCCCGGGGACTGGTCGAGTCGCGCGACGCCGCCCTCGAGGCCGACGCCGTAGTCGGCGTCGGTCGCCGCGAGCGCTCGCTCGGCGCGGTTCTTCGCACCGGTGACGGTCTCCCCGACCGACCGCGGCTGTTCGCTCACGCCGGACTCGACGTCGACGGCGGTCACCGTCGGCTCGTATCGCTCGAGCGTTCGCTCGACGGCGTCGATCTTCACCGGATTCGTGCTGCCGATTGCGAGTTTCATACCGGGCGTTCGAACGGGCCGCAGTTGGAGCCTCCGTTTCGGCCGCGTCCCGGCCGGCGCTCGACGCCTTCTCCTCAGCTTCAATGTTTCTATCTATCATGCTCTTTCTCCCGAATTACCCGTTTTCGCGGGATGTAGGACCGAGATTCCGAAACCCTTATGCCTCGAGTCTCTGAACGTGGGAGGTAACGGATCCGTCCGGGCTTTTGCGATCGGTTCGGCCGGGCAGCAATCGCCATCGTATGACTAACGCACCATCGAACACGAGAGTACGGCGTAGCGAAGAAGAAACGAACGAGCGGGAGACCGAAAGCGAGGAACAGGACCTGCTCTGTCCCGAGTGTACCGGCCAACTCGTCGTCGACGACGAACACGGCGAGACCGTCTGCGAGGACTGCGGGCTCGTCGTCGAGGAGGACTCCGTCGACCGCGGCCCCGAGTGGCGCGCGTTCGACGCCGCCGAGAAGAACGAGAAGTCCCGCGTGGGCGCGCCCACGACGAACACGATGCACGACAAGGGACTCTCGACGAACATCGACTGGCGCAACAAGGACGCCTACGGGAACTCCCTCGGTTCCCGACAGCGCGAGAAGATGCAGCGCCTGCGCAAGTGGAACGAGCGCTTCCGCACCCGCGACTCCAAGGAGCGCAACCTGAAACAGGCGCTGGGCGAGATCGACCGGATGGCCTCCGCGCTGGGTCTGCCGACGAACGTCCGCGAGACGGCCAGCGTCATCTACCGCCGTGCGCTCGACGAGGATCTCCTGCCGGGCCGCTCGATCGAAGGCGTCTCGACGGCCTGCGTCTACGCCGCCGCCCGCCAGGCCGGCGTCCCGCGGAGTCTCGACGAGATCGCCGACGTCTCCCGCGTCGAGAAAAACGAGATCGCCCGCACCTACCGCTACGTGGTCCGCGAACTCGGACTCGAGGTCCAGCCGGCCGACCCCGAGAGCTACGTCCCCCGCTTCGCTTCGGGTCTCGAGCTCTCCGACGAGGCCGAGCACCGCGCGCGCTCGCTCCTCCAGAACGCCAAGGAGAAGGGCGTGCACAGCGGCAAGTCGCCGGTCGGCCTCGCCGCGGCAGCGGTGTACGCCGCCGCCCTGCTGACCAACGAGAAGACCACGCAGGCCGCCGTCTCCGACGTCGCCGACATCTCCGAAGTGACGATCCGGAACCGCTACCACGAGCTCCTCGAGGCCGAGGAGACCATCGGGATGGCGTAACGCCGGAACTCGCCGGAACGATACCGTTTTTGCCGTTCTCGTTCGCATTGACTAGCGATGGGACTACGTTTCGACTCGTTCGTGCTCGCAGCGGCGACCGCCGATCTCTCGGACGAACCCGCGGCCCGCGAACACGCCGACGCGATCGAATTTCGAATGGACCTGGCCGACGAGCCGCTGGCAGCGCTCGAGGCGTACGACGGCGACCTGCCGATTCTCGCGACGAATCGAGCCGACTGGGAGGGCGGTGACGCGGACGACGACGGCCGGCTCGAGGCGTTGTCCGCGGCGACCGCCGTCGAGAGCGTCGACGCGATCGATATCGAACTCGAGTCGATTCTGGACGGTGCGGCCGCGGGGCTGCTCGAGACGGCCCGCGACCGCGGCGTCTCGATCGTCGCGTCGACACACGACTTCGAGGGGACGCCGCCCCGGAAAGAGATGGTGCGGACGCTGACGGAAGCAGGGAAGTACGCGGACGTGGCGAAGCTGGCAGTGACAGCGGAATCGAAGGCGGACACGCTCGCGTTGCTGTCCGCGACGGAGCAGCTGACGGCCCACGGCGATTCCGTCGCGACGATGGCGATGGGCGAAGTCGGGAGTCACACCCGAGCGGTGGCTCCCGTGTACGGGTCGAAAATCGGGTACGCTCCCGTGGATCCCGACGAGGCGACTGCGCCGGGGCAGTACGACCTCGAGACGCTCGCGAAACTCGTGGCCCGTCTCACGTGACCTGAAAACAATCGAAATCGGAATGTTAAGGGCAGGGGTCCCCTACCATCCACATAGACAATGACATGGCTCCGTGCGCTTCTCGCCGCCGGCCTGTCGGTGATCATGCCCGGTGCGGGACACGTTCTCGTCCGTGACTGGCTCCGGGCCGTCCTGTTCGCCGGTCTCTTCCTCTCGGCGAGTGCCCTCTTTCTCCCGTTGGACCAGCTCGCGGCCGCCGGTGCGATAACCAGCTACGACGAGGTCCGCGAGCAGGCGACGATCATGGCGGAGGGAACCGACGCGGTGGCGCAGTTCTTCCTCTCGTTTATCGCCCTGTTCGCCGCGATCGACGCGACGTTCCGCGCGCTCGGCTACCCGTCCGGCGGAACCGACGACGCGGCGGGGGCGACCTGTCCCGAGTGCGGGAAGGAAATCGACGAGGACCTCGCGTTCTGTCACTGGTGTACGACGCGGCTCGAGCCCGAGGGGGCCGACGAAGAACCGATACACTCCTAGACGCGCGACGGGCGACCACCGCTATGGTTCGTTCCCGTTGCCGCTCGGTGCCGTCGAGTGTCGCGGGATCGTCGTCGGAATATAACCACACTAGTAGTGATTCAACGGTGCCCTTATCCCCGTTCGTCGGATACCGAGGCCACCCTCGTCGGTCGCGGATGCGGTCGGCGGAAGTGATTCGAATGCGAACGGACAGAATTCAACGCGACGAACGGATCGTCACGACGGACCTCGACATCGAGCAGTACGTGAGCTACGCGGACGGCGACGGAACGATTATCGCTGACCGACGGAACCCGTCCGCGTGGGTTCGCTCGACGGACGTCCGACCGTGCGTCCGCTAGTCTGCGGAGCCGCCACCCGAATCGAGCGCGGTTTCTCACCCGGAGACGGACCGAACCGGCGTGCCGGCCCACACGAGGCCGGTCGCGTCGCGAGTGCCGACCGCCGAACGGCGACGTCAGCGACAGTCGCGACAGACGAATTCGCCGGGATCCTCGGTCTCGAGTTCCGGCTCCGGGAGGTACCGGCCGCACTCGGTACACCAGGTCCAGTAGATGCGGTGCGGGTCGGCCGCGTCCGCGGCGTCGGCGCCGACCGCTCCCGTCGCCGCGTCGTCGATCCGTTCGATCGTGATGGACCGCTCGTCGACGCCGGTGACCGTCCCGTCGATCGGGGCGTGCTGGGCGACGCTGGTACCGTCGGCCGGCCGGGCGATCATCTCGCCCGACTCGATCTCGTCGCCCGACCGAACGATCGGTTCGCTCGGCGTTACCACCCCCTCGAAGTCGGGGTTCGTGATCAGCGGCACCTCGACGCGGTCCGGTGCGAGCGTCGCCGTCGGCTCCGTCTCGTGGTTCGAGTGCTTCCACGCCGCCGACGAGAGGACGTTGATCCGGCCGCCGCTCCCGAGACGGTTCTCGTCGACGACCGATTCCTCCATCACGAGCAGACAGTTGGTGCGCTTGCGAACGCCGAACGTCTCCGCCGACTGATCGATCTCGAAACACCACCCCGGTCCGCCGTCCAGGAGGATCTCGTTTTCGCCGATACCCTCGGATCGACCCGCCGCCTCGAGGAGTGCCGTCGCGGGCGTCCCGATCGGGACCTCGAGAAACCGGTGGGTCGGGACGCGGCCGTCGACGTGGACGAACTTCTCGGTCGTCGGCTCGTCGTCGACGAGCGCGCGGTAGACGTTGGACAGCGTCTCCGTGTTCTGAACGACCCAGCCGTGATCCATCGGCAACTCCTCGCCCTGCATGACGACGTCCGCGACGATCCGCATGAGAACGGTCTCCATGCCGTACTCGTACTTGTCCGCCGTGTAGGCGACGACGAGTCCCGTCTCGTCGCCGTCGATCGGGAGTTCGGTCGGCTCGTAGACAGTCGCGTCGGTCGCGGTCTCGAAGGTATTCAGCCACTCGTCTCGGTCGGTCCACTTGGCACTGATGACGATCCGGTCGAACGCGCGGTCGAGCAGTCCGTCGAACAGCGCCGCCAACTCGTCGGTCCGCTCTCGGATCAGCCACTTGTCCATGTAGTAGTTCGGCTCGCTCTCCTGTTGGTTCACCAGCAACGAGTCGACCTCCTCGAGGCGTTCCCACTTGGCGTAGGTCGGGAACCCGGCTCCGCCCGCCCCCGCCAGCCCGGCGTTGCGCAGCGTCACCGCGAACTCCGGCGGTTCGACCGCTCGGACTTTCTCTCGAGTTACGCTCATGGTACGATTGGTGCCACGGTAGCAATCACCATAGATTTTGGCCGCTTTCGGGCCAAAATAATGAAAAAGTTGAATTTTAATCCCGATATCGGTGTACGAATACGGGACTGATCACGGAGCAGAGAACCGATTTCCGCCGTTCGACCGACCGGGGAGCTGGCCGTGTGGTATGATCACAATTCCCGCTGTTAGCAGGCGGAGGGGTCGAGGAAATCAGCTATTTCTCGATAATACTCTCCTCGACGGTCTCGCCGAAGTGCCGCGCCGTGTCCTCGTAGTAGAGCAGGATCTCGTCGCCGACCTCAAGGTCCGTCACCGCCTTTCGCCCCTCGGCGGCGGCGACCTTGATCGTCTCGGCGTTCTGGAGCAGGGTCTCGACGCGGTCGCCGCTCTCGGTCTCGAGGGCGATCCGGAACATCGGCCGCTGTTCGATCTTGACCCGACCGACGATGGCCTCGCGCGTGTTGCCGTCGGTATCGACCACCTGGACCTCGTCGCCGCTGCGGAGCTCCGAGAGGTATTTCGTGCCGCCGTCCGGGGTGCGGACGTAGGCGTGGACCGCGCCCGCGTTGACCCGGAAGGGGCGCGAGGCGACGTACGGCGATTCGGCCGTTTCGCCGTGGACGAAGACCAGCCCGCGACTCATCGAACCGACGAGCATTCCCTCGTCGTGCTCGAGCAGGTTGCCGGTGTCGACGCAGACTCGGTCGGCACTGCCGGCCCGTTCGACGTCGAGGATCTCGGCGTACTCGAGTTCGAGGCGCTCACGCGCGGCCTCGTCGCGCACTTCGACGGTCTTTCGGATCTCGTCGGGGTCGTCGGAGTCGAGCAACACGGCATCCGAGCCGATCTCGAGGGTTTCGAAGGCCGTCTTGGCCTCCTCGGCGCTGGTGACGCCCGCGACGAGGTCGGTCTCCTCGCCGATGCGGGCGATCAGGTTCTCGAGGGGGATGATCGTCCAGTCCTCGCCGATGACGATCGTGTAGTCGGCTTCCTCGGCGGCGGTCTCGGCGAAGCGTTCGTACTCCGTGCCCAGGATCCGGACGTACGCGCCGCGGTCGAACTCGCCGTCCCGGCGCAACGTCGAGAGATCCGCCGAACCCGAGAAGTCCTCGGGGAGGTCGATCGTGGCGTCACCCTCCCCGTCTTTCCCGACGACGACCGCGTCCGCCTGCGCGGCCGGATCGTCGTCGCTCTCGTCGGACTCGGCGGCGTCGATGTCGTCGACCAGGGTCACGTCCCCGTCGGTCCGAAACGCCGCGACGTTGATATCGCCGAGTTCGCGGACGCGTTCGACGTCCTCCTCGTCGACCAGTACCCAGTCTACACCCGCCTCGAGCGCGGCGGTGATCCGCGCCCGGCGGTCGTCCCAGTCGCCGACGGTGTCGTCGGCTTTTACCCAGACAGATCGCGTCATGAATCGACCGTCGAAGGGAACCGGCTTGAACGTGGCGAATCGGGCAGGGGCGACGGCCCGGTCGGCACCCACGCGAACCGATCGGGGTCCGCTCGCCGGTTTCCGAACTCGTCGTTACTGTCTCTACTGAATAGATTATGTCAACACCCTCGCCAGTAGCAAAAGGGCCGACAGTCACGAAAGTAACGAAAGTACTGATACCTTCTCAGAAGTTGATAATATAGGGCCGGGCGATCGTTCGCATATGGGTCAGCGCCACCTCGAGACGGACGCCGAACTGTCGATCGACTGCGCCGCCTCCCGGCTCGAGATGGATCCCGCGGCCGACATCGCCCGGGCGGCGTTCGAGCACGCGGGCGAGCTGGCGGCCCTCGAGTACGGCCGGTCGGCGGCCGTGCTGGGAGCCCTCCGGCTCGCCGCTCGCCGCACCGACGTCCGCGCCCTCGACCACGACCGGCTCGCGGACGCGTTCGACGTCGATCCGGAACGGGTCGTCGCCGCCCACGAGTTGCTGGCACGGCACCTGACGCCGCCCGCGGACGCCGACGAGATCCGCTCGCTGCGGCGGACGCTCATCGTGGCCCAGGAGGTCCTGGCCGCGATCGAGCGCGGCCGCGCCGCTGGCCCCGAGCTTCCGGGCTCGCACCTCGCTGACGCCGCGCCCTTCCTGCTCGCTCGCGCGAGCAGCCACCTCGACTCCCGAACCGACCGCGAGTTCCCGGGGCTCGACGCGGCGGCGCTTCGCGCCCACATCGACCGGCTCGAGGCCGACCTCGAGCTGGCTCGGCTGGGAACGAAACTGTACGCCCTGGTCCACGACGGGGACTGATCCGTCTTCGGCCCTCCACCTGCCGCACTCGGCCCTCCACCTGCCGCACTCGGCCCGAACCGCACCGGTCCCGCCCTATCGCATCTCGCTGGTCTCGTCGATGAGCTTGTGTCTGAACGCCCGGTAGGCGTTTTCGCCCCGCTCGGTCAGTTCGACCACGCGACGGCGACCGACCGACTCGATCGTGACATAGCCGTCCTCGGCGAGCGGCTCGAGGACGTGGGTATCGAGCACTCGAAACGCGCCCTTGTCCTCCCCGGTGTGTTCGTCGGGCGAGCGGCGATCGGCCATGAAGGAGAGTTCGCGATCCCTGGCGTACTCGATGAGATCCTTCTTCTTCGGCGGTGCCGTCCGATCGTCGTGGAACCCGTCCCACGCGCCGGGGTCGGAGAGAAACTCCATGATCGCGACCTGCTCGCGCGTCGGCGACTCGATCGGATAGGTCGGGACCTCCTCGATCTCGTCGACGCCGGCTGAAATCGGCTCGGTCGTCCCCTCGTGGGCGTACGTTCTGGGTTCGACGTAGTAGGCGTGAGCGTCCGTCGAGACGTCCATGCACGCGATCGTCGCGCCGATCGCCGGGATCGTGCCGGCCCCGGAGACGTTGACGTACACCTGATCGTCCGCGTGCACGTCGGCGATCGTCGTCACCTCGCCGAGGACGGCGTAGACGTCCGTCAGATCGCACTCCCTGGTCCGAACCTCGGGGACGATCGACTCGAGTTCGTCGCACAACTCGTCGTGGTACGCGGCCCTCGCCGTCGCGTTCCGCTCGGTGCTTCGACCGTCGGGCTCGCCCCGCTCGTCGCCGTCCGGTTCCTCCGGTTCCGCCGACTCCTCGCCGGCGGCGCGCTCGTCCTCGAGGAGATAGACCAGATCGGCCCGCTGGTTCCGTATCGGCTCGAGGATCCGATCGAACTCGTACCCCAGCGGCGTGACGTGAACTCGCTTGACGACCTCCATACACCGAGAGGCGTGTCAGTAAAAATAACTGCTGCGGAATCGCCGGTCCGGCTCGAACCGGATCACCGGCTCGAGGGTCGCGGTGCCCCGGGGGGCCGGCAGTCACGCCGACGCTCGGCGGAGCGGTCTCGGCTCGGCGAAACGTTGACCACGCCGGCTCCGCTAGAAGGGGACAGATGGCCGCCTACGACGCGATCTGTTTCGATCTCGATGCGACCCTCTGCGAGTCGACCCAGGACGCCGGGACGGTGCTCGAGTCGGCGTTCGAGCACGCCGGTTGCGAGCCGTTCTGTACGCCGGCGGATCTGCGTGCCGCCGTGCCCGAGCTGCCGACCGCGGAGACGGACCGCGAGTTCTACGACCACCTCTTTACCGAAGTCGCACGCCGTGCCGGCGCGGACCCCGCGACCGCGCCCCCGCTCGCCGCGGCGTACCTCGAGTCGCGGGATCCGACCGCCGTCGCGTTTCGTCCGGGAGCGAAAGCCGCGCTCGAGCGCGCCCGCGATCTGGCCCGTGTCGGCCTCATCACGAACGGCGGACGGGAGACGCAGACGCGGAAACTCCGGGCGCTGGAGATCGAGGACGCGTTCGACGCCCGGGTCTTCACGGAGCCGAGCGCCGGCATTTTCCCGAAGCCGGACGCGGCACCGTTCGAGCGCGCGCTCGCCGAACTCGAGGCCGCGCCGGACGCGTCGATCCACGTCGGCGACTCGCTCCACGCCGACGTCGCCGGTGCCAACGCGATGGGACTCGATTCGGCCTGGCTCGATCCCGGCCGCGACGACGGGCCCCGCGGGCACGAACCGACCTACGAACTCGCCTCGCTCGAGGCGTTCGAGACGATCGTCTAGCCGTCCCGCTCCTATTGGTCCGGCAAGAGATCCGTGTGGACCACGGCACGATACTGGGTGTCGGTTCCTTCCTCGAGTCGCTTGAGCAGCGCCGCCGCGTTCGGGAAGCTCTCGGGGAGCTCGAACGCGTCGGCCTCGTCGTCGTCGCGTTGCTTGCAGAGTTTGACGAACGCCACCAGCGCGTCGTAGGTCTCCTCGCGGGCGTACACCACGCCGATATCCCGCTCGAGGTCCTCGCGCCAGCGTTCGATGATGGGTTCGGTCGCGCGACGCGGTCGCCGCATCCGCTCGGCCAGTTCCTCAGTGTCGATATCGAGATTCCCGTCTCCCGTTACGCCCTCGAATGCCGCCTGCAGGTCGTCGGACTCCGCCTTAAGCGGCGGGGCGTCCGCTTCCGCCTCGAGCAACGCAGCGACGGCGTCGACTTCCTCGCGGCGGACCGCGACGGGATAGACGAAGTCGTGCGTCTCCTTCGGCAGCGTGTACGACTTCGCCGCGACGCCCTGCTCGCCGGGACCGGACGACCCCAGCATTAGATCGAGTATTCCCATACCCGAAACAGGTATCGTGAGTCGAATAAGCCTTCCGCGCGAGCCTCGACGTCCCGCGTCACCACTTCTCGCCGAGGGCCGCCTTCGCGCCGCCGTAGCCGCTCGCGTCCGTCCACGTCCGTCCGCTCTCGACGTGTTCGACCTCGTAGACGCCGCCGCAGTCCCCACAGCGGTACCGATCGGGCGACTTCACCGGCTTCGACGCGCGGTGGCGGTTCGCCTGCCAGTCGCAGCCGGTCGCCCGACACCGGAGGACGTACCGCGGCTCCGCGAACGCCTCGCAGTGGCGCGGGGCCTCGAGCGCCGCGGCACGCTCGCGAAACCGGTCGCCGTGGCCGGACTCGCCGAACCGCTGGAACTCCCAGGCGTGGACGAGTTCGTGGCGGACGATTCCCGCGAACGCCGGCCAGTCGTACCGCTCGTACGCGCGCCGGGCGAGGACGATCGTCGCCACGTCGCGGTCCGCGTCCCACCGGCAGCAGCCCGCCCGCCGGCGCGCCCGCGACGAGACCGCCCATTCGACGGCCCCGAGGTCGACCGGAAGCCGGTCGTCCGCGACGACCTCGCGGGCGTGAATCCGCGCCCGAGCGACGATCTCGTCCGCGAGCGTGAGTTCGTCTCGGTCGGTCACGGACTCGAGATGGGGGACGGACCCCGAATTTCTTCCGGTCGCTCGACCGGCGGGAACCGCGGTCGGTTTATTAACTCTCGACCGGATTTTTGCTACAGTTAATACAGAAAACCCCGTGTTATAGCAGTCGAATTAATAAGTACGAGCTCTCGAGTTCGACGTACGATGAGTCGTTCCGAGTCAGCGAACGCGCACGACGATCACGGCCACGGTCACGGCCACAGCCACGGTGGGGAGTCGACCAGCAGCCGCAAGCTCGCTGCCGTCTCGCTCATCAATATCGTCGGCTTCCTCGTCGAACTCGGGGGCGGGCTGCTGTTCGGCTCGGTCGCGCTGATCAGCGACGCCGTCCACATGCTGTTCGACGCGCTCGCGTACGTGATGGCCTTCGCTGCCGCCCACGTCGCGGAACGCTACGGCGACGGCGACCGCTGGTCGTACGGCCTCCACCGCCTCGAGCCATTCGCCGCCTTCCTCAACGGGCTGTTGCTCCTGCCGATGGTCGGCTTCATCCTCTGGGAGTCCTATCAGCGGTTTCTGGACCCCGTCGCTATCGGGACCGGTCCGACGATCGCCATCGCGACGGGCGGCTTGCTGGTCAACCTCGGCTCGGTCTTCGTCCTCCACGGCGACGCGATGAGTCTGAACGAGAAGGGCGCGTTCTACCACCTGCTCGGCGACGCCGGCGGTTCGGTCGCCGTCATCGTCTCCGTGATCGCCATCGAACTCACCGGCGTCCGCGCCATCGATCCGCTCGCCGCGGCGCTGATCGCCGCCGTCGTGACCTGGTCGGCGATCGCGGTCCTCCGCGGCAGCGGCGAGATTTTCTTCCTCAAGACGCCGCTCGAGAGCGAGGTCATCCGGTCGCACATCGCCGAGATAGCGGGCGTCGACCGAGTGGACGACTTCCACGCCTGGCAGATCTGCAGCCAGATTACGGTCGCGACGGTCCACGTCGAAACGGGCGTCGAGACGATGGCGGACGCCGAGGCCGTCGTCGGTCGCGTCCACGACGAACTCGCCCACCACGGCGTCGATCACGCCACCGTCGAGCTGTCTCCCCACTACGCCGACCGCGACGTGTACCTCGATACGCATTGCCACTGAGGGCGGAAGCCGACGGCTCTCGGGCGGTCGAACGCTGCGGGAGGGAAACCGAGAATTAGGCCTCGAGCGCCAGCCCCGCTTCGGCCAGCGCCTCGTCGGTCGAGAGATCCTCGTGGACGACGCCGGCGACCGCTCGCGCGATGGCTTCGGGGTTCTCGTGCTGGAAGATCGAACGGCCCATGGAGACGCCCGCACCGCCGGCGTCCATGACGCCGCGGACCATTTCGATCGTCTCGCGGTCGGACCCCTTCGAGCCGCCCGCGATGACGACCGGGAGCCGGGTCGACTCGACGACGTGCTGGAAGCTCTCCGCGTCGCCGCTGTAGCCGGTCTTCACGATGTCGGCACCCAGTTCCTCGGCGAGCCGGACCGCGTGGCCGAGCGACTCGGCGTCCTCGGAATCGACGCCGGGGCCGCGAGCGTAGGCCATCGCGAGCACCGGAATCCCGAACCGCTTGGCCCGTTCGGTGACCTCCGAGAGCTGGCTGATCTGGCCGGGTTCGTGATCCGAGCCGACGTTGATGTGGAAGGAGACGGCGTCGGCACCGACCCGGATGGCCTCCTCGACGCTCCCGGTCATTCGCTTGTCCTGCTCGTCCGGGCCGATCGTGGTCGAGCCGTTGAGGTGGACGATGTAACCCTTCCCGTTCTTGTTCTCGTGGACGCGGGGTGCGACGCCCTTCTGCGTGAGAACCGCGTCCGCACCACCGCTGGTCACGCCGTCGATCGTCGCTTCGATGTCTTTCAGCCCCTGGACGGCACCCATCGTGATGCCGTGGTCCATGGGGACGATTACGTACGATCCGTCTGTCCCGATTCGTTCGAGTCGTGCGTCAATTCCTGTGGTCATTGCGGGAGTGTAGCAAGCTTGCAGTTATGGCTGTTCTGGTTCCGGTGCATCTTCCGGATCGACCGTTACGGTCTCCGCACCGCGGCGTGCGCCCCGTTTGAGCTCGCGGGCTTTGGCCTCGAGTCGGTCGACCGCCGCGTCCGGCGTCTCGCTCGAGGCGATGATGTCGACGAGCGCGCTGCCGACGATGACGCCGTCGGCGCCCGCTTCGACGATTTCGGCCGCGTGGTCGCCCTCGCTGACGCCGAAGCCGACGGCCTTGGGCACGTCGTACGTCGACAGCCGCTCGAGGCTGTCGTGGGTCGCCGTCGAGACGTTCGCTCGCGCACCGGTCGTCCCGAGGCGAGCCTGGACGTACGCGAACCCGGACACCTGCGACATGATGGCGTCCAGCCGCTCGCCCTCGGTCGTCGGCGCGACGATGAAGACGAGATCGAGCCCGTGGGCGTCGCAGGCCTCGCGCAGCGGGGCCGCCTCCTCGGCGGGCAGGTCGGGAACGATGATCCCCGAGAGGCCGGCCTCGGCGGCGCGCTCGACGAACGGCCGTACGTCCGGCTCCGAACCGTACTGCAGGATCATGTTGTAGTACGTCATCACCAGCAGCGGCGCCTCGGTCTCGAGGCCGTCGACCAGCTCGAAGAAGCCCTCGGGGGTCGTCCCGGCCTCGAGCGCGCGGTTGATCGCGGCCTGGATCGTCTGCCCCTCGGCGATCGGCTCCGAGAACGGCAGCCCGAGTTCGATCAGGTCCGAGCCGCCACGGTCGAGGGCCTCGACGTACGCCTTCGTGTCCTCGAGCGACGGATCGCCCGCGGTGATGTAGGTGATCAGCGCCGGGCGGTCCTCGCGGATGGCGGCTTCGACGTCGCTGCCGTGCTCCTCGCTCTCCGCTCGACTCTCGCGGGTCATCCGTCGAACACCTCCACGTCCGGCGCGGCCTCGAGATCGCGTTTTTCGGTCTCCTCGAGCACGGTCTCCAGGTCCTTGTCGCCGCGTCCGGAGACGTTGACGACGACGAGGTCGCCGAGGTCGTCGTCAACGTCTCGCGGGGTTTGTCCGCTCGACGTTTCCGCGACGGGTCCCGCCGCGCGCTCGAGATAGCCCAGCGCGTGACTCGACTCGAGCGCGGGAATGATCCCCTCGAGTCGCGAGAGCCGGTGGAAGCCGTCGAGCGCGGCCTCGTCGTCGACGCTCGCGGGCGTGACCCGCCCCGTCTCGACGAGGTGCGAGAGCTCCGGGCCGACGCCGGCGTAGTCCAGCCCTGCGCTGACGCTGTGTGACTCCATGATCTGGCCGTCCTCGCTCTGGAGGAGCTTCGTCATCGCGCCGTGGAGGACGCCGTCGGTGCCCGTCGAGAGCGTCGCGGAGTTGGGTGCGAGGCCCGCCGTTTCGTCGATCTCGAGGCTCGAGCCGCCGGCCTCGACGGCGTAGAGGTCCACCTCCTCGTCCGGCACGAACGCGTGGAAAGTGCCCATCGTGTTCGAGCCGCCGCCGGCGCAGGCGACCACGCTGTCGGGGAGCCGTCCGGCCGTCGCCTGGATCTGCTCGCGGATTTCGTCGCCGATGACCGACTGGAAGTCCCGGACCATCTTCGGGAACGGGTGCGGGCCGACGACCGAGCCGATCACGTAGTGGGTTCGCTCGACGGTGGTCGCCCAGTCGCGCATCGTCTCGTTGATCGCCTCCTTCAGGGTGCCGCTGCCGGCCTCGACGGGATTCACCTCGGCCCCGTTCATCCGCATGCGGTAGACGTTGGGGCGCTGGCGGTTGACGTCCGTCCGGCCCATGTAGATCTCGCAGGGCATGTCGAGGTGGGCCGCGGCCATCGCCGTCGCGGTGCCGTGTTGCCCGGCACCGGTCTCGGCGATGATCCGCTCTTTGCCCATGTACTTGGCCAGCAGTACCTGTCCGAGTGCATTGTTCAGCTTGTGGGCACCGCCGTGGAGGAGGTCCTCGCGCTTGAGGTAGATCTCGCGGTCGTAGCGCTCGCTCAGCCGGTCCGCGCGCTGGAGCGGCGTCGGCCGCCCGCCGAAGTCTCGCATCCGCTCGTGGAACTCGTCCAGGAATCCGTCCTCGTTCTCGAGGACGTACCGCTCGTAGGCGTCCTCGAGTTCCTGCAGGGCCGGCATCAGCGCCTCGGGGACGTACTGGCCGCCGTAGTCGCCGAACGTGCCCGTCCGTTCGGAGTCGTGCTCGTCGCCGCGTTCGTGTTCCGTGCTCATGTCTTGGAGTCTCCGTCGTACTCGCTCATGTCGTTTCCTCCGTCGTCGATTCGGCCGATTCCGCTCGCGTGAGCCGTCGCGTGTTCTCGGTCACGTCGCTGTCGCCCGCGCCGTGGTCCATGACGGCGCTCCCGACCAGGAGGGCGTCGGCACCCGCCTTGCGCATCCGTCGCACGTCGGCCGGCGACGACACCCCGCTCTCGGCGATCAGCGTCACGTCGGCCGGAGCGTGGGGGGCGACGGACTCGAACGTTTCGAGGTCGACCTCGAGTCGCGCCAGATCGCGGTTGTTCACCCCGATGATCTCCGCGCCCGCCGCGAGCGCGGCCTCGAGTTCCGCGCGGTCGTGCACTTCCACGAGGGGTTGAAAGCCGCGCTCGCGGGCCGCGGCGACGAGCGCCTCGAGGTCGTCGACGAACCTGACGATCACCAGCAACAGGTCCGCCGCGACGACATCCATCCCCGGTTCGTCGAGGACGAAGTCCTTGCGCAGGACCGGCACGTCGACGGCCTCCCGGATGCGGGTCAGCGCGTCCGGCGACCCGCCGAAGTGGGTCGGCTCCGTGAGCACCGAAATCGCCGCCGCGCCGCCGTCGACCATCGCCCGCGCGAGTTCGACCGGATCGTCGTCTCGAGTCCCCTCGGCCGTCGGACTCGTCGGTTTCACCTCCGCGATCACTGGGACTCGTCCCTCGGCCTCCGCGTCGGCCAACGCGTCGGACAGCGAGCGCGCGTCGACGTCGATGACGGCGTCACCGCCCGAGCGCTCCCGGGCCGCCTCGAGGATCGACCGCACCGCGGGCGCGAGCTCCGTATCGGAGTTCATTATTGTACATCGACGTACTCATATGTACATAAGGCTTGCGTCCTGGAGACACACGGACCGACGGCCGTCGAGCGCGCGGACCGGCGGCTATTCAAGCCCGGCCCGCCTACGGCGGCCTATGGTCGACGTTACGGACGCCGGAATTTACGCGCGCGAGTCGAACTACCTCGATCGGTACGTTCAGCTCGGAGCCGCCAGCGGGCGGGTCCTGAGCGTCTCCTTCCCCGAGATTCCCGACGACGACGTCGAGGACGAGCACCCGTTCCTGGATCGAATCTTCGAATACCTCGACGGCCTCGAGCCGGTCACCTTCGAGGACGTCCAGATCGCGATGACCATGCCGACCGACCAGCGGGCGGTCCTCGAGGGCGTTCGGGAGATCCCCTACGGGGATCAGGTCACCGTCGAGACGCTCGCCCGGATGACCTCCGGGCTCGACCACGAGGACGACGACGACATCATCCTCGTCCGGACCGCGCTGGACGAGAACCCCGCCCCGCTGCTGATCCCGGACCACCGCGTGCGCGACGGTCCCAGCGCCGCGCCGCCGGACGTCGAACAGAAGCTGCGGTCGCTCGAGGGGTTGTAACCGCGACGACTGCCGCGGTCCGTTCCCGACCGGCCGATCGCTACTGGTGTGGGTTCGGTAGCCGTCCTGCGAGCGGAACGAAGTGATACATCGATCGCGCCTTCGCGCAGTAACACGATGGACCGGCCGGTACACGTCCGACGATCTCGAGCGGATCTGATCGCCGATCGCTAGAAATCCGACCGATCGACCTTCTCGGGCGCTTCGAAATCCGTCGCCAGCTCGAGCAACTGCACCAGAATCCGACCGGTCGCGCCCCAGACGGTGTAGCCGTTCACGTGGAAGTAGTGGATGACGATCTCGCCGTAGTAGGGGTGCGATCGACGCTCGTACTCGTAGTTGTCGGGGTCGAGCAGCCCCGATAGCGGGAGGACGACGATCTCGGCGACCTCGCTCTCCTCGCGGCGGTACGCCCGATCGGGGACGTGGGCGACGAACGGCGTCACGGCGTACTCGGTCACCGTCCGAATGTCGTCGAGCTGGCCGACGACCTCGGCCTCGCTGCGCTCGAGGCCGATCTCCTCGTTGGCCTCCCGGAGCGCGGTCTCGAGGATGCTCTCGTCTTTGGGTTCGGCCCCGCCGCCGGGGAAACTCATCTGGCCGGGGTGTTCGCCGAGGTGGTCCGCCCGGCGGGTGAACAGCAGGTGATCCTCGCCGTCGCGGTCGACGATCGGTGCGAGGACGGCCGCGTCGTACTCCTGATCGTCGATCTCGGTCGGATCGTAGTTCGCGACCGGCTCGAGGGTCAGTCGTCGCGCCGTCATTCCTCGAGCGCGTCCTCCAGCCGCGTCCGTTCGTCGGTGAGATCCACCGGTGCCCACGCCTCGACGTCGTAGCTGACGTCGATCAGGGTCCGAATCCGCTCGGCGTCGGCGGTCTCGACGGCCTCCCCGGCGGCCTCGATCACGCGTTCGCGGGCGGTCCTCCCCAGCGCCTCGCGATCGAGCCGTCGCCGCTCGACGTCGAGAATGTGGGGAACGTCCTCCGCGTGGTCCGGTACCGCGGGAAAGGCCGTCGGGCCGGCGACCAGCAGCGGGTCGCCGTCCGCGGTCGACGGCGAGTCCTCGTCGCCGGAATCGTACCGAACGAGCGCGAACGACTCGACTGCGTCGTCGATGGCCGCCTCGAGGGCCCCGTCGTCGACTGACTGCCCGTCGGCCCGGTAGGCGGCCTCGGCGAGCGCCCGCTCGAGTTCCGCGCGGGTCAACCCCCCGAAGAGGTCGACCACGCCGGCCAGTTCGTCGGCGGTCGCATCCATACGGAGTCCAACGGCGGGTGATGGGATTAGTCTTTAGTCTTTAGCCTTGGGAGCGCGAGCCGAGTCGCCGGTCCCGCCACGGCCGGGCGGCCGCGAGCACGTCGCTCGGGGCGAACGGGGCATCGATCCACCGCGGCAGTCGCGTATCCGGCCCCGGCGGGGCGATCGATTCGGCGTAGCGGGCCACCTGATCCCGTTCGGCCGCCGGCTCGTACTCGAGCCCGTTGAACGCCGCGTCGGCGTGATACTGGTCGATCAGCTCCGCACCGACGGCCCGGTACCGCTCGGGGAGCGTCGCGTACTCGAGGGCGACGCCGTGTTCCTCGAGGACGCGAAGGAGCGCGGCGGCGACTTCGCGACTCATTCCCTCGAGGCCGGCGTCGCCGGCGACCGCGCGGTGGTCGTGTTCGTGGCGGCCGAGGTCAACCTGTGCGGTCCCCTCGAAGCCGGCGAGCGCGTAGGCGTCGCCGAGCGTTCCGACCTCGAGCCCCCACGCGCGCGGTGCACGAAGCCGCCGCGCGAGACGGGCAGTCGCGGCGAACTCGCCAGCCAGCGCGTACCGGAACGCGCCGAGGTAGTCCACGATCGGCGCGTCGTGGGCGTCCGCGAGCGCCCGGAGCAGCGGTTCGTAGAACAGGCGGAAGAGTCGGCCGTAGAGCCGGCCCCGCTCGACGCGGGCGTAGTACCCCTTCGAAAACTCGAAGTCCATCGTCAGCGGCGCGAGGAGGCGGCGGACGTGTGCGGCCTCGTAACTGCGCGCGTCGGCGTCGTGGACGACGACGGCGTCGGCGACGGCGGCGGCGGGGCCGAGCGCCAGCCAGACGTCTCGGCCCTTGCCGAACTGGCCTCCCAGTCCCGCCTCGGCGAGCAAGGCGTCGACGGCGGGCGCGTTACACCAGAGGACGCGCGTCGGCAGGGCGAAGGTGTCGAGCCAGTCCCGGAACGGACCGATGCGGTCGGGATCGGCGCGGACGGGGACGAAGACCGCGGCCGGCGCTGGCTCGAGACGCTCGAGTTCCTCGAGGACGCGCTCGGCCGCGGGGCTCTCGTACTCGCGGCCGGTCATCGGGACGACGACGGCCGTCTCGGCGACCGCGCGGGCGGCGTCGTGGGCGAGGCCGCCCCTCGTCCTCCCGTCGCCGCCGAACTCGTGGAGCGTCGCGATCCGCTCCTGGACGTACTCCATCGGTGTGGTGTTCGAGCGGACCGGTAAAACGGCCACGGATGCGGCCAGATCTACTGTCGGCGGTTACCGTTCGCGCCCGTCGGAAGGCGGCCCGCAGCGGTGAGGACGACCAGGACGACCAACACCGCGCCGATGCCGGCGGCGAGGAGCCGAAAGGAGTTGTCGAAGGAGATGCCGGCGTCGATCATCGCTCCCAGGATCGCGCTCCCGGTGGCCTGGATCGGCATCATCACGCCGCTGAACAGCGCGTACGCGCTCGCGCGGTTCTCGTCCGGGACGGACGCGAGGATGTACGTGTCGGAGGCGGGGAAGATACTGTGGATGATGTATCCCATGAGCACCGTCACGGCGAGGATCGCCGCCGTTCCCTCGACGATCGTCAGTGCGAGGACGGCACAGAGGAACGCGCCGACGATCGCGAGCAGGAGCGGGAGGAACCGAACCCGGTCGGCGATCCAGCCGGTAACGGCGAACGCGGGGACGCCGGCCAGAAAGAGCAGCGTCAGGACCGCTCGGGAACCCCCCTCGGAGAACCCCTTGACTTCGACGAGGTAGGTCACGTAGAAGTTGAAGACACCGTTCCAGACCAGCGTCGCCGCGCCGACGACGGCGACGCCCGTCGCGACGATCGGCCACTGGCGACGGACGGCACCGAGGAGATCCCGATCCCGTTTCCCGGCGTCCGGCAGGGTCGCCCGTTTCGCGACGACGAAGAGGACGACCGTCGACGCGACCGCCGCGACTGCGATCGCGAGAAAGAGCGCGCGCCAGGCCGCGATCGGCCACGCGACCGCGAAGAACGCCCCGACCAGCAGCGGGGCGACCACCGCGGCCGTCTGGCTCGCGGTTCCGTGGACGCCGATCGCGCGCCCGATCCGCGACGGGTACAGTTCGCTGACGAGCGGGTTCGCCGCCACGAAGTATGCGCTGCTGGCGATCCCCATACAGAGCGCGCCGACGTAGAGCACCTCGAGACTCCGCGCGGTGGCCGCGAACGCCGATCCGGCGGCCAACAGCCCGCCTGACGCGAGGATCAGCCAGTGGCGGGGCAGCCGCGTGAGGAGATAGCCCGTCGGAATCTGGAGCGCCGCGGCTCCGAGCCAGGCCAGCGTCGCCAGCAGGCCGACGGCGGCCGCGCTCGCGCCGAACGTCGTCCGGAACGGCTCCAGCAGCGGTGCGTAGATCACGCGGCCGAGGTTGACCAGAAAGACCATCGCACACAGCGTCCCGAAAACGCCCGTTCGACCGGTGTGCCGTCGTCGCCCGCTCGCCCTCTCGTTCACAGTGTCGCTGTCTCGGCGACCGTTTCAACCCTTCCGAATTCCGTCGAGCGGCTACGTGATAGTCGTACGATATGTACGCCCGACGCGAAATTCGAAAAAGCACCGGTCTTTTTCTTCCCCTCCTTCTTACAGGGTGAACATGAAATCAGTCCGGAAGGCACTCCGCAACGGCGAACTCGAGAAGGACACGTACGACCGACTCGTCTGTGGTGAGTGCGAGAAGCCGCTGAAGACCGAAAACGACCCGGACGAGATCAAGACGGTCCGGATCTGTCCGGACTGCGCGTCCGAGTGGAAGGAGATTCGCTAGACGGATCGTCGGGTTCGCCGGGTGGATCGTCGGTGTCGGTGTCGGTGTCGAGGTCCCGCCTCGAGCCGTCGTGCCAGCCGTTACTTTTTCCCGACGAACGTCGCAGTCCGGAGCGTGAGTTACGACGACCTCCGCGACCGGCTCGACGACCTCGAGAGCGGCGACGACCGACGGATCGTCTCGTTCCCCGACGGGAGCATCGACCGCTGGTACGCGCTCACGGGACGGGGCGGCGACCGCCTCGAGACGGCCGACGGGTTCGCCGCGCAGCTCGCCGACGGCGGGCGGTCGTTCTCGCTCGAGCCGCTCGAGGAGCGCCCGGGCGGACAGGCGGTCAACGCGGCCGTCCAGGTCCACGCCCTCGGCGACGCGGCGACGCTCGTCGGCCACCTCGACCATCCAGTGCTGTCCGAGGTCCCCGTCGAGACGCGTTCGATGGGGGAGCCGAGGACGGTCCGCGTCGTCGCGTTCGCCGCCGACGAACTGCTGTTTGCGGAACCCGGGCCGGCGGACGGCTGGGGGGTCGAGGACCTGCTGGCGGTCGTCGACTGGGAGCGAGTCGTCGGTGCGGACGCGCTCTGCTGTGCGAACTGGGTCTCGTTCCGCGGACTCGAGTCCGTCTTCGAACGGCTGGCGTCGGACCCGCCCGAGAAGCGGCACCCGGTCGTGGTCGATCCCGGTCCGATCGACACCGTCGATCCCGCGGCGCTCGAGGGACTGTTCGATGGGCTGTCGAACGCCGACTCGGCCGCTCCCGCGACCGAGATCGTTCTGAGCGTGAATCCGGCGGAGCTCGACGCGGCGGCCGCGGTCGTCGGGAGCGGGGCCGGGGTCGCTGGCGGAACCGGGAACGGACCCGCCGATCGGGACCGGGACCGGGACCGAGACCGAGTCGCCGCGCTCCGCTCGGCGCTCGACATCACCGGCGTCGTCTGCCACGGCCCGGACGCGGCCGTCGGGGCGACGAGAGACGAAACGCGCTCGCTCGGCATGGTTTCGGTCGGCGAGCCCCAGCGCACGACCGGTGCCGGCGACCGGTTCTCCGGCGGGCTGGCCTGCGGGGTAGTCCGCGACTGGCCGCTCGAGACGGCGCTCGCGCTCGGCAACGCCTGCGCGGCGCGGTTCGTCGGAACCGGCGTGACCGCCGATCCGGCGGCGGTACGGTCGGTGCTCGAGCCGGAGCCCTAGCGTTCGCCCGACATCGCCGAAAAGAGCCGTTCCTCGAACTCCGCCCGGCTGATCCCGTCGGAGGGGCCGATCCCCTTCATGTGATCGACCGAGAGCTGGCCGCCGCCCATCCGCGCGTGGCCGCCCGCGCTGGCCATCGGAATGTCGCTGATGGCGTGGCGGAGCGTCTCACCCATGTGAACCCGGTCGTCGCGGGACCGTCCCGAGAGGTGGAGCGTCCCCTCGTGTTCGCCGTAGACCACGACGGCGGTGACGCCCTCGAGGTGCATGAGTTCGTCCGCAGCCTGGGGAATCGCGTCGACGTTGCCGACCTCGCCGACGTCGCAGACGGCGAACGGGCCTTCGACTCGCTTCTCGGTGATCGCCGTCGCCTTGACCTGCAACACGTCGTCGCTGACCTGCGGGTTGGCGATCCGGTCGAGCAGGTCCTCGTCGATCCCGGAGAAGAGCGCGGCGCAGGCGTCGAACTCGGCCCGCGAACAGCCGTTCGTCAGGTGGTTCGTGTCCGACTGGATGCCGTAGAGCAGCCCCGTCGCGAGCTCCGGCGACACCTGGAAGCCGGCCGAGTCGTCCTCGTCGGCCATCGTCGCGCCGATGTCTTTCAGGTACTCGACGATGATCGTCGACGCCGCACCGTAATCGGTCCGCACGTCGGTGAACTTCGTGCCGGCCCCGTTCCCGGGGTGGTGGTCGACGACGGCGATCGGCTCGACGGTCTGCGCACCGGTAAAGCCCCGCGGGGTGTTGTGATCGACCAGGACGACCGGCCCCTCGCTGAGCTGCGAGCTCGCGTCGATGGACTCGAGGTCCAGATCGAGGACGGTCCGGAACGCGCGGTTCTCCTGATGGCGGATCTCGCCGGAGAACTGCAGCGACGCGTCGGTGCCGACCGACTCCGCGATCGCCGCGATGCCCATCGCACAGGACATGGCGTCGGGGTCCGGATTCGGGTGCATCAACACCGCTACTTCGTCGTGATTGCCGAGCACGCGCTGGAGCCGAGCGCCCGGCGGACGCCGGAACCAGCGGAACACCCACCACCCACCGAGGACGAGCCCGACGATCGCGAGAACGAGAAGGGAGAGGACGAGCGGATCCAGGGCGCGGATCGAGTCGCCGAGCGACTCGGTTACCAACGGGTTCGCCTCGACGACGGCACCGCCGGTCGAGGCGCTCCGATAGCTCATATCGGGGAATCAAATCGAACCACCATCAAATTTCCCCCGATTTCACCCCGATACGAGGGGGAAACAGTCAGTCCCCGGACCCGTTACGGCGGCTTTCGATCGCGTCGCGATACCCCTCCCGGAAGGTGGGGTAGTCGAGTTCGTAGCCGATCGCCCGCAGCTTCTCGTTCGAGCAGCGCTTGCTCGTCAGGATCCGCCGCCGCCCCGCTTCGGAGAGGTCGTCGTCCGCGAGCCGTTCCGCTTTCGTCCGTTTCGGCGGGTGGTCGACGCGACACTCGTCCGCCAGCCAGTCCGCGAACTCCCACTTCGAGGCGGGTTCGTCGTCGACCACCTGCACCACCTCGCCGCGCGCGAGGGCTTCCTCGAGCAGGTAGCGGACCGCACCGGCGGCGTCGTCTCGGTGGACCATGTTCAGGTACCCCGCCGTGACGGGACCGTCGAGGTAGCGCTCGAGTCGGTATCGATCGGGGCCGTACAGGCCGGCGTAGCGCGCGACGGTCCCGTCGAAGCCGTACGTCTCGGGGTGTTCGAGCGCGATTCGCTCGGCCTCGGCGAGCACCTCGGTCTTTTCGGTCGCGGGTTCGAGCGGCGTCGTCTCGTCGACCCAGTCGCCGTCGTGATCGCCGTGGACGCCCGTGGAGGACGTGTATACGAGTCTGTCGGGCGAGTTCTCGCGCTCACCGAACGCATCGATCGCCGTTCGCAACCCTTCGACGTAGACCTCGCGGGCGGCCCCGGCACCCCGCCCGCCGCTGCTCGCGGCGAAGACGATCGCGTCGACGTCCGGAACCGCCGCGAGTGCCTCGCCGTCGGTGACGTCCGCCCGAACCCCTTCGAAACCGGCGTCTTCGATCCGTTCGACGCCCGCAGCCGAGCGTCGGACGCCGATCGGTTCGTGACCGCGAGCCGAGAGCTGTCGGCCCAGTTCGACGCCGACGTAGCCGCAGCCGAGAATTGCGACGTGCATACCCCGACTCGTGGTCGGCTGCACATAATTTCACCGCTCGAGACCACGATCCACGTCGTTCTCGCCGAATTATCGAACGAACCGGGTTCCGACCGGCCGACCGATCGCCGCGGCCGGCAGCGAATCCCCGCGTCGACTCGCGATCGGCGGGCGTCCGGTCAGGGAGCGCCGTCCGCGATCACGTGCTGTACGTGTACGAACTCCTCGAAGGACATCGGCGCTCGCCCCTCGATCTTCTGGTGGACCTCCTTGGCGTCGAGATCGATCTCGAGGTGGCTCTCGACCGCGTCGACGTCGAGTACCGCCGTGGACATCCCCAGCAGCAGGTGCTCGAGGGCCATCGTGACCATCGTCTCCGGATCCGGTTCGCCGTCCGCGAGCGACTGGATCTGTGCCGCTTCCTCGAGCGTGAGCGCCGGCGAGTCCCCCGCCGTCAGGGCCTCGAGCACGTCCCGCTCGAGGCCCGTTTCGGCCGCGACGTCCGCGGACCCGCGTCGTTCGACGATCGCTGCGAGGTCGTCCTCGTACTCGGCCCGGAGCTCGGCGGGCGAGTCGGGGACGGTCATCCGCTGTTCGTAGAACATACCCTGAGAGAGGGGAATGCGGCTGAAAGGTATTGTGACCTGTGCCGGTCCGGGCGGATCGGCCGTCGCGTTCGCCGCGCCATCCGGTCGAGCGGTCCGTCGCGGGGAAACGCGGCGTATCAGTCCACCGGAACGTTAAACAGGGCTCCATTACATGATCGTGGTATGAAGGTAGCCCTGATCGGAGTCGGTCAGGCCGGCGGAAAGATCACTGAACGGCTCGCCCGGTTCGACGCGGACATGGGATTCGGAGCCGTCCAGGGTGCGCTGGCCATCAACTCCGCGGAACCCGACCTCCAGTCCCTCGAGTTCGTCGACACGAAGCTGATCGGTGCCGATCGCGTCAACGGCCACGGCGTCGGCGGCGACAACGAACTCGGGACGGAAGTGATGCAGTCCGACATCCAGCAGGTGCTGGACGGACTCGACGGCCGCGTGACGTCGAAAGCCGAGGCCATTTTCGTCGTCGCCGGCCTCGGCGGCGGGACGGGAAGCGGCGGCGCGCCCGTGCTCGTCCACCACCTCCAGCAGATCTACGACATCCCCGTCTACGCGCTCGGCGTATTGCCGGGCCGCAACGAGGGGTCGCTCTATCAGGCCAACGCCGGTCGCTCCCTGAAGACCCTCCTCCGGGAGGCCGATTCGACGCTGCTGATCGACAACGACGCCTGGCACGAACAGGGCGAGAGTGTCGAGGGGGCGTTCGAGACCATCAACCAGAAGATCGCCAAGCGGGTCGGCCTGCTCTTCGCCTCCGGCGAGGCCGTCGAGGGCGTCGGAGAGAGCGTCGTCGACTCGAGCGAGGTGATCAACACCCTCCGCGCGGGCGGCGTCGCGGCGCTGGGGTACGCCACCGAGATCGCGAGCGAGGACAGCGGCGAGAACATCACCACCGCCATGACCGTGTCGAGACAGGCGCTCCTGACGGGGACGAGCCTGCCGGACGCGACGACGGCCGATTCGGCGCTGCTGGTCATCGCGGGCCGGCCCGACGCGATTCCGCGGAAGGGCGTCGAGAAGGCCCGCCACTGGCTCGAGGACGAGACCGGCAGCATGCAGGTCCGGGGCGGCGACTTCCCGCTCGACAGCGACCGGCTCGGCGCACTGGTACTGCTCGGTGGCGCGGAGCGGTCCGACCGAATTCAGGCGTTCATGGAGCGGGCTCGCGAAGCGAAGGAATCACAGGAGTCCGAATCGACGGACCACGCCGACCAGTTCGCCGACGACCGACTCGAGAACTTGTTCTGAAACGTCGGAAGGGCTTTTTACTTCCGGTTCACTGACGGAGACAATGACCGACGAGTGGACCGGGGGGGTCGTCACGGACCGCGGCGGAGACGCCCCGCCGACCGTCGCGGAGTGGGAGCCTGTTTCGGTCCCCGGCCGACCGGCCGCGTTCGACGACGAGGGACCGATCGCCTACCGAACGACGTTCGCGGATCCTCGAGCGGACGAGACCGAACGCGCGCTGCTCGACCTCCGCGGTGCGTACGACCGCGCGACGGTCTGGATGAACGGCAGCCGGCTGGCGACGCACGAACCGTACTTCGTCCCGGCCCGCCTCGAGTTCGACCCCCGTCCGGAGAACGAACTGATCGTCCTCTGTGAACGACCCGATTCCGTCGCCGGCATCTACGGGACCGACGCGGTCCCCGACGGCGTCGGCACCCCCGGTATCTGGTGGGACGTCGCGGTCGAGTCGCGTCCTCGAACGTTCCTCCGGCGGTTCGAGGTCCGACCCCGGTTGGAAACGGGGACCGAATCGGACGCGACCGGGGACGCCGCCGCCTCGGCGACGAACGCGACGGCCGACGGTGCGGGTGCCGGACTCGACGTGACCCTCGAGGTCGACGCCGGCGCGGCGATCGACGACGCGGTGACGCTGTCGCTTCGACCGGAGGGGTTTCGCGGCGGCGCTGCGATGGAGCGCCTCCCGGTCGAAGCGGCCGCGGGTGAGCGCACGACGCTGTCGAAGACGATCTCGATCGAGGAGCCGTCGCTGTGGTGGCCTCGCGAGTACGGACCGCAGAACCGGTATTCGGTCCGGGCGAAACTGGGCGGCGACACCGTCGAGCGGACCGTCGGCCTTCGCCACGTCGAACGGGATGCGGACGGTCTCTTGCTCAACGGTCGGCGCGTCCGGGCCCGCGGCTTCACGCGATTGCCCGGCGGCGACCCGCGCGAGGACGTCCGCCGCGCCGTCGACGCGAACGCGACGTTGCTCCGTGCACGTGCGCACGTTCCACCGCCGGCGTTCTACGAGGCCTGCGACGAGGCCGGGATCCTCGTCTGGCAGGATCTGCCCGTTAGCGGCCCCGACCTCCCGATCGATCGGGGCCGGGAACTGGCGGCCGCACTCGACGAGACGTACGGCCGCCATCCCAGCCTCGCGATGTACGGCGTACAGGATCAGCCCGCCGACCCGTACGCGGAGCCGCTCGGGGACGGCCTCCTCGCGAAACTCGCCGTTCGATACCGGGCGTGGCGGACCGCAGTCGATCACGGCCCCGCTGCAGCCGTCGCCGACACCGTCGCCGACGAACTGCCGGTCGTCCCCGTGACGGGGCCGCCGGGAACCGATCCCGACGCGGCCCACCTGTTTCCCGGCTGGCAGTACCTCGCGGCCGCGGACATCGACTGGCTCCTCGAGACCTACCCGTCTCTCGGCGAGCTCGTCGGCGGATTCGGGGCCGGTTCGCTCGCGGCCGACAACGTGGAACCGGCGGCGATCCCCGGCCTCGGGTCGGGGATGCTCGAGGGGCGGGCCGCCGGTGCCGAGGAGTCACAGCGCGAGCAGGCGCGGACGCTGAAGACGGTCGCAGAGTCGCTCCGCCGGCGGGAGTGCGGCGTTCTCGCGGCGTCGACGCTCCGGGATACCGCGCCGGACGGCGGCATGGGTGTCCACACCGCCGAGGGCGAGCCCAAGCGGGCCGCCGAGGCGATCGCACAGTCGTACGAACCGGTACAGGCCGTCCTCGACGGGCCGGCCGCTCCCGGGACAGTCGGAATTACGCTCTGTAACGATACCCACGAGGCGCTCGAGCCGATCGTCGGCTGGCGGGTCGGCGACACCACGGAGATGGAACGGGTCAGCGTCGGCCCACTCGAGACGACGGCGGTCGGAACGGTCCGCATTCCGCGGGGCACCGAGCGGGTCGATCTCGAGGTGGCGGTCGACGACACGACGATCCGTAACCGATATCATTTATAAGCCGCTTCCGGACCATGTCACGCCCCAACACGGCCGAACGAGGCCCCTGCTAACGGTTTTCAGGGGTATTGTGACCGGTACATTTAAATTAGAGGCGACAATAGTATTGGATACCAGAACGCCACCGGGGCGCGTATCGCTCGACGATCGATGACAGGAAATCTTATTCACCGAGGTTTCGCAGATCGTGAGCAGCCGCTTCGAACGGCCGAATGGCCACTTTCGAGTCACTCGCCAACCCGTCGGCGACCGACTCGAGCGGCCGGCCGACCGTTTCTCCGGTGCGGGTATGGCACAGAGGTTTGACTAACATGGTAGACGAATCGAAGAACATCGAACTGACAGAGGACGACCTAGAGAACAAATCGAAAGGACAGCTCATCAAGATGGCCGGTCAACTGCGAGACCGGCGAAACGAGCTGAACCAGATGGCTTCTGAGCGCGCTTCCAAGCGCGACGATCTCAACGCGAAGACCCGCGAGAAAGTCGACGAGGCCCAGGAGCACCGCGAGAAACGCGACGAGCTCAACGAGCAGGTCCAGGAACACAAGGAGAGCCGCAACGAGCTCAACGCCGAAGCCAACGAGCTGTTCGACAAGGTCGAGCAGCTCAAGTCGGACATGGAGCTCGACGAAGGCAAGGATCTCGAGGAGCTCGAGGAGGAGATCGAACAGCTCGAGTTCAAACAGCAGACCGAGGTCCTCTCGAGCGAAGAGGAGAAGGAGCTCATCGAGAAGATCGAGAACAAGCGCGAGGAGTACGAGGAGCGCAAGCAGAAGCTCGATCAGAACGAGGATCTCGAGGAACTCGTCGAGGAAGCCGAGGAAGTACGATCGGAAGCCTCCCAGCACCACCAGAAGGTGACCGAGCTGGCGGACAAGGCCCAGGAACACCACAACCAGATGATCGAGGCCTATCGCGAGGCCGACGACATCCGTGACGAGGCCGACGAGATGCACGAGAAGTTCGTCGAGGCCCAGGAGGCCGCCGACCAGCACCACGAGGACTTCGTCCGCGTCCAGAAGCGCCTGCGCGAACTGGACAAGAAAGAAGAGGAAGAGCGCAAGTCCGAGCGCGACAAGAAGAAAGAGGAGGCCAAAGAGGAGGCCGAGGAGATCTATCAGAAGTTCAAGGAAGGCGAAACCCTCGACACCGAGGACCTGATGAAACTCCAGAAGACGGGACTGCTCTAATCCACGTTCGTCTACCGCGATTTTCTCCCCGAGTTTTCGGGTTTCTCGAGCGGGCGTGTAGCGACGGCACCATCTCGGGACGATCGACGCCGTCCTCGAGTGCGCGGTGAGACCGCTGGCGGAGCGAGCCGACGTGGACGAGACGGTGATCGTAACGGGTGCCTACCCCGGAACGGTCGATGAACGCGTCCTCGATATCGCGCTCGGCCGCGTATTCGACCGCCGAAACGGACGGAGACGGGAGCCGACGCTGTGATCGATATCTCGGACTCGAACGGCGCGTATTCGGTGCCTACTGTCGCGTATCCGGGGGTGAAGCGAACCGGCGCTCGACGGGACCCGTTATCCGATCTATAACAATGGAACGGGACCCCCACCCATCGGTCATGCAACGACACAGGGACGACGCGGGCGTGGTCGTGCCCGGCATCGACGCGCCGAGTACCGTCGCCTGTCTCCGCTCGCTCCGACCGCGCGGCGTCCGAACGGTCGTCGGCTCCGAGTCGCGGTCGACCCCGGCGGCGACCTCGGCGTACCGCGACGAGTTCGTCGATCTGCCGGACCCCGAGACGGATCTCGCCGCGTACGGGGACGCCTTGCTCTCGCTTGCCGAGCGACCGGCTGTCGAGACGATCGTCCCCGTCCGCGAGGAGGACGTCTACGTTCTCGCCAGGCGCAAAGGCGCGTTCGCCGACGAGGTCGCGACGCCGTGGCCGGACTTCGAGACCCTCCGCCGCGTTCAGGACCGGGTCGAACTCTTCGATGCCGCCGACGCCGCTGGCGTCGGTGCTCCCGAGACCGAACTCCTGGACCAGTGGGACGACTGGGACCGCGAGACGATCGTGAAACCGCGGTACACCGTCGCCTCGCCCGCGTATCTCGGCGAACGGTTCGACAGCGCGTCGATCGGCTCGACGGAGTATCAGCGACCGGGCACGCGGCCGGATCCGCAGACGGCCACGGAAAGACGCGGCCACGTCCCGCTCGTCCAGGAACGGATCCCCGACTCGCGGGAGTTCGGCTTCTTCGCGCTCTACGACCACGGCGACCCCGTCGCGACCTTTCAGCACTGCCAGCGCCGGGGCTGGAAGTACTGCGGCGGCCCCAGCGCCTACCGGGAGTCGGTCCACATCCCGGAGCTCGAGACCGCCGGCCGTGCCCTGTTGGACGAACTCGAGTGGCACGGGTTGGCGATGGTCGAGTTCCTGTGCGATCCCGCGGACGACGAGTTCAAGCTGATGGAGATCAACCCCCGATTCTGGTCGTCGCTGCCGTTTTCCGTCCGCGCGGGGGCCGACTTCCCGTACTATTACTGGCAACTGGCGATGGACGAGCCGATCACGTCGGAGCCGACCTACGAGGTCGGGATGGGCGGTCACCTGCTCCGCGGCGAACTCAGTTACCTCCACAGCGTCGCGACCGAGGAGTATCCGCTCGTCGAGCGGCCGTCGCTGGGGAGCGCCGCGCGCGAAGTCGCGACGTCGCTCGTTCGCCAGCCGCGGTTCGATTACGCGGTCGCAGACGACCCGGTCCCGTTCGTCCAGGACGGGATGAATCTCGTGCGAGCGTGGCTCGATAGCCGATCGGACGCGGATCCTCCGGCCGAGACCGAACCGGACGTCGAGCCCGGTACCGGGGTCGCCGGCGACGACGGTGAGGCTCCGACCGATACGAGCCAACCCCTGGACGGGGACGTGACGCGGTCGGCACAGACGGACGGCGGTCCGATATCGCGGCGTTCGAGCCGACCGTCCGATCGTGACGGGAGCGACGACGCCGACTCCACGTCCCGGTAGTTCCGACTCGAGCCTGAGACCGGGACGCCGTCTGCCGGCGGAGCGATCCGGTAACCGCCAACGATTAACGGAGTCCGCCCCCAGATATCGGTATGATTCGAGGTGACAGCCATGATCGGTAGCGGGAACGTCGATCGACTCGCGACGGTCGTTCTCGGTGGGATCGCGTCTGCCGTCGTCGCAATCGCCCTGTTCGTCGTCTATCCCGAGACGCTGACTGACCTGCTCGGGGTGTTGATCGCGATCGCGACCGTCCTCGTCGGCCTGCGGTTCGCGGGGAACGTCGCCGACTCGCTGTTTCCGGCGTACGACGTGGCCGAGGTCGCCGTCGAGGGCCCGATCAGTCGGGACGGCGGCGGCGGACCGCTGCCGACGAGCCCGGGTGCGACGCCGGCCGACGACGTGGTCGAACAGATCGACCGCGCGGACGACGACGACAACGTCCGGGCGCTCCTCCTGAAGCTGAACACGCCCGGCGGCGAGGTCGTCCCCAGCGACGACATTCGACTGGCGGCCAAGCGGTTCGACGGACCGACGATCGCCTACGCGACCGACGTTTGCGCCAGCGGCGGCTACTGGATCGCCAGCGGGTGCGACGAGCTCTGGGCCCGCGATGGGTCGATCGTCGGCTCCATCGGCGTCATCGGCTCCCGGGTCAACGCCAGCGACCTCGCCGAGAAGGTCGGCCTCTCCTACGAGCGGTTCGCCGCCGGTGACTACAAGGACGCCGGCACCCCGCTGAAGGAACTCGAGGAGGAGGAACGCGAGTACCTGCAGAGCCTGATCGACGACTACTACGACACCTTCGTCGAGCGGGTCAGCGACGGGCGGGACCTCGAGCCGGAGTTCATCCGGGACACCGAGGCACGGATCTACCTCGGTGAGGAGGCCTACGACATGGAGTTGGTCGATCACCTCGGCACTCGCCGGGAGATCGAAGACGAACTCGCAGACCAGCTCGACACCGACGAGGTGGTCGTCGAGGAGTTCGAGCCCGAACGGCCGCTGATGGCCCGCGTCGGTGCGGGAGCACAAAGCGTCGCGTACGCGCTCGGTGCCGGTATCGCCGGCGTCGCCGACGAGCGCGGGTTCCGACTCCGGACCTGACGACGGACCGGAATCGCGGAGACGAGACCGGTTCGGATCGGTCGTCCGTCTCTCGTCGACCCGTCTCCCGGCACTCAGGGCGGGCTGGCACCCGGTTCCTCGACGGCCAGTGCCCACCCCTCGAGCCACTCGCGCAGGCCGGAATCGGGAACGGACAGCGAGTGGGTGTTCTCGGGGAGGTCCGGGTAGCCGCCGACCGCGTCGGGAGTGGGGATCCAGTAGTCGTACGCCGAGTCGAGTCGGTCGTTGCCGGCTCGATTGGCGATCTCCCGGACGATCCGCTCGTCGTTTGCCGTCCGGTCGGCCGGCCGCGCGCCGGCGTAGCGGAGGTTGTGTTCCTCGACCTCGCTCGCGGACATCGTCTCGAGACCGTCGGGCCACAGCGGGGGCGACGACAGTTCGTTCGAGGTGGCGAAGTCGGTGTCCGAATCGAGGGACGGATCGTACGTGACGTTGTCCTCGAGATACGCGTCGCCGCCCTCGAGGACGTTGTCGTCCGGTGCGATCGTGCCGAGGTAGGCGTTGCCGACGAAGCTGGTCTCCGTCGAGCCGTCCGCGATCCCCCCTTCGTCGAAGAAGTAACAGAGGTTGTTCGCGACGACGCTCCGCGTATCGCCCTTGAGACGGGGCATGCGGCTGCGACACTTCGCCCAGACGTTGCCCGCCAGCGTGACGTTGTCGGCACCGTTGCCGACGAGCGTGCCGTAGTTGTGATCCGAGCCGTCGCCGTAGGGGTCGTACAGCCCCTCGTAGATCAGGTTGTTCGTGTAGGTCGTCCGATTCGTATCGTAGCCGACGGACATGCACTCGTCGGTCCCCCACGAGGCGGTCACGTGATCGACGACGTTGTTCGTCGTGTCGTCCTGGGTGTTGAACGAGTCGTTGCCCTGGATGTTGCCGTCGGAACCGGGACCGATTCGCGAACGGATGTGCTGGACGACACAGTCGTTGGCCCCGACCGCCACCATGCCGTTGATGAACGTAATTCCCGGCGAGGGGGCCGTTTGACCGGCGATCCAACACTTGTCCTCGGTGACTTCCAACCTGTCGCCCCCGAGGTCGATGACGCCGCTGGTCTCGAAGACGATCACGCGCGGCCCGCTCGCCTGGAACGGCCCTTCGACCGCGCGACGGGTCGCTTCCTGAATCCGATAGACGTCGACGGCTTCGTCCTCGAGCCACGGTGCAGGCGTAGTGAACCCGTCGGTGTAGTCGTAGTGTGCGCCGCCGTCGTTGTGAGCTTCCCCGGTCGTGAACGTCCCGATCTCGCCGGCATCGCCGTCGCCGTCGTCGGCCTCGACGACCGCGCGGTACTCGTAGTCGGTCTCGCTCGAGAGCCCGCGGACGTTCCCGCGGAACTCGCCGGGTTCCTCGAGCGTCTCGGTGCTCGAGCGGCTCCACTCCGCGTCGTCCTCGTCATCGTCGGCGACGGGACGGACCTCGAACGCGACGTCGGCCGTCGACGCCTGTCCACCGATCCGCTCGAGATGCCCGTTCAGCGTCGCCGACGTGGCGTCGATCTCCGACACCTCGCCGGTCGTGACGACTGGACCGGTGTCGGACTCGCCGGTTGTGAACGTGGCGACCGCGCCGGTATCGGTATCGCCGTCGCTGGCCTCGACGACGGCGCGGAACTCGTAGTCGGTCTCCCTCGAGAGGTCGGTGATCTCGATATCGACCGAACCGGGGCCGGACAGCGTCCGGCCGTCCGTCGTCGTCCACGACTCGGCACCGACCGCACGGTACCCGAACGTGACCGTCGCCGAGGACGCCCGTCCCACCGAGTCGAGCCGTCCGGTGAGGGTCGCCGTCGTCGCGGACACGTCTGTCGCCGATCCCGTCGCGACCACCGGGTTCGTGTCGACGGGTGCACCGTCGTCCCCGGAGACGCTGCCGGCGACCTCGACGTCTCCGATGTCCCGGCTGTGGGTCGGCGAGACGCCGGTCAGCTCCGAGAATTCGGCGGCACAGAGGGTTCCCGCGTTGTGGCTCGTGACTGCAAGCCCGAGGTAGCCGCTCTCCGCGAGGTCGATCGCGTCGCTCGAGAGATCGGCCACGAGTGTCCAGTCCTCGCCGTTCTCCGATGCGTACGCACGGAGCGTCTCACCGTTCCGGACGAGTCGCTGGTAGTCCGCGTCGATCGTCCCGCCCGACGTTTCGCGTTCGCTTCGGCCGGCGTCGGACGTCAGACTCGTCGACTCGCCGCCGGGTTCGGGACGCCACTGCACGGACGTGTCGTGGCCGGACGTCCGTCGAATCATGACGTTCTTTGCCTCCGGGTCGAGCGTCTCGCGGACCATCAGGCCGGCCTTGGCGTACGGATCGGTGCCCTCGAGGCCGTCGACCGCGACGACGGCGTCGAAGTCGCCGCTGACGTCGGTAAAGTAGTAGTGACCCTCGTCGGACTCGTTCCAGATGTCGGTGCCAGCTCCCTCGACCACGACTCCGTCCGTCTCGTTGACCGCGGTCTCGACCGTATTGATCGATCCCCTGTCGCCGTCGCCATCGCTGGTCTCGAGGACCGCACGGAACTCGTAGGTCGTGTCGCTCGAGAGATCGCCGACCTGATAGCTGAACGTCCCACTCGAGGAGAGCGTCTGCGAGGCGGTCGTGGTCCACGACCGCGCGCCGCTCGGGCGGTACTCGAAGGAGACGACGGCCGAGTCGGCACCGCCCAGTTCGTCGACGGCACCGCCGAGACTGGCCGACGAGGCGGTGACGTTCGATGCCGACCCCGTCGAGACGACCGGGGCGGGATCGTCGCCGCCAGTGTCGCCGTCGGTGGTGGAGACGCTTCCGGACACCGCAACGTCGCCGATGTCGTCGTTGCTGGACGGTGACAGTCCCGACAGGTTCGAGAACGCCGCCGTACAGAGCGTCCCCTCGTTGCGGCTCGTCACCGCGAGCCCGACGTAGGCGCTGCCGGCGAAGTCGACCGTCCCGTTCGACGGCGAGAGCTCCGCGATGAGCGTCCAGTTCTCGCCGTCGTTGGAGCCATACGCCCGAATTGTCTCCCCCTGCCGGACGAGGCGCTGCCACTCGGCCGTCATCGTTCCGCCCGGAACCCTGCGCAGGTCCTCGCCGCCGTCCGAGGTCGTACTCTCGGCCTCGTCCCCGCCGTCCGACCGCCACTGGACCGAGGTGTCGTTCCCGGGCGTCTTCCGGACCATCGCGTGCTCCTCGTCGGCCGCGAGCGACTGTCGGACCATCAGGCCTGCCTTGGCCCACCCGTCCGTGTTCTCGAGTTCGTCGATCTTGACCGTGACGTCGAAGTCGCCGTCGACTTCCTCGTAGAAGTAGTGGAACGCGTCGGTGTCGCCCCAGATATCGTCGCCACCGCCATCGATCGTGATCGTCGTCGTTGCTGCCGCGGTTCCGATCGTCCCTAGCCCGATGCTCCCCGCACCGATCGTCTTTATCACCGTTCTGCGCGGTTGTTTCATAGTCAGTGACTAATTTAATAATTGTACCCTTAGTAAATAAAAATTAGTGGTTAGCGATTTCTCGGCGGATCACGAGCCCGCCGACTCGACGGACCGGCGTGTGAGCGAGGGGACGAGGAGTCACCGTTTTCGAGTAAGTGGTTTTATCGTTACAGGGGACTCAACGCCTATCCGTGACAACGCTGGTCGTCTGCCTCGACCGAACCGACGACGTGGGCCGCAAGACCGGCCTCCGCTCGCCCGTCGTCGGCTGGGAGGCAGTCCGCGCGCTCGTGACCGACGTCGGCCTCGCGGATCCGGAGGACTCCGGTGTCAACACGTTACTCGAGTCGTTGCGGGTCGCCCAAAATCTGCGCGACGAGAACGAGGAGGTCGTCGTCGCGGTCGTCTCGGGGGATCACGAGTCGATGGTGTCGGCGGATCGAGCGGTCGCCGCCCAACTCGACGATCTCATCGCGGACTACGATCCGGATTCGGCGGTCGTCGTGACCGACAGCGCGGAGGACGAGCGGCTGATCCCGATCGTGGAGAGCCGCGTCCGGGTCGACTCGGTCGACCGCGTCGTCGTCCGACAGGCCCGCGACATCGAGTCGACCTACTACCTGCTCAAGCAGTTTCTCGCGGACGAGGAACTCCGTCAGACCGTCCTCGTGCCGATCGGGTTGACCCTGCTCGTCTTCCCGCTGCTCGCGACTACCGTCGGTCCGGCCACGGGCGCGGCCGCGATCACCACCGTTATCGGCCTCTTCCTGCTCTACAAGGGGTTCAACGTCGACGAACTCCTGACCAGGTTCGCCCGCCAGACGCGGGAGTCGCTGTACTCGGGGCAGGTGTCGGTCGTCACCTACGTGGTCGCCGCCGGGCTGACGTTCGTCGGCCTGTTCGTCGGTGCGCTCGGCGTCTCGAACCTCGAGGACACGGCGGGCGTGGTGATCCCGACGACGCGGTTCGCCTTCGACAGCATCCCCTGGCTGGCGATGGCCGCGCTGACGGCCAGCGCCGGCCGACTGCTCGACGAGGCGATCGGCGACGATCCGATCCGAACGTCCTTTCTCAATCTCCCGTTTCTCGTCGTCGCCGTCAGCCTGGTCGTTCGCGGGTTCTCCGCCTACTTCCTCGAGCAACAGCACGTGATCGACCCCTTCGTCGTCCCAGCGTACGAACTCGGCATCCTCTCGAACGAGCGGTTCGTGATGGGGACCGGCGAGCGACTCGCCCTGTTCGTCGTCACCGCGATCGTGGTGAGTCTCGTCGGGGCCCAGTTCGCGTCGTCCGTCAGCGGCTCGAACGAGGGCGTCGATCGCCCCGACGGCGGAACGGACGGCGGTGCCGCGACCGGCGAGTCGGCGTCCGACGCTGCTGTCGATCCCGACCCCGGGGACGGTCCCGACGCGGCCCCCGACGGCGAGGCCGGACCGGTCTCGGAGCGGCCGGATCCCGAACTCACCGACGGCGGGGCCGACGCGAACGCGAACCCGGACTCGTCCCGGACGCGAGACCGCTGACGCGGCTCGGACCCGGTACCCATTTATCCGCCCCTGCCGACTTCCGACCATGAGCGACGCAGACGGGGCCTGGGTGAGCCTCTTTTCCGGCGGCAAGGACTCGGCGTGGGCGCTGTACCGCGCCCTCGAGCGCGATCTACCGGTCGAACGGCTCGTCACCGTCCACCCGGCGGGCGATTCGTACATGTACCACGTCCCCGCGACGGAGCTGGCCGCGCTGGCGGCCGAGAGCATCGGCATCGAGCTGGTCGACGTCGAACCCGACGACTTCGCGGCCGACGCGGCGACCGACTCGAGCGCGCAGGGCGACGACGAACTCGAGCCGCTCGAGGCCGCGCTCGCCACCCTCGACCGTGAGCTTCCGAACGGCGTCGCGGGCGTCACGGCGGGTGCCGTCGAGAGCGAGTACCAGACGAGCCGGATTCGGGGGATGTGCGACCGGCTCGATTGCGAGCTGTTCGCCCCGCTCTGGCAGGAAGATCCCCGCGAACTGGCCGATGCGATGCTCGAGGCCGGGTTCGAAATCGAGATCGTGCAGGTCGCGGCGCACGGATTGGACGAGTCGTGGCTCGGCCGCACCCTCGATCGGGCGGCGATCGCGGAACTCGAGGGGCTCAACGAGGAGTACGGCGTCCACATCCTGGGAGAAGGCGGCGAGTTCGAGACGCTGGTGGTCGACGGGCCGCACATGGACCGACGGATCGATCTGGAGTACGAGCCGGTGTGGGAGGGAACGCGTGGGCGATTGCGGATCTCGGACGCGCAGTTAGCGTCGTACCACCGCGAGCGAACGGCGTAAGCGAGCGGCTTTTTGGCCCAGATTTTTGCGCGAGCGGTGAACGGAGAACCCGGGCGGAAAAAGGAGGTTCCGAGACGCTTGTGGTCGACGGGCCGCACATGGACCGACGGATCGATCTGGAGTACGAGCCGGCCCGAACCGGCCCGAAACCCCGTCTCGAGGAACGGTCTCGGGTCGCATCCGAATCGCCGAGTGATCGGTAGCGGGACTGTGCGGTCACGTTATCGGCCAGAGCTACTTTATGAGGATGCTGAATATACTGACCGGATGCAATCGAGACGTGACGTACTTCGGATGGGGGGCGGCGTTGCGGGTGTGGGAATCGTGGCGGGACTCGCCGGCTGTAGCGAGCTGCCGGTCGTGGGGAGTTACTTCGACGACGGCCTCGACTACGCCGCGTGGACGTACGATCCCGAGGCGGTCGGTTCGAATTCGATATCGACGACGCTCTTGAACGTGGCGGCGATCCTCGACGAGGAGGCGGTGTCCAACAAAAGCGACCTGCGCGACGAGGTTACGGGGACCTACGGCGAGGACCTCTCGGCGGACGACGTCGAGTTCGTCCTCAGTGTCGGGTTCGCCGAGATACTCACGGGTTCGTTCGACGGGAGCGACGTCGTCGACGGCATGGGGGTGTCCGAGGAGGGGAGTTACGGGGACTTCGACCTGTACGCGGACGACGAGGCGGAGAACGCGATGGTCGCGACCGACGGGACGCATCTCATCAGGTCGAGTCCGTACGAGTACGCGGAGGTCGAGGCCACGGAGGAGCTCGAGCTCTTGATCGACACCTACAACGAGGACGCCGACCGGTTCGTCGACGTCAACGACGACTTCGATCTCGTTCGGCAGGAAGTGGACACGACCGTCTACGTCTCCCTCAACGGACAGACCGAGTCGAGCAGCGAAGACGCTGCCGACGATGCGGTCGTCACGACCGGCATTACCGCGGAGATCGACGGCGAGGAGATGCTGGGGACGTACCTCCTGTTGTACAAAACCGCGGACGGAATCGATCTCGACGAGACCGAATCGAACCTCGAGAACTCGCTCTCGGAGTCGGCGACGCTCGACGACGTTTCCCAGGACGACCGCCTCGTTACCGTCGACTTCACGATGCCGACCGACGAGTTCCAGTAGCGTCGAGCGCGCGGACCGACTCGAGGGTCCCGCTCCGATCGACGGGTCGGTGCGCCACTCGAACGGCGTCAGTCTCGACTATCGGTACCGAGCGGCGTGTCGTGAATCTCGCGGATCGCCGCCCGCTCGTCCGCGTCGGTCGCCGTCCACCACGCGAGCCGGTCGAGCTCGAGCGCCGTGTACGACGAGCCGATCGCCAGCCACTCGCCGGACGCGATCGTTCGCAGGGCCGTTCCGGTGTCGAGCGGCGAGGGCTCGAGTTCCGCGTCGACGGCGTCGATCAGCTCCACGACCGCCGGGACCGGTCTGATCGTTTCGATGCCGGCGAGCTGGCGCAGGTACTGGAAACTCGAGGGGCCGACGCCGGCGACCGAGCCGATCGGGTCCGTGTCGTAGCGGTAGTGGTCGGCGGCGCTCGCCCACTCGATCAGGGCGTCCAGATCGTCCGGTTCCGGCCGATCCGCGAGCACGCGGGCGGCCTCGCGGAGGACGTGTCGCTTCCGTCTGGCACCGAAGACGGCCACCAGGTCGTCGTCGTCGCGCTCGAGCGCGGCGAGGTCCGCGAAGGAGTCGACGCGTCCGGTTGCGACGAACGCCTCGCGAAACCGGGAGACCGTCGGTTCGATACCGTCGACGAATCCCTGTCCGGTCGTCGCGGCGGCTGCTTCGGCGAGCAGCAACAGGGGGTCGTCGCCGGTCCAGCGTCGGTGCTCGCGGAAGTCGGCCGCGAGTTCCCCGCAGGGAACGCCGTCGGCGTGCCGGTCGAGGACCGACTGGACCGTCCGAGTCATGGTCTTCGTCCGCACATATCAGACGGGAGGCCTATAGCTGTGTCGCCCCGGGCAAGAGCGGTGAGACCGGTGAGGACAGTGCGCTCCGGTCGCGTCAGCGCGGGCTCACTGCGGCGAGCCGTTCGTAATCGTCGTGTGCGCGCCGATGAGCGCGCCGGCGAGATCCAGGTCCTCGATGTGGGTTCCCTGATCGATGATCGAGCGGCGGATATCGCCGTTCCGGACCGTCGCGCCCGGGAAGATGATCGTGTGCTCGAGCGCAGTCTCCTCGAGCGTCACGCCGTCCATGACGTGGACGTTCTCGCCGATGGTGGCGCCCTCGAGCGTCGCGGAGTCGGCGACGCGCGACTCGCCGTCGAGGTGCCAGGCGACGGCGTCGAGGTAGCTCTCGGGAGTGCCGATATCGAACCAGGCGTCTTCGAAGGTGTAGGCGTAGGTCGTCTCGCGGTTCTGGAGCCACTGGACGAACCAGCCCGGCTCGTCGGGGTTGTTGCCGTCCTCGAGGTAGGTCGGAAGGAGATCGAGCGACTCTCGGGGGAACGCGTAGCAGGCGATCGAGACGAGCGTGCTCTTGGGATCGTCGGGTTTCTCCTGAAAGTCGACGACGCGGTCGTCCTCGAGGTCGACGAGACCGTACGATTTGGCCTTCTCGCGGGAGCCGACGTCGTAGGCTGCGAGGGTAGGCGCGTCGCGTTCCTCGAAGTAATCGAGGAAGTCGGGAACGTCGAAACTGATCAGGTTATCGCCAGCGATGATCAGTAGGTCGTCGTCGACGTTTTCGCGGTCGATGAGTTGCGCGAGCGCGCCGACGACGCCGAACTTGTCGTCTTCCTCGGTCGTCTCCTCGATCGAGAGGCGGGGCTTGTCGAACTCGCTGTCGGCGAGGTGGGCCTCGAAGTCGGGTGCGAACCGCTCGTTCGTGCTGACGTAGACCTCCTCGATCCGGTCGTCAGCCTCGAGCTCCGCGAAGATGCGATCGACGACGGTCGACTCGCCGATCGGGAGGAACATCTTGGGCCGATGTTTGGTAATCGGCCACATTCGCGTCGCATACCCGCCTGCAAGGACGACGGCCTTCATGGACCGGTCTTCTCCTGCGGGGTCTAAGTTACTTGCCCTTTCACGAGATTTCGCGGGCGGCCGTCGATGGAGCGGCCGGAACGGTCGAAGAGCAAGACGGAAAAGCGTGCCGCTCGTGACCGGACGTATGCGAGAGGCCGACGAAACGACGCGACAGCGACTCGCCGACGCCCTCAGGGCCGAACCGGCGACGCCCAGCGAGCTGGCCACGCAGCTCGATCTGCCCCCGCACGCGGTGGTCCGCCACGTCGAACACGTCTCCAAATCGGTCGCTGGAACCGACGAGCAGCTACTCGTCGCGCCGCCGACCTGTCGGGACTGCGGGTTCGACGACTACGACGATCTGCTGAACCTTCCGTCGCGGTGCCCCGACTGCAAGAGCGAGTCGGTCGACGAGCCGACGTTCACGATCGAGTGATCCCCCGACCAGTACCGATCGACGACTGTCAGTTTTGCTCACATATTCTCGGCCCGATTCGATACTAATATTTAGCGTGCAGGAGAGAACCTGATACGAACCCTCGAGCGAACGGCGGTGTCCGACCCCGTCGCGGTGATTGGCGTCCGTTTTCCGCGCGGCCGTTCGGCTCGAGTCCCACGGAGCACACATGACTTCCAGATCCCACGCGGAGCGTGACTGCGTCGAGTTCGTGCAGACGGCGCTCGACTGGCTCGACGAACACGACGATTCCGATGCGTCGGCCGAGTCGCTCGACGACGCGTTCGCTCTCCTCGCCGACCAGCGCCGTCGGCTCCTGTTGGTGGTCATGCGAAGCTACGGCGAGGAACTGACGCTTCCCGACGCCGCGGAGGAGGTCGCCGTTCGCGAAACGGGTCACTCCGTGGCGAACATCTCTGCCGAACGAGTACAGGAGGTCTACCTCTCCCTGTACCACGATCACCTCCCGCGGCTGGTCGACGCCGGCCTCCTCGAGTACGATCAGGAGCGGGACCTGGTGGCACCCGACGCGGTCTAGAACTCGACGTTCGAGGTCGAAGTTCGATCGAGATCGTCGCCCTCGATCGGACCGCGGCCGACGAACTCGTACGCCTCGTCGGTCAGGTAGACATCGCCGTCCGAGACGGTGACCTCGAGATCGGTGAGATAGGCACCCTCGCAGGGGCCGAACGTGCAGCGACCGGAGTCGGCCTCGAAGTACGCGCCGTGGTTCGCACAGACGAGTTCGCCGTCTCGCATCGGCGCGCCCGAGCCCTTGTCCAGTTTGATGTGCGTGAGATGCTGGCAGTAGTTCAGCCAGCAGGAGACGGCGTCCGCATCCCCATCCTCATCCGCCTCGTTCCCCGCCGCCGGTTCGCCGCCGTCCGTCGCCGCTGGGCCGCTGCTGACGAGAATCGCTTCCCGGACCTCGCCGGCGTCGTCGGTCACGCGAAAGCACAGCGTCGAGTCGTCGGGCACGTCCGAACGCGCCGCGATCCGTCCTGCGTCCATTATCGCTCGATTACCGGTCGACCGCCCTGAACGTTACGACGACCGGCGAGCAAATGTCTGACGGAGTTTTAAACCCCTCTCCGACCAACGCCGCCTATGGACTCCCTTCTCATCTACGGCTCCTACGGCTATACGGGCCGGTTGATCGCGCGCGAGGCGGTCGCGCGCGGCGGTTCGCCCGTCGTCGCCGGCCGCGACGGGCGCGCGGTCGCCGACCAGGCCGACGAGCTCGGCGTCGAGGGCCGGACGTTCGGCCTCGCGGCGGCGGCCCTCGAGTCCCGCCTCGAGAGCTTCGACGCCGTGCTGAACTGTGCGGGTCCGTTCGTCGAAACCGCCGACCCGCTGGTCGAGGCCTGCCTCGAGACGAAGACGGACTATCTGGACATCACGGGCGAATTCCCGGTGTTCGAGTGTCTCCGCCAGCGCGACCGCCGGGCACGCGAGACGGGTATCACGGTGCTCCCCGGCGTCGGCTTCGACGTCGTCCCGTCGGACTGTCTGGCGGCGTTTCTCGCCGAGCGACTCCCCGCCGCCGATCGGTTACATCTGGGTATCAAAGGCGGGAGCGGACTCTCGCGGGGGACCGCCAAGACGCTCGTCGAGCACCTCGGGAGCAGCGGCGTCGTTCGGCGGAACGGGCGGCTCCTGCAGGTCCCGACCGCGTTCCGAACGCGCGAGGTCGACTTCGGCGACGGCCCCGAGCACGCGGTTACGATCCCGTGGGGGGACGTCGTCACCGCGGCCCACAGCACCGGTATCGAGTCGATCGAGGTCTACGCCGCCGCGCCGCCGTGGGCGACGAAAGCCCTCTCGGCCGTCGATTCGCTGGGGTGGATGCTCGAGAATCGGGCGACCGAGCGGCTGCTGAAGCGGCTGATCGACGCCCGTCTCGACGGCCCGGACGAAACGCAGCTGGCGACCGGCGGCGCCGTCGTCTGGGGCGAAGTCGTCGACGAATCGACCGGTCGCCGGGCGCGGGCCCGGCTTCGAACGCCGAACCCCTACGCGCTCACGGCCGAGTCGGCGGTGACGGCCGCCGAGCGCGTGCTCGAGGGCGACGCCCCGGCCGGCTTCCAGACGCCGGCGTCGGCCTTCGGGAGCGGGTTCGCGCTCGAGTTGACGGGCACCGAGCGGGAACTGGTAGACGAACCTGCCGAGCCTGACGAGCCGAGTCCGTCGGCCGTCGAGTGCGACGACTGATCCGGGAGCCGGTACCGTCGCGGGCCACGCCCCCTCGAGTCGGCACCGTCCGTCGCCCCGCTCACGGGCGGCTGCCGATCCGGGCCCTGGCAGCCACTGCTCGCCCTAGCGATAACACGACTCCTCGACGCGGTCGTCGTACAGCGCCGACAGCCGATCCGTGACGGGGCCGCCGCCGATCGCGCGACCGTCGAGCGACGCGACCGGACGAAGTTCCCAGGTTCGATTCGTGAGAAACGCCTCGTCGGCCGCGAGGACGTCGACCGGCTCGTACCGACCCTCGCGGACCGATAGCCCGGCATCCTGCGCCAGTTCGCGGACGATATCCCGCGTGATCCCCGGGAGGACGGGACCGTCGGTCGTCGGCGTGTGTAACTCGCCGTCGCGGACGAAAAACAGGTTGCTCGTCGCACCCTCCGCGATCCGCCCCTCGAGGTCGCACACGAGCGCCTCGTCGATCCCGGCCTCGAGTTCGGCGCGCGCGAGAATCCCGTTCAGGTAGTTGTGGGTCTTGGCGGCGGCCGGAATCGCCTCGTCGGGGACCCGCCGCGTCTCGACCGTCTCGACCGTCGCCGGCCCGTCCCAGACGGGGTCGCCCTCGAGCCCGCCTCGCGGGAGCGGCTTCACGTAGATCACGACCGTCGGATCGACCTCGGGCTGGGGCGTCAGTTTTCCCGGCTGGACGCCGCGGGTGATCGACAGCCGGACGTAGGCGTCCGCGAGGTCGTTCGCCGCGAGCGTCTCGTCGATCCGCGCGCGGAGGTCGCTCGCGTCGAGGCCGTGTGCGAGCGAGAGGGCCTCGCAGGTCCGCTCGAGCCGAGCCGCGTGGTCGTCCCACGCGAAGATCGTCCCGCCGTAGGCGCGCATCGTTTCGAAGGCCGCGTCGCCGTACCGGAAGCCCCGGTCGTCGACGCTGACGGTCGCCTCGCTCGCGGGCACGAGATCGCCGTCGACGTGGTAGATGTCGTCGTCGGTCATGGCGGGGCGCTCGAGTCTGGTTATTTCGTCGTGGCACTCGGAGGAGTATGAACCCACTGCTCCTCGAAAGTGGCCGACCTCGTCACGACCGCCCTCGCGTTACATCTATTACAGTCAGTTACATAATGTCGGATGTGCCCATCGACATCGAACGGTTCGAGGATGATCCGGTGACGGAGCTTCGGGCGAACGGACGGACGAACGCGGAAGAAATGCTCTCGTTCCTCGCGTCATCGCCCGAACAGGCGTTCACGCCGCAGGAGATCCACGAGGCGACCGACGTTGCACGCGGGAGCGTCGGCGTCGTCCTCTCCCGGTTAGAAAACCGCGGTCTCGTCCGCCACCGTGGCGAGTACTGGGCGGTTGCCGACGACGAGGATCTCGAGACGACGCTCACCGCGTTGGCGACCGCTCGTGCGGCGACCGATCGACTCGGTCCGGAAGACCCCGCCGAGTGGGGTCCCGGTGTAGAGACGGACGGTGAGGACCAGTAGAACATGCAAGGAGAGGTCTGGTGGGGGCCAGCACCGCACAAATCCGATGCCGCGTATCGTCCGTGGCTCGTCGTAAGCGACACCTCACATCCGTTTGCAGCTGAGGAGTGTATCGTCGTCGGGATGACGACCCAGGATCATCCCGATGGCATCGCTGTTCCTGACGAGGCGTGGACTCGAGGTGGATCGAACACGGATGCATACGTTTCTCCGTGGTACGTGACGACGATCAAACACCGAGACCTCGACAACCAGCAAGGGAAACTAGCGGACGCACTCGTTGCGGACGCTATCGAAGCGCTTCACGACTACACGTCACTGTGACGAGCACCGACGGGCTTCTGCTCCGGAGTATCGTCTCACCGTCACCGTTGTCGACCGGGCAATGAACCCACGGTCCGACTGTCGTGAACACAGGCCGTTTGTTGCGGGTGTGTCTCGAGGACGCGCCGATCGATACTGGATACCGGAGTCGTGCCGAATACAAGGCGTACGTACAGCGCCGGGCACTCCCTCTCGGGGGTTGATCGAGTCGGCGCATACAGGGCGCAGATACTGTGCTCTCGGACACCAGTCCACGGACTCACAGACCATTTGAACTATCGATACGACCAGCCCGGTCAGACAAAGTACTTCGTCCCGATCGTCGTATCTGCTAGTGAGGTGTTGACATATGGCAATGAAAGTAAACCAACGCAAAGAGCGGGTGCGGGAGTACTTCGATGCGATAGAACAGCACGAAGACGGCCACATCGAGGAGTTGCCGGCGTTCGTGATCGACGACGTCGTCAATCACAACCCGGTCTCGAGCGAGGACGTCGAGATCAGGGATACGCAGGGGAGAGAGGCGTACAAACGTCACCTGGAATCGCTCACGACGGCCTTTCCCAACCTGCGGTTGGAGATCGAGGACATGGTCGCGGAGGACGATCGAGTCGCGGTCCGCTTCACACTCAGAGGGACCCAGGAGGGACGGCTCATGGGTATCGAACCGACCGGGAGGGAACTCACGCTGTCCGTGATCGCCATCTATCGCTTCGAAGATGGAAAAATCGCCGAGCGATGGGGTGAGGCATCGCGGTAACAAGACCAGCGTGGTCTTCCTCGAGCGTCTCTCTCGATGTCGAGGAAATGGGAGTCCGCCAGACGAGATCAGACGCGTTGTCGTCACGCCGTTGGAATAGAAACTGGCACCGTCGTGGTGCACTCGTCCGCTGTCTCTCGCATACGTTTCTGACCGAACTCCGGCAGGCGCGAATGTCGCACGAGATTCGGCTCGATGTCTGACGGTGGTGATCGCTCAGTACGGGGCAAGTAGTTAGGAAACAAGATATATGGTGGAATAGTTAAAACGCCCACACGATGAACAATAAACCGGTCATCTTCCGCCTCAATCTGGTTATCGCGCTTTTGCTTAGCAACCTTGTGCTGCTGCTGATCTTCATGCTCCCTCTGGAATTGTTGCTTCTCGTCGGGGGTCTGATTTTATTCCTCGGTCCGATGGTGGCTCTGCTAACAATCCGACTTCTTCGATAAGTTCGTATGTTTACTGAACGGCTGTTCATTGGCCTTGGGATGAAACAACCAACGTCGTCGTGCTGCATCCATTCTCTGTATCGGTCACGCCAATTCTGACAGCTGCGAGGGAAATCAATTGCCGCCGCTGAATACACAGCGCGAATGTGGCACGAAACTAGGCCCGATTTGTGAAAGTGGCGATCGTTCAGTACAGATAGGTGAAGTACACTCTAGTGATAAGGTATTTATGATTACTATGTTAGTATTAGATGTGTATAGGCGCGGATTCCTTGGTGTGTCCATCGTATCCTTTTTCGGCGGCTGTCTGTTGTTCTCCTCTGAGGGAGGTGGACATATACGAATCAAGAATGAGACTGAAACGCCACACACGGTGGAAGTAACCCTTGTCCAGCAATCTTCGGAGGAGACAGTGCTAAATGAATCGTATTCCGTTGACGGGGACTCTCAGCTGGAAATCGAAGACGCATTCAACGGAGGGGTATTTGACGCCACAGTTTCACTAGATGACGGAACAACCGAGACGTTTGAGTTAGGCGTTGGTCGCTGTCCAGGTACTTACTTCACAATCACTGTTGAACCAGGCGGACTCAGCCTCGAGGGGGGTGCCGGTTGTGACTGAAACGGTCTTGCATGTTATACCCGTGCGTGTTGTAAACAAATCGCAACTTCTCAGTTTCGTACCAGATTCTGAATGGAACCGTGTTCCTGCTTTCGGCTTGAAACAAACAGGGTCGTGCTGCACTAATCCTCTATATTCAGCAGGTCGCTTCTGCCGGAAATCTGTTAGTCCAGTCAGACACTGCTGAATACAAGGCGCGAATCGGTCACGGGACGAAGCTGGGTTCGGCGTTCAGTGTAGAGAATTCACGCCTCTGATGGAAGCGGCCCCGCGAACTTGTCGTTACGTGCGTCGTTCACAACCTGGAGCACAGCCTCGCCATTTCAAACGAGGAAGGTAAATGTCGGTGATTCTGAGAGGAACGGACTGCTGAATACAGAGGATCAGTGCAGCACGACGACTTCGTTTGTTTCACGTCAAAAGCAGTGACCAGCCGCTCACTGCAAGTGCGACTCTAACGCTAGTACATCCGTCAGCTATTGGGAATGTTAGCAAGGTGGCGCTGAATAGCTCGTGCGTGTTCAGTAGCGTGATCTCACGAGTTAGATGACGACCGACACGATACCGACAGCTGAAACTGCACCGAGGATACCCGTGACGAGTTTGCCGAGCTGATGCGTTCCGAGAACCCACACAAGTGCAACTTTCACGACCGTGTTCGCGATAGCTCCGATGACGATGCCCGTCGTCGCAACCCCAGGAGAGATTGCCCCCTCCGCTTCGAGTGCGCTCAGTGTGATCGTTATTGCATCGACGTCGGCGAGACCGGAGAGGAATGCAGTTGCGTACACGCCTGATACTCCAAACCACGTGCTGGCCGACTCAGAGATGAGAAGCACCACCGCAAAGATCGCTCCGAAGACCAGTGCTGTCTGGAGACGGAATGGATTCCTGATCTCTGTCTCGACGATGCTCTCACCGGTCGAACGCCAGTAAAGGAGGGCTGCAAGAAGTGCACCGACGATCGTCATTGCACCTAAGGGAACGACCACCCGTGGAAGAAGTGACGGATTGACGAACGCAATCTCGATTAATGCCCGCGGGAACATGATTGTCGAAGCAACGACTACCGAGACGGTTGACACAGGGTAGAGTGACGGTGTGTCCGCTGTCCGCTCGGCCATCGACACCGTGGTTGCTGTCGACGAGACGAACCCTCCCACGATACCGGTTAGCGCGACCCCCCGTTTTGGACCAATAATCTGGCTCAGGATGTAGGCCGCGAAACTCACCCCTGTGACAAAGACGACCATGAGCCAGACGAACTGGGGATTGAGGCCGGCCAGCACGTCGAGTTCACGGTCTGGCAAAAGCGGGAAGATGACAACGGCCACCAGAACAAACTTGCTCGTTGCCCGGCGTTCGTCTTCTCCGATTCGATCGACGAAGTCATGAATCAATCCTTTGGAGGAAAGAAGGATTGTGACCGCCCCGCCGACGATGACGGCCAGTTCTGCCCCCTGTGCTGAATGCGTCGTTAACGCTCCGAGGATAACAGTGAGCATTGCAGCCGTCAGGGTCGTAAGTCCAAGGTCACGTTCGATCCAGAGTCTCCCAGCGTAGGCGACAGTCAGCGGGACTGCGAGAGCACCTACTGCAACGGGCAATAGCGCAGGGAAGAACGCGTAAACGAGTGCACCGAAAATTGCAAACAGGGGAAATGTACGGCTGCCTGCAAACGAGCCACCAGACTCAGCCTGTTCTCGCTCGAGGCCGATGAGTGCGCCGATAGCAAACGCAATGAAGACACGGAACGAGAGTGTTAAGAGCGAGTCGGTAGCTGGCTCAACCATTCCGTTCAAAATTCACTGGTTCATGTTGTCAAGCTTTGGGGGAGAAGATCTTGACAACTAACGATGATAGCGACGGTTACTGCGATAACTACACCTCCTGTATCGAGCGATCACCACCTTCACGAATCGGGCATGATCCCGTGCAAGATTCGCGCCATATATCCAGCACGGTCGCTGAAACCTATCATCGATTGAGGGTTTCAAGACGGCCGTTTTTACATATAGAAGGGACGAAACGTGGCCGTAGCCCCGTTTCTCGGAGCACCACCGAGGGTTCTAACCGGTCAGTATCCTAACGCTTTTTACGGTAGATTGCGTACCGCACGGATGCGCACGAAAGTGCGCAGAGCCGGAGTGCATGGTTGGAGCCCACACTCCGGCTCACACATCGCCCCCGCGTCGCGGGAGCAATCCACCATTGACGTTGGCGAAATAAAGATGTGCCGACGTCCGCCGACCAGTCGCTCCTGTCGCCGACTCGCTCGCTGGGTTGCGTACCGCCGCGTCGGGGCCACACAGAACGACTCATGGTCTCGAGAATCACCATCCACTGCGACTGTGGTACCGACATCCGTATCGCACCGACCGACGATCCGGTCACGTGTCCGGACTGCGAAACGACGTTCGCGACGACGGTCTACGAACTCCCCGACGATCACGATGCACCCAGCACTCGCCACGGCACTCGCACGTATCGCGGCCCGTGAGGGCTGTGCTCCGACGGCCTTGCCACCGCTGTCCGAGGCCGAGGCCGTCGACCCCGAGGCCCTCACCGCGATCCTCGAGTCGAATCCGACCGTCACCGTCCGCTTCGAGTACGCGGGCTACCGCATCGTGCTCGGTCCCGGACCCGACGCGGTAACGGTGATCGATCGGGATCGGTGACGGGCCGCCGATCGGCCCGCCCGAGCGACGAGTCGGGCGGCCCGATCACGCGTCGACTCGAGCGGCGAACCGACAGAAGTTCGCGATCATCCGCTTGCCGACCGACAGCGAGATGCCGTCGCCGTCCGCGGCGTCCTCGTGCTCGCGCGTGAGAATGCTCTCGGGGTGGAACTGGACGCCGACGTGGGGCTTCTCGCGGTGTCGAACCGCCATCAGGACGCCGCGCTCGTCGGCCGTCCGCGCGGTCTCCTCGAGGACGGCGGGCAGATCCGCCCGGTCGACCGTCAGCGAGTGGTAGCGGCCGACCTGAAACGCGTCGGGGAGCCCCTCGAACAGTCCCGTGCCGTCGTGGCCGATCGTCGAGGGCTTCCCGTGGACCACCTCGGGCGCGTGGACGACCGGCGCGCCGTTGGCCGCGCACAGCGCCTGATGACCGAGACAGACCCCCAGAATCGGGAGTTCGGTCTCCGCGAACAGCGGGATCGAGATCCCCGCCGCCTGGGGCGTTCCCGGCCCCGGCGAGACGACGATGCCGGTCGGCTCGAGGTCGCGAACGCCCGCGAGGTCGAGCTCGTCGTTGCGCCGGACGAGCACCTCGTCCGCGAGTTCCCCCACGTACTGGACGAGGTTGTACGCGAACGAGTCGTAGTTGTCCACGACGAGCATTCGGGTGTCCGTCTCAGTCACCGGATTCACCCCCGTCGGCCCGCTCCGACTTCACTTCGGCGTCCGACTCGAGCCCCAGGTCGGCCCGCTCGCCGAGCGCGTCGTCGACCGCCGCGATGAGGGCGCGGGCCTTGTCGAGGGTCTCGTCGTACTCGCGGGCGGGGTCGGAGTCGTGGACGATCCCCGCGCCGACCCGCAGGTGGTACTCGTCGGCGTGACGGACGAGCGTCCGGATGACGATGTTGAGGGTGGCCCGGCCGTCGAACCCGAAGATGCCGACGCTGCCCGTGTAGGGACCGCGGCGGGTCGCCTCGAGTTCGTCGATGATCTCCATCGTCCGCGGCTTCGGCGCGCCGGTGATCGTGCCGCCGGGGAAGACCGCGGCGACGGCGTCGGAGAGCGTCGCATCCGGTCGAAGCCGCCCGGTGACGTTCGACACGAGGTGCATGACCTCGGAGTAGCGGTCGATCCGCCGGTACTCGTCGACGGTGACCGAGCCGTACTCGCAGACTTTCCCGAGATCGTTGCGCTCTAGGTCGACCAGCATCGCGTGCTCGGCGCGTTCCTTCTCGTCGGTGAGCAGGTCGTCCTCGAGCGCGGCGTCCGCCGCGGGCGTCTCGCCGCGCGGGCGAGTGCCCGCGATCGGTTCCGTCCGAACGAACTCGCCGTCGCGCTCCAACAGCAGTTCCGGACTGGCGCTCACCAGGTCCGCCGCACGGAACTCGAGCAGACACGAGTACGGTGCCGGGTTGACCCGCCGGAGGGCGTCGTAGGCGGCGACCGGGTGGACCGCGGCGGGCGCGACCAGTCGCTGGGAGACGTTCGCCTGAAAGGTGTCCCCCTCGCGGACGTACTCCTTGACTCGACGCACCCGGTCGGCGAACGCCGCCCGCCCGCACTCGCTCTCGAACGTCGCCGCCGGAGTCGAGACGGGCGGCTCGCCGCCCTCGGGGTCCCGGTCCCCGTCGAGGACGGCCCCGGCGAGCTCGAGCGCCCGCTCGCGGCCGCGCTCGTAGGCGGCTTCGAGGTCCGCGTCGGTCGGCTCCGTCCCGCCGCCGACCCGCGGACAGGCCGTGACCCGCACCGTCACGTCGCCGTCGGTCGGCTCCGTCCAGGCGACGAGCCGGTCGTAGACCGCGACCTCGAGTCGGGGTAGCCCGCGATCGTCGACGGCCGAGTCGGGCAGCGTCTCGAGTTCGCGCGCGACGTCGTAGGAGAGCCAGCCGACGGCCCCGCAGGGGTAGGGCACGTCACAGTCGCCGCGCGCGAGCCGGTCGCCCGCGAGCAGCCCCTCGAGTGCGGCCAGCGTCGGCGAGCGGTCGTCGCCACGGTCCCGTCGGACCGCGTCGGGACCGACGGTGAGCCGATCGACGGGGTTGACGCCGAAGTAGCCCCAGCCGGGCTGGCCGCCGGTCGTCTCGAGAAAAGCGGTACCGTCGCCGTCGCCGCGCACCCGTCGATAGGCGAGGAAGGGATCGTCGACGGTCGCGCGGGCTTCGACGGGAACCCGGAGCCCGCGCGTCGACGCGGCGGGCTCCGCGTCGGGCCCGCCCCGCTCGCGATCGCGAGCGGCGGCGCGAAACGAGTCCAGCGTCGTCACGACGCGGGGATCGCTCATGGTCGTCGACACGGACCGGGCGAGTAATCCTCTTGCGATTCCCGGTTCGACGGGGTCGCCGGTCGAGAAACAGGAGAGAACGCCGTCGGGCGAGTGACGAAGCGGGTCGACGTCGGGTGTCGGGACTCGAGTGGCGAGTGACAGTGGCGTCAGTCCGAGGGTGCGCTATCGGACTTCGGCGCGGTCGATCCAGCCCTGGATGCGCTTCTCGGAGATATCGGTCTGGTCGGCCAGTTCGGCGGCCTCCGCGGCGGCCAGTTCGCCGACGGTGTCGACGCCCGCAGCGGCGAGCCGGTCGGCGTAGGCCGGGCCGATTCCCTTGATCGAGTCGACCGGTTCCTGGTTGGTCTCGTCGGCCTCGTCCGCGGATTCGGGTTCGGTGGCCGCGGCCTCGGAGTCGTCGACCGCCTCGCGCGCTTCGGACTCGTCCGTCGGCTCCTCGCTATCGGATTCATCGGTGGCCGAATCGGTGTCGACCGACTCCGACTCGGGTTCGGGCTCCGACTCCGACTCGGGCTCGGATTCCGACTCGGGCTCGGGCTCCGACTCGGTCGCCGCGTCGGCGTCCGCTTCGGCCTCGTCGACGGACACGTCCGCTGCCGGCCGATCGGGCGTCTTCTCCGCCGTCGGCGCGGCGTCTTCGGTATCCGGTCCGGCCGCTTCCGCCGGCTCGGCGGCCGCTTCCGGAGTGTCAGTCGGCTCCGTCATCGACTCCGTCGACCCCGCGGCGCTCGTGCCGCTCGCGGCCGACTGCGGCGGCTCGGCAGCGCTGCCGGCTCCGGCGGGGTCGCTCCCGTGGTTCGTCTCGTCTCGGTCGGACTCGACGTCGGCTCCCTCGTCCGTCGAGCCTTCCCGTTCGACCGTTACCCCGACCTCTCGAGCGCCCCCGCGCTCGGAGTCCGACCCGCCGAACCCCAACAGGGACTTCAGCTTCTGGAGGATTGCCATTAGCGCGATGTAGTCGTCTCCAACACTTAAATTCGCCTGATACTGATGGGGGGATCAGTGAACGCGTTCGAGTCGAGCGCTCACAGGCGAGATCGGAGCGCCTCGTTCATGACGCCGACCGGCGCGTCCCGACCGGTCCAGATCTCGAACGCCTCGACGCCCTGATAGAGGAGCATCCACGCGCCGTCGACGGTCGTCGCCCCCGCGTCGGCGGCGTCGCGCAACAGCCGCGTCTCGAGCGGTCGGTAGACCGCGTCCAGGACGGCCAGCTCGCCGTGGAGCGCGTCGGCCGGAACCGGCGTCGCGTCCTCTTCCATGCCCACGCTGGTCGCGTTGACCAGCACGTCGGCGTTGCCCACCAGCTCCTCGAGGTCCGCGAGGCCGTGTCCGGTCGCCCGGGGGACCTCGTCGGCGAGGGCGCGGGCTTTTTGCTCGGTTCGGTTGGCGATCGCGACCGTCGCGCCGGCGTCCGCGAGGCCGAACGCGATCGCGCGGCCGGCACCGCCGGCTCCGACGACGACCGCGTGCGCACCCTCGACGTCGACCTCGTGGTCGCGCAGCGCGCGCAATGCGCCGACGGCGTCGGTGTTGTACCCCGTCGGCGGCCCCGAGCCCGAGAAGTCGATCGTGTTGACCGCGCCGATCCGGGTCGCCAGATCCTCGGGCGCGACGATCTCGAGGGCCGCTTGCTTGAACGGGATCGTCACGTTCAACCCCGCGATCCCGAGCGCGTCGGCGCCGCCGATCGCGTCCGTGAGGTCGTCTTCGTCGGGCTCGAAGGTCACGTAGCGCGCCTCGAGTCCGAGTTCGTCGTAGGCCGCCTCGTGCATCGGCGGCGACAGCGAGTGGCCGACCGGGTTGCCGAGCAGACCGTATACGTCCATAGCCATCGATGGCTCTCACTCGGTGCGGCGGGACTATAATCGATCTGGCTTCGGCGGGTTCGGCGTCGGCCGGCGGACGGGCGGTTCCGACGCGCGTCTCGCGGCGATCGCGACGATGCGATCCCGTCGCACGGCCGACACGCTTTCGCGTCGTTTTTACGCCCCTCCTGAGTAGCCGCCGCCATGCTCTCCGGAACGCCGCTGTTTCTCCTCCTGCTTGCGGGCGGGATCGTCGCCCTCTACGGTGGTGCCGAGCTGCTGGTCGCGGGCGCGGGACGGTTGGCGCTCGGAATCGGACTCCGGGCGGCGACCGTCGGCGTGACGGTGATCGCGTTCGCGACGACCGCTCCGGAACTGTTCGTCTCGACGATCGGCGCGCTGAACGTCTCGAGCGACATCGGACTGGGAACGATCGTCGGCTCGAACATCGCGAACATCGGGCTGGTCCTCGGCGTTTCCGCGCTGATCAAACCGCTGCCGATCAGCGACCGGGTCATGCGCCGGCACGTTCCTGTGATGATCCTCGCCGCGATCCTCCTCGTCGCGCTGGGTGCGAACGGTCGCATCGGCCGCCTCGAGGGGGCGATCTTTCTGGTGGTGCTCGCCGCCTTCACGGCCTTCCTGCTCTACTACGTCAACGCGGATTCCGCGCCGGTCGTCGACGATCCCGACGCCGGCTCGGGTGCGTCGGTGCGGGACGTCGCGCTCGTGGTCGGTGGCCTCATCGCGCTCGTCGTGGGCTCGCGGTGGCTCGTCGCCGGCGGTACGGGACTGCTGTCGGCGCTCGGCGTGTCGGACCTCGTCATCGGGCTGACGGTGCTCGCGCTGGGGACGTCGCTGCCGGAACTGGCGGCCTCGGTCGTCGGTGCCATCCGCGGCGAGACCGCGTTCGCCATCGGTAACGTCGTCGGCTCGAACATCTACAACGTCCTCGCGGTGCTGGGGGTCGTCGCCCTGATCACGCCGATCGAGATCACGACGAGCACGCTCCGGTTCGAACTGCCGGTCATGATCGCCTTTACCGTCCTGCTGGTCGCGATGATGGGGCACGGCCGCCGGCTGACGCGACTCGACGGTGCGGGACTCGTCGTCGGCTACGCCGTCTTCGTTTACCTGTTGGTCTAGTAACTCTGGGGACGATCGACCGTTCGCTCCTTCGAACCGCCGTCGGCACTTCCTCTCACCACCCAGTAACATCCGGCCACAGACGTCGGGGCGGGCGAGCCGTTGGCTGATCTCCCGATCGAGCCCCGGTAGCCGGTTCTCGACGACGGGGTGCTGTACGCACTCGCCGGTGGGGACGACGAGACGGTGCTCGTCTCCGACGACTGGTCGTCGGTGACGGAACGCTGTTCGGTATCTCGTACCCGACCGTGAGACCGATTTCGGCCGGCAGCCACGTCTCGCGGCCGCCGGCTTCGTCTCCGTCCCGTTTCCGTGATCGGGCCGCGTCGAACGCGCACCGCGCTCCGGCGGTTCAGATTTGCAGGGGCGTTTCGTCTCGAGCGTCGTGTTCGGCCGTGAGCCGGTCGAGGCGCGGTCCCATGTGTTCGCGGACGAGCGAGACCAGCGCGTTCTCCCGTCCGTGACCGGTGATCGCACCCACTCGCGGCTCGCCGTTCTCGTCCGAGCGGGAGTCGTCGACCGTCACGAGCATGGCCGTCTCCCGATCGGCGAAGAAGACGCGCCCGTGATTCCCCCGTTCGATCGGCAGGTTGAGCCAGTCGAGTTGCGGTTCACAGACCGTCGCGCTCGGAATCGCCGATCGGACGGTGTCGCGAACCCGCGGCGAGTCCGACCCGACGTACACGTCGACCCCCCGGTCGGCCGCGTCGCGCCAGCGCTCGAGACACGTCCGTTGGAGCAACTCCGCGTCGGGAATCGTCAGGAACAGTTCCTCGTCGGCGCTGTCGGCGATGTCGTGTCCCGCGGCGATGACGGTTTCCCGACCCTCGATCGTCCGACAGGGCCCGGTGGATGTCGCTTCCGCCTCCCGTCTCTCGTTGGCAGCCGGTGCGTCCGCCCCCGTCTCGTTTCGAATCGACTCGTCGGGACGTTCCCGAAACTCGCGAGCGGGAACGAGATCGCCGACGGCCGCGAGCGGTCCATCGAGCACCCAGTCGGCCTGCCACTGCGGCGCATCGGTCGCGAGTTCGACCCGGTTTTCCGCGTCGTCGTGCGCCACGAGACCCGCGCTCGCGAGCGCGGGGAGGTGCTTGTGGACGAGCGTCGTGGCGACGGACGCGCAGTCTGTCTCGGTGACGTCGACCAGTCCCGTCCCGTCGCCGCTCTCCCGCTCGACGACCATCGCCGCGAGATCGCGGACGTCGACCGCGCCGCGCTGCGTCGCGAGCGCGGTACAGACGGTCCGGCGTCGAGCGTCGGAAAGTGCCTCGAGCGTCCGGTTCAGCGTCGCTTCGTCGGCGGCGAACCCCTCGCCGGTCGGGTCCGCGAGGAGCGTCCGGACCCAGTCGGCGGCCAGCATCGGGTGGTCGCGGAGTGTGACCGTCGTCGCGTCTCCGTCGGTGTCACGGCGCAACACGCCGATGTCGACCAGCCGCGGGATGTGGTTGTGGACCAGCGTGATGTGGATCTCCTCACACTGGTCGTCGGTAACGATCGGGCGGTCACACTCCGCGGTGGCGACCTCCGTCGCGAGCGTCGCGACCGACACCGGCCGCGCGGTCGGCGGGGGACCGGACGATGGCGCGCCCTCGCGGTCGAGCAGCGTCGCGAGCAGGTATCGCCGCCGCGGTTCCGCGAGGACGTCCGCCGCAATCGTTGTCGTCTCGGTGTCCGGGGGTGAACTCATTGCCGGATAGAGTCCGCGAGCAGGGGAAAGAAGTGTACCAGCATGCTCTGGTATCCCTGAGTGGTACGCTGATCACTCGCTCGCTTCGAAGTACGCCGACAGGAGCTTCCCCTGTGCGACGCGGAGATGCTGGTGGAAGGTCTGCCGGGCGATTCCGAGTCGATCGGCGATCTCGCTCGCGTCGCTGTTTCGCGTCGGCCACTCGAAGTAGCCGCCGTGGTAGGCTGCCTCGAGCGCCAGCCGCTGTTTCTCGGTCATCATCGACTCGACGGTGCGCCGGAAGTCGCCGCGCGTCTCGACCGACCGATCGACGGTCTGCTTCGAGACGAGGCGGGTATCGGGGTAGGCCGACGTGATCGCGCCGACGAGTTCGCGGAGGTCCACGTCGGGATTCACCTGCACCGTGAGCTCCGCGACGCCTTCGTGGACGTTTTTCGAGTGCAACCGCGCGCCGTACTCCCCGAGCAGTTCGGTGATCGTCGAGCCGCGGACGACGACTTCCCAGTAACTCTCCGCACCGTCGGCGTCGATGAGCCGGAGTTCGGTGACGGCCGGGTCGTCGCCGGCGACGTCGCGAATCGTCTCCGGATCGGCGCCGGAGACGGTGAGGTAGTAGACGAACACCTCGTCGGTCAGCGGCAGCACGTGGTCGACCGACAGATCGCAGCCGGCGTCCGCGGAGAGATCGATACAGACGTCGCCGCGGTCGCTCGACTCGAACTCGAGTTCGACGACGGTGTCCAGATAGAGGAGTCGCCGGACCGCCATCGCGTTGATCGCGTGTCCGATCGTCCCGCCGAACTCCTGTAACACTTCCCGCTCGCGGTCGGTGAACGCCGACGGCTCGGCGGCACCGATCACGAGCGCGCCGAACGACCGGTCGCTCGCGGTGACCGGGACGACCGCGACCGAGCGGTACCCGCGCTCTCGGGCGTCGGCCGCCCACTCGTCGACGGCGCTCTCGCGGAGTGACTGGTACCGCTGGACGGTTCGCGTCTCGAGCGGCGACGCTACGGACGCGTCGGCAGGCGGATCGACGAACGACGAGAGCACCGCCTCGGACGCCGCTGCGTCGATTCCGGCCCACGTCACGGGAGTCCACGAGTATCCCTCGCCCGTGGTGGCGGGTTCGGCGCGCCCGATGACCGCGAATCGATAGGCATCGGCGTCCGCGAACGCCTCGACGATCGCGGTCTCGATCTCGTCGCGGGTCTCGGCAGCGACGACCGTCTCGTCGATCGTCCGAACGATCCCGTTGAGCCGCTCGAGGCGCTCGAGTTCACGCTCGCGGGCCTTTCGCTCGCTGATGTCGCGGCCGACGCCGGTGAACCCCAGCACGGTTCCGTCGTCGTCGGTGATCCGGGCGCTGTTGAACTCGTACGGGATGCGCTCCCCCTCTCTGGTGAGCACCCGTCCCTCGACCGTCACGCGCTCGCCCTCCTCGAAGATGCGATTGATCGCCTCGTCGATGTGAGCGCGGTCCGCCGGCACGATGAACTGCAGCGGGTCCATCCCGGTGAGTTCCGCCGAGTCGTAGCCGGCCACGCGCTCGAACTGGTCGTTCCACTGGATCAGGCGCTCCTCGGTATCGTACGCGTAGATGATGTCCGGTTGCGCCTCGAGGATACTCTCCGTGAACGCCTTCTCCTCTCGGAGCTCACGCTCGCGGGCCTTTCGCTCGCTGATGTCGCGGCCGACGCCGGTGAACCCCAGCACGGTCCCGTCGTCGTCGGTGATCCGAGCGCTGTTGAACTCGTAGGGAATTCGACGCCCGTCTTTCGTGCGGAGGTCCGCCTCGAGAGTGACGTACTCGTCCTCGCCGAGGACCCGTCGGATCGCCTCGGCGGTTCGATCCCGGTGGTCCGGGGCGACGAACTCGAGGGGGGCCATCTCGGCCAGTTCCGCGTCGGTATATCCCGTGACTTCCGGCACGCGATCGTTCCACTCGAGATAGTTCTCGTCGGCGTCGAAGGCGTAGACGACGTCGGGTTGTGCATCGAAGACGCTCTCGGCGAAGGCCTTCTCCTCCCGGAGTTTCCGCTCGCGTTCGCGATCCTCGGTTCGGTCGTAGACGAACCAGACGTAGCCCGCCAACTCGTCGGCTCGATCGGCGGGCGTCCCGATCGCGCCGCCCTCCCGGATCGGCGCGATCAGTTCGTGGACCCAGAACCGACTGCCGTCGCTCCTGACGCGCCGACCGTCGGTTTCGACTGCCCCCTCCGATCGCGCTCGCTCGAGCAGCCGGCTCGGCCGATCGGTGTCGCGAGCGGCCGCCGGAAAGAACGTTCGGTAGTGCGATCCCACGATCTCGTCCGCGTCGTATCCCGTGAGGTCGCGCGCCCCGTCGTTCCATGCGGTGATCCGTCCGTCCCGGTCGAACACCGTTCCGGCGTAGGTATCCACGAGTTCGCTCAGCTCACCGATATCGAGACAGTCGATCGCTTCTTCACAGTTCTCTGCGTGACGATTCACGTCGTTTGGCGAATCTATTCGATCCGACGAGTTGTCGCTCATTTCAGCCTCCTAACTACAGTGTTCAATGTTAGCTGTCCACAACCGAAAAACCACTGGTGGCTCGTGCCACGGGCGTTCGATCGACGGGTGAAATCGACGACGGATCTGTCGGTTTCACCGAACCGTCGGCGAACCGACCGGTTCACCGAGCGTGGAGACGAGCAGTCCCTGCGCCAATCGATCGTCCCACCGGCCGGTCCACGACTCCTATCCGAGCTGCCAGTTCGTACGAGCGGTCGCCGAGCGGACGGCACAGTTCTATCGAAAGGACGCGAAGGCGTTTATTTATCAACTGTGATGACCGAACCGGAGGTGGTGTGGCCCCGCTGCGGCGACGTCGGTCGTGCCGGCGGCCACCTCGAGGCCGTCCGCGTCGAAAGCGCAGCCTATTCGTCTCCCCGGAACCGACTGCGCCTCGTGATCGCGATCCTCGAGAGCCGCGCCGACCGCGCCTCGGAGCACATCTGTGACCGCCTCCGCGAGCGCGCCGACTGGACGGAGCGAACCGACGACGTCCGTCCGGCCGCCGACGGCGGCGGGACGTACTACCGGACCGAGGGTGCCGAACTACGCTCGTTCGACGACCTCCACATCGAACTCGAGCGACCCGCCGACGCGTTCGACGGCGACCCCGACCTGCTCGTCTTCGCCTCGCGCCACTCCGGCGACACCGGGGCGCTCCTGACGGGCCACTTCACGGGCAACTTCGGCGCCGCCGAGTTCGGGGGCGAACCCGACGCGCTGGCCGAGGCCGCACCCGACGCCCTGGCCCGCCTGCTCGCGGCCTTCGACGAGTACGCGCCCGAGGGCTACGAGGTCGGCATGGAGGGGACCCACCACGGCCCGACCGACGTCGGCTGCCCGTCGCTGTTCGCCGAACTCGGCAGCGGGGACGAGCAGTGGGACGACCCCGCCGGGGCCGACGCCGTCGCCCGCGCCATCCTCGACCTTCGCGGCGTCGACCCCCACCGCGACAGACAGGTCGTCGGCTTCGGCGGCAACCACTACGCCCCCCGGTTCGAACGGATCGTCCGCGAGACCGGGTGGGCGGTCGGCCACGTCGCACCCGACTGGGCGCTCGAGGCGATGGGCCACCCGACGGCCCACCGCGCGGTTCTCGAGCGCGCGTTCGAGGCCAGCGAGGCGGAAATCGCGCTGCTCGACGGCGAGTGGCCGGTGCTCGAAGAGACGCTCACGGACCTCGACTGCCGGATCGTGAGCGAGACCTGGCTGCGCGAGGTCGACGAGCGGCCGCTCGAGCTGGTCGACGCGGTCGAGTCGGCCCTCGGAACCGTCGACGACGGGATTCGGTTCGGCGATCGGCTCGCGGCGTCGGTCGCCGTCGTCGAGTTGCCGGCCGAACTCGTGGGGACCGCCCAGGGGATCGATCCGGATCGGGTGCGGTCGATCGTCGAGGAACACACCGTGGCCTTCGCGACCGAAAACGGCGGCAGCAGGGTGGGTTCGCGGGCGGCGATTCCCGTCGCCGACGACGACGTGGTCGAGAGCGAGACGACCGAGCGCGGAATCGGCTCGAGTGAGTCGCGGACGGCGATCGTCGAGGCGCTGGCGGACGTGCTCGAATCGAAGTACGAGACGGTACGGGTCGACGACGACGCCGTCGTCGCCGAAGAGACGGCCTTCGACCCCGCGCTCGCACGACAGATCGGCGTTCCCGAGGGGCCGAAGTTCGGCACGCTCGCCGACGGCGACCCGGTCACCGTCGACGGGGAAACGGTCAGTCCCGAGAGGGTTCGGACCGAGCGGACGCGTCGGTTCCCGATCTGATCGGATTGCCGATCGACAGTAATTAGATATTACTCGGCCCCATCCTGCGAATCCGACGTATATTCCTCCATACACATAAGAATCTATTAACGTGTCAGACAGGCGGCTGACGTGTAGGGGAAAGGTAATTATGCTCCATCTTATAGACAATGCCAAGAATGGACTCCATAATCGACGACGCAATCGACGAGGCCGAAGACGGGGAGGCCGTGGTCCCCGACGACGCCGCGCCACGGGGCGGGCGGTCCTCCAGCGGCAACGGATCGGGCGGCCGGCAGACGGGGACGATGACCGACGACGAACTGGAAGACGTCCTGCAGGACCTCCAGACCGACATCACGGTCGTCGGCTGCGGCGGCGCCGGCGGAAACACGATCAACCGGATGCACGAGGAGGGGATTCACGGCGCGAAGCTCGTCGCCGCCAACACCGACGTCCAGCACCTCGTCGAGATCGACGCCGACACCAAGATCCTCATGGGCGAGGAGAAGACCGGCGGGCGCGGGGCCGGTTCGCTCCCGCAGGTCGGCGAGGAAGCCGCCCTCGAGAGCCAACAGGACATCTACGACGCCATCGACGGCTCCGACATGGTCTTCGTCACGGCCGGGCTCGGCGGCGGCACCGGGACCGGTTCCGCTCCCGTCGTCGCCAAGGCCGCCCGCGAGGCCGGCGCGCTGACGATTTCGATCGTCACGACGCCGTTCACCGCGGAGGGCGAGGTCCGCCGGACCAACGCGGAGGCTGGCCTCGAGCGCCTGCGCGACGTCTCCGACACCGTCATCGTCGTCCCCAACGACCGCCTGCTCGATTCGGTGGGCAAGCTGCCCGTCCGGCAGGCGTTCAAGGTCAGCGACGAGGTGCTGATGCGGAGCGTCAAGGGGATCACGGAACTCATCACGAAGCCCGGTCTCGTCAACCTGGACTTCGCCGACGTCCGCACCGTCATGGAGCGGGGCGGCGTCGCCATGATCGGCCTCGGCGAAGCCGACTCCGAAGCCAAAGCCGAGGACTCGGTCAAGACGGCACTCCGCTCGCCGCTGCTGGACGTCGACATCTCCGGTGCGAGCTCCGCGCTCGTCAACGTCACCGGCGGCAACGACATGGCCATCGAGGAGGCCGAAGGCGTCGTCGAGGAGATCTACGACCGGATTGACCCCGACGCTCGCATCATCTGGGGGACCTCGATCGACGAGAGTCTCGAGGGCAGCATGCGGACGATGATCGTCGTCACGGGCGTCCAGTCGCCCCAGATCTACGGCCGGCCCGACGGCGAGGCAACCGTCCAGCCCGAACCCACACAGGGCGAGGACATCGACTTCGTCGAGTGAGCCGACGGACCGACGTACCCGATCCGCGGTCACGCGGCTCCGGTCGCCGGGCGCTCCCGGCTCTTACGCGTCCGCGGCTCGTCGGTTCCGGCGGCACCGGCGTCGACAGTCCATTCTTCATCGCCGAGGCCCGTCGGAACGGGACGTAGCGGTCGCTCTCGTCGAGGGGACTCGCTCGAGCGAGATCGTCCCGTCCGCGCTTCGGGGGCCGTTCACGGCGTGAATTTTCCTCACGGAGTGAGTACAAGGCGGTCTCCGCCCAACGGCTACTGGATGCATTCACGTGCGACGAGGCGGCCCTCGAGACGGCGGCTGCTCTGTGCGATCGGGCTCGCATCGATCGGATCACTGAGCGGTTGCGTCGGCGATACCACGACCGGCGAGCCGGCCGCCGACCGCGGAGACGGTGCCCGTGATGGTGACGGTAACACAGATACCGCCGACGCGATCTGGAACCCGTTCGAGTTCGACCGGCCGGTCACGTACACGTACGAGATCTACTCGACCGACGACGGGTCGGGGACGCTCGTCTGGGACGTGACGGACGTGACCGACGACGGCGCGACGGTCGCCCTGCAGTACGATACCGCGGAAACGCAGTTCGAAACGACGGTGACCGGGTCGAAAGACGATCTGCAGGGGCAGTTGCTCATGACGCCAGCAGGCCCGTTCATCGTCGCGACGATCTTTTCGCCGACGATGGCCCGGTACGAGGGGCAGACCCTCACGGTCGGGAACGAATGGTCGTACTCGTCACCGGACGGATCGATGCGGTTCGCGATCACGGAGCGGGACACGATCGCAGGCGTCGACTGTTACGCGTCCGTGACCGAAGTCGACGGATCGACAGTCCACGAAGGCTGCTTTTCGCCCGAACTCGAGCTGGCACCGTACACCGTCTACTACGACGACGACGGCACGCGCTCGGTCGAGATGCGGCTCGTCTCGATCGAGGAGTGAGCCGGCGGGACGATCGACGCGACCGGTCAGACGATCCGGTCGGCAGTCGACCGATACTGTTCGAACAGCTGTTCGCCCCACGCGTACGCGTCGGGGTCGCCCGTGTCGACGAAGACCGAGAGGATTCCGACCGACGGATCGTACCCGCCGACCCCGACCCGATCGTCGAACAGCGCCAGCCCGAACGGGAGGTCGTCGCGGGCCCAGAGCCGGAGGTTGTCGCGCTCGAAGGCCTCCGCGGTCAGGTCGTCGTACTCCGATACGAGACGGTCGATCACCGGCGGCTCGAAGACGATTTCCACCGACATGCCCTCGAGGATACGGTCGTGAACGTCGTCGACGTAGGTGGGTGCGACAGACGTCGTGTCGCACCCGCGGAGCGAATCGGTGTCCGCGAGAAGGTCGATAAATCGGTTCAACGGCTGGTAGGGGTCGTGCTGGTCGACCACCGTGACGGTCGCGTCGGCGAACCAGTCGGCGTCGGCGGGAGCTGGTAGCGTGGACGCCGAGAGCAAATCGTACAGCGGTGCCAGCCGCCGCGTCTCGACGACGGCGGACCGGTAGGCGTCTACCGCCTGCCCCAACCGTTTCCCCACTGGCGTCAACGCGTATCCGCCGTCCGTCCGCGTGATCCAGGCGTTCTCACGAAACGACGCGATGATCCGGTGTGCCGTCGCCGGCGATACCTCGATCGCCGCGGCCAGTTCGGGTTTCTCGAGCGCGTCGTCGGCCAGGACCTCGAAAACTCCGTGACGCCGGACCAGTTCCAGGAGGTCGTCTTCGAGTTCGCTCCCGGACCGGTCAGCGTTCATTGCACCCTCATGGTATGTTCCAGCCAAAAACCTTTTCATGAGTTGAATTCCGTGCAGCGGATGAGTATAGATACGGTTGCTTCGATGTTCCGCCATGCAACGACGGTTTGGGGTGGGAATCGGTGTACTGGGCGCGTTACTCGTCGTCCTGATCGGAGCCGTGGGAGGCGTCTCGGCGGCAGACTCGTGTGCGGAGATTTCGGGGCCGGCCGTGATCGATCAATCCGGCTGTTACGTGATCAACGAGAGCGCCGCGGACAGTTCGGCCGATGTCCACGTCGAAATTCGATCGAGCAACGTGATTCTCGAGGGGGCGGGCCACACGATCGACGGGAGTGACGGCTCCGGTACGATTGGCGTGTACGTCAACGGCTCGGCCGCCGCACGTCTGCGCAACGTCACGGTGAGGAACCTCACCGTGACCGACTGGGAGACTGGTCTCTACTACGACGCCAGCGACGACGGTGCCGTCGTGAACGTGACTGCGATTTCGAACACAGAGTACGGCCTCCACTTCGATGGCGTCACCACCGTCGCCGTGGAGGAGGCCACGACCGACGGTCAGTCCGGACTATACGACGCCGGGACCCGGATCGATGGCGGGTCCGGGGTCGAGGTGTCCGGCCTCGAAAGTACGAACGACGACTACGGCATCTACATCTACCAGGGTTCCGGTCACACGATTCGGGACAGCACGTTCACCGGCGACGCGGGCGTGATCGTGATCGACGCCCAGCAGGTCACCGTCCGTGACAGTTTCTTCGAGGAGACGGCCCCGTCCGTCGACATCGACGACAGCGGCGACGTTCTCGTCGACAACAACACCGTCGTCGACGGCTCGCTCGGCGTCCTCTCCGGGTCGAACGGGCCGATGAACCGGATCACGAACAACGAGATCGACGAGAGCTCCCGGTACGCCACCGGCGCGGACTGTTACGGGATGTCGATCGACGGTGCCGCTGACGACCTCGTCGCCAACAACACCTGGACGCAGTGCAACTCGGGGGTCCACATCGACGACTCCGAACGGATCGAGTTCGGGAACAACACGATCACCGGAACCGACGGCGGGAACTCGGACTACGGGCTCTGGGTGAGCGGCGGTGCCGACAACGAAATCATCGACAACGAGATCGAAGGAAACGGCGTCTACCCCCGACGGGCCGGGATTCTCCTCGGAACCCACAAGGCCACCCTCTCGGGGAATACCCTGGCGGGGAACGGATTCAACCTCGAGATCGGCACCGGTGGGAACTGGAGTAGCATCTCGCACACCATCGACGCGACCAACACTGTCGAGGGACGCCCCGTCGCCTACCACGTCAACGAAACCGACGTGACGGTCGACCCCAACGCAGGGTGGGTCGGCCTCGTCGGCACCCAGAACGCGGTCATCGACGACGTGGCCTTCGCCCAGAACAATCGCCGGGACGTCATGATGCGGTACGCCGACGACACGGTGATCCGGAACGTCGATGCGACGCCCAGCTGGGTTGCGGTCTCTACCCGAGACGGCAGCGACCGCACCCGGATCGCGGACAGTCGCTTCGACGGCGGAGAGGGACTGTCGCTTCGCGAGGGGACGGGTGCGACGGTCGTGAACACTACCGTCACGAACTCGGACGGCCACGGCTTCCTCCTCAGCGAGGCCCCGGATACGACCTTCGAGAACGTCACGGTCACGGGGAACGACTGGTACGGCATCCGCGTCCGGAACGGCGAGTTCGGAACTGTGCGTGTCACCGTCGCGAACTCGAGGATCGCGGACAACAACTGGGGCGGCATCGACCTCTATCGGGCGGCACAGAGCGTCGTCCGCGACAGCGTCGTCCGGAACAACGACGGTCCCGGTCTCCGCGCCCAGCGGTACTTCGATGACGCCGTGATCGCGGGCAACGAGATTACGGGCAACAACGGCGACGGCGTGACGATCGACAACGAGGCGGAAGACACGCTCATCGTCGACAACACCATCACGGATAACGCCCAGAACGGCATCGAACTGGGCTGGAACGGATTCAACGGGACGATTCACGGGAACGTGCTCACGGGCAACGACGTCGGTATCGACCTGCCCGATCCGTACGACAACCTCTCCGTGTCCGACAACCACTTCGACAACACCCGGAACGTCGTCTTCGACGATCCGGCGGGCGTGACGAACGCCACCTGGAACGCGTCCGCCACCGCGGGGACGAACGTCGTCGGCGGCGCCACGATCGGCGGGAACTACTGGGCGAACCAGAGCGGCACCGGCTTCAGCGAGACGTGTACCGACCGCGGTGACGGTATCTGTACCGCTGCGTACACGTTCGAGACCGGCCACGTCGATCAGTTGCCGCTGGTAGCACCGGATACCGGAACCGCACCGGCGTCCTTCGACGTCGTCATCGAGTCGTCCAACAGCCCCGTCGCAGCCACCGAAACGCTCGCGGTGAACGCGACGATCGAGAACGTCGGCGACGTGAGCGCCACCCAGTCGATCACGCTCGATCTCGACGGCGTCGACGTCGACGACCGGAGCGTCACGCTCGAGGGCGGTAACTCGACGACGATCTCACTCAGTTACGTGACCGGGGACGCCGACGTGGGCCAGCATATCGCAAACGTCTCCTCGGCGAACGTCACCGACTCCGTGCTCGTCGAGGTGCAGAACGCGGATGATGGCGACAGCACGAGCGACGTGACCGTCAATTCGATCACCGTAGCCAACGGAACTGTTCCCCACACGACCCCCTTTGTTGAGGCGTGGCTCGACGATCAGTCGATGCTTCAGCTCAACCTCCGATCGTCGGAACACGGCGGGTACGACCTCGAGAACAACGGCGTCGACCGCACTACCGAGTTCGAGATCGACCTCACCGTCGAGAACGTTGAACCGCGTCTCCTGCTCGGCGCGGGGAACGTGACGAGCTGGGAGCGAACCCCGAACGGGACGACCGCGAACGCGACCGATCTCGTTATTCGGGTGCGTCCGGTGGAAACACAAGCGATCTGGGAGTGTGACGGCAACGGAACCTGCACCACGCCCGACCTCGACGACTGGCCCGACGGCGGCAGCGACACCGCCACGGACCGGACCAACGTGACGGTCTCGATGGCCGTCGACGATCTGCACGCGTATCCGACCGGCCAGCGCGCGCTGCTCGACGGGGCGATCGTCACGACGGACGCACAGCTGTTCGGCGATCCGGTCTACACCCAGGCCGCCGGTGACCAGCCGGCGACGCTGTCGCTGCGCGTCGGCGGTCCACACTACACGGTCGATGGCGCGGTCAACACCGGCTACTACGAGACGTTCCTCCCCGACGCGCTGCTGTCGGCGTGGAACGTGACCGAGCCGGATCAGCTCACCGCCGCCTATCAGGGAACGCAGTCGACGCTCGATGCCCGGACCGCCGCCGGCGGAATGCTGGTCTCCCTCGACGTGCACTACTCGGCCGGCACCGTCGAAATTTCGGCCTCGACGACCGACGACAGCTCCGACGACGGAAGCGACGGCGGCGACGGGAACGACGGGAACGACGGCGGCTCGAGCGGCGGTGGGAGTAACTCGAGCCCGCCAGCGGACGACGGAGACGGTGATGACGGGGACGACGCCGCCGACGAAATGAACGACGGTGAAGCTGACGACACCGAGGACGGATCGAACGGTGGCGATAGCGATGATGCCGACGGCTCGGACGACGGTACCGAGGGTGAAGACGGCGATGGGACGACCGGCGACGACGCTGACGGTGACACGGACGAGGCGAACGAAACGGACGACACGAACGACGAAACCGTTCCCGAGGACGACAGCGACGGAACCCCCGGCTTCGGGGCACCGGTCGGAATGGTCGCGCTGCTGATCGCACTCGCGGCTCGCGTGCGAGCGCGATAACGCGTCGCGGTCTCGTTCCGCCTCGATCGACCGGACGACGTGCCCGCGCTCTCTTCGGGTCGTTTGACGGCCGCTCGATCCACCGAACGTCCCCTGGGGTCCGATCCGCTCCCGCTCAACAGATCGGCTTCGGATCGATGCCGAGGTCGTCCAGCGAGTCCGCGTACGCGTCGTACGCGATGTCGATCACGTCTTCGGCGACCCCCCGTGCACGGTCCCACTCGTCGCTCTCCGTACAGATCTCCTCGAGCAACTCGGCCGCTCGGTCGCCCTGCGCGGCCGTTTCGGTCCGGAGCTCTCGGAAGGCGTCGGCGCGGCGCTCGTCGCCTTCGTTGACGAAGAAGTTTATCAGTTGCAGGTGTGTTCGGTCGGCGACCAGCGCTCGACCCACGATTCCGCCCAAGCGAGCCGTCGTCGACTCGAGCGATCGAAGCTCCGCGTGCATCGGATCGGGCTCCTCGGCGTCGAACGCCGGCTCGCCCTCGAGCATGGCCGTAATCCGGTCGTAGTGTTCGCGTTCCTGATCGCGATACTCGCCGAAGAGCTGGCGAGCGCCGTCGTGTTCCTCGTCGTCGGCCCACGTCTCGAGGGTCTCCATCGCGGCCCGCTCGCTCGCCGCGGCGGTCCGGAGGACCGTCTCCTCCGTCAGGTCGGCGTCGGTGAGCGCGACGAGGAGCTTCGACGAGCCGAGACGTTCGAGTTCGACGGTCATCGATTCATCGATCGAGTCGCGGAACGCAGCGGCGTCCATACCGGAACGACACCACAGTGCGTGTTGAACGTTGGTGCTAGTCCGCCCGCGACTTTAACCGCCGAGAACGCGTAGCCACCGATATGACAGATCGGAGCGGTGCCGACGATCTACCGGCCGACGACACCCCCTCGATCGCCCCCGACGCGCTGGCCGAACGACTGCGCTCCGGCGACGAGCTGTCCGTCCTGGACGTCCGCGACCGCGACGAGTTCGACCGCTGGCACCTCACCGGCGACGAGGTCGACGCCGTGCAGATTCCACACACGAAGTTCATCCAGGCGCAGGCCACTGGCGGCGTCACCGACCTCGTGGCGGACCTCGAGGAACCGATCCTCGCGGTCTGTGGCCGCGGGGAAGCGAGCGCACACGCCGTCGGCCTCCTCCAGGAGGCGGGTGTCGAGGCGTACAACCTCGCCGGCGGGATGGACGCGTGGGCCGAACTGTACACGGTCCGGGAACTCGAGGTCGACGCTCCTGCCACCGTCCTCCAGTACGATCGCCCGTCCAGCGGCTGTCTCGCCTACGCGATCCACAGCGGCGGAGAGGCGGCGGTGATCGATCCGCTTCGAGCGTTCGCCGACCGGTACGCCGCGGACACCGCGGACGCCGCGGAACTGAAATACGCCATCGATACGCACGTCCACGCCGACCACGTCAGCGGCGTCCGCACGCTCGCGGACCGGACCGCCGCCACGGCGGTCGTCCCGGCCGGCGCGACGGATCGCGGGCTCGCGTTCGACGCCACCACACTCGAGGGCGGCGACGAACTCCGCGTCGGCGACGCGACGCTGAGCGTGCTGGCGACGCCAGGTCACACGACCGAATCGATCTCGCTTCGCCTCGAGGGCGGCGACTCGAACACCCTGTACACCGGCGACACACTGTTTCTCGAAGGCGTCGGCCGGCCGGATCTGGAACGCGGCGACGAGGGTGCAGCCGACGCTGCTCGACGCTTGTACGAGAGCATTCAGGATCGAATCCTCGCGCAGTCGGACGAGACGATGATCGCGCCGGGACACTACAGCGACGGTGCCAAACCGCGGGCCGACGGAACGTACGCGACGACACTCGCGACGCTCCGCACCCGGCTCGACGCGCTCTCGATGGACGAAGCCGAGTTCGTCGCCCACGCCACGAGCGACCTCCCGCCGCGACCGGCCAACCACGACCGCATCGTTGCAGCGAACCTCGGCCTCGAGGCGGTCGACGAGGAGACGGCGTTCGAACTCGAACTCGGCCCGAACAACTGCGCTGTCGCCGACTGACCGCCGTCAGTCGTCCGCGACCGCGCCGTCGGTTGCGCCGCCGGTGAGATCGCCTTCGATGCTCGGCGGGTACTTCCCGCGGTCGAGTTTCAGGTCCGACTGCGGTCGCGCCATGCAGGTCAGCGCGTAGGTTTCGGCCTCCTCCTCCGTCAGTCCGCGAGCGGCGGGCTGGGTGACCTCGCCCTCGACGATCTCGGCCGAACACGCCAGACACATCCCGACTCGGCAGGAGTACTCCTGTGCGATGCCCTCCTCGAGACACCGACTCAGGATCGTCTCCTTGTCGGTGCAGGTGATCGTCTCACCCGTCCCGACGAACTCGATGGTGTACTCCGTCATACGCCTCGGTACGGAAGACCTGCGTAAAACCTTTTATGTGTCACTACTGTCTGCTCCGACTGAAGAAATTCCGTGATCGGGTGCTCGTCTCGCAAGTGAGCTATCCCCTGCCTACTCGCCAGCGTTCGCTGGCTCCACGAGGCAGGGACTTCTCGCTTCCACGATGCGGCTTGCAGACACCGACTCGGCGTCCGCAGCGGCTGCAGTCTCCACGGGCGTCCCCTCGGAGTGAACCACCCCTAACCGCTCCAACCCACGACCGAGATCTAAATCTCTCGAACAAACGTTTCCGCGACCCACCAGTCCTGGTCCAGCTTGTGCCAGTCGACTTTGTACACGTTCGTTCCGTCGTCGGTGTTCGTTTCCTGTACGTATCCGGCCCAGGAGTGGTAGATCTTCTCCCAGTCACCGCTTCGATCGCCGTTTTCCCAGCCGGGAACCCAGTTGGCGTCTCCCCAGACCTGTACCTGATCGCCGACACCGATTCCGGAGTGCGACGCACTGGCGGAGCCGGCGGCAGCGACTGATCCAACACCGACCGCCAACGTGCCAGCAGTCGTTTTCAAGATATCACGTCGAGACCGCCCAGAGGTGTTTTCGGGCATTGCAATCGGTAATTACGTATAGAAATACTAAAATGTTTTCCCACGGTATCACTGCACGCCTCATCGCACGACTCCGTCGCGGTTCGTGAGTCACTCGTTTCAGTGGCTACTATCGCCGATCTCGCGTCTCAGACGCGGGGTTTCGGCGGCAGCCCGGAAACAGACGACCATAAAACGTTTTCTTATCGCGGTGTTCACAGTGTTGGTATGAGTACGCAGGAGCAGTCGGCTACCGCCGCGACCGCGACGACCCAGTCGCCGGATGCGGTCGTCGTCGGTGCCGGAACCGCAGGGTGCTACGCCGCAGCGACCATCGCCCGGGAGGGGTACGACGTCGTCGTCCTCGAGCGAAAGGACGAGGAGGAGGCGGGCCACATCGCCTGCGGCGACGCGCTGAAGGGTGCCGACGCCTTCCCCGAGGCGATCCCGAAGTCGAAGCTCGAGCCGGCCTTCACCAACACGGGCGTCGATCACGGTCGGTTCGAGATCCCCCAGGAGGACACCGTCCTCGAGATTCCGGTTCCCGGCGAGCTCGCCGTCATCGACCGCTGGGAGTACGGCCGGCGGATCATCGACGGCGCGGGTGACGCCGGCGTCGACTTCCACTACGATACCGTCGTCAAAAACGTCGTTCAGGCAGACGACGGCCGCGTCACGGGCGTCGAGACGGTTCGCAAGGGGGAGGCGATCGAGTACGAGGCCGACATCGTCATCGACGCCGCGGGCTCGCTGTCGGTGCTGCAGGACAACGTCGACTTCTCCGACTCGACGTTCGACACGAACGTCAACTACAGCCACTTCTGTTCGGCCTACCGCGAAATCGTCCACGTCGAGGAGCCCGTCGAGTGGTCGGACGCGCTCGTCTTCAAACCGACCGAGCGGGCCGCGGGCTACCTCTGGTACTTCCCGCGCACCGAGACGGAGATCAACGCCGGGCTGGGCTTCCAGATGACCGAGGAACCGATGCAGCTCGTCGACGACCTCAAGCGCGACCTCGAGAACCGCCCCGAGTTCGACGGCGCGGAGGTCGAGGACAAACTCGGTGCGGCGCTGCCGACCCGACGACCCTACGACTCCGCCGTGCATCCGGGATACATGGCCATCGGCGACGCCGCGGGCCACGTCAACCCCACGACCGGCGGCGGCATCGCCGGCGCAGCCTACGGCGGCAAGTACGCCGCCGAGCGGGCCATCGAGGCCCTCGAGACCGGCGACTACGGCGAGGACACGCTCTGGGAGTACAACGAGAAGGTGATGGATCACTTCGGCGCGCGCTACGCCGCGCTGGACGTCTACAACATCCTCTCGACGGCCGTCGACGTCGACGACCTGATGGGGCTGCTCGCCGCGATGCCCGGCGACAAGCTCGCCGAGGCGCTGTACTCGGGCAGTACGGACATCGGGCTCAAACTCAAACTCGAGGCGCTCCTCAAGAGCCGCGGTCACTGGGGGACCATCTGGAACCTCTACCGGACCAAGCGTCGCGCCGACGAGTTGCTCTCCCACTACGAGAACTATCCGACCAGTCCCGACGGCCTCGCGGGGTGGCAGGACCGGCGCGACGAACTGATGGAGCAGGTCTACGAGACGACCGGAGCGGACCCCAAATACTAAGCAACGAAATTGTACTCTGCGAGCGCGGCTTAGCCCCGCTCTCGGTAAAATTTCGGTCAACAGCACTCCTCCTTCCTCTCCGTTCACGTCGTTCACTCCGTGTCAGTCGTCGACCCGCTCGCGGCAGGGTTCGGTGAATAGCCTGCCCTCCCCCGGGTCGCAGGCTCCTCGCGATGCTCGGAGCCCGCTCCCGGCCAGTTAGCGTTCGATCAATCCCCTCGAGCAACCGATTGTCACTCGATTACAGAACGAGTCTGGTCTATTCTAGGATACCAATTCTCGTGAGCATGCTACGTCGTTCGGGAATTTCGATTTTCTTATTGGTCACGTCCGTGACGGACGCCTAACCGGGCGTTGGGGACGGCCCGACGACATCCAGTTTACCGGTTACAAACCCTCGACGATGCTTCTGAGCCGTTCGATCCGTTTTTCAGTGGGGGGATGGGACCCGAAGATCCGACGGGCGACGAACCGCCGGGTGCGGTCGAAAAAGCGGTGTTCCTCCCACGGCGGCGGGACGATCGAGAACGCCGCCGTGGAGCGGCGCTCGCGGAGGTCGTTCGTGGGACGTCGGTCGAGTTCGGTATCGAGCGTCTCGAGGGCGGCCGCCAGCGCCGCGGGATCGCCCGTGAGTGCGGCCGCGCCTCGATCGGCGACGTACTCGCGATAGCGGGACACGACTGCGACGCACCAATTGACGAGGCCGATGATTAGCCCGGCGGGAACGGCGACGAACGGGTTGGCGTTGTAGCGCTCGATTTGCGCGTCCGCGTGGGCCGCCGGTATCGACAGGGCCGTCACGACGGCTGCGTCCCAGTGCTGGAGGTGAGCGAGTTCGTGTGCGAGGACGGCGTCTAGCTCCCGGTCGTCGAGGATGTCGACGAGGCCCTGCGAGACGACGATCGTCGAACTGTCGGGACGGTAGCCGACGGTCGCGGCGGTTGGCGTCGGAGACGTTCCGAGGCGGACCGCCGGCGACGGCACGCCGGCCTGCTGTGACAGGCGATCGATACGAGCTTGGACGGCGACCCGCCGCTCCTCGAGTTCGGCCGTCGGGCGTTCGGGCACGCGAACCGAGTCCTCGACCTCGCGGAGCGCGGCCGCGTCGGCGGTACGTTCGCCGTGCCCGATCCAGACCAGGTGCGACAGTACCACGAGGACGCCGATGACGGCCGCCGCGTGGATCGGATCGACGATCGAGCGCCACGCGATCGTTTCGGCGAGGGCGAACCCGGCGAACGAGCCGACGAGGACGCCGGCGAGCACCGCGAGGTGTCGCAGCCGACTCCCGCTCGTTCGCGAGAGCAGCAGTGCCTCGCCGGCGCGTTCGACCGCGCCGGCAACCCCGTCGTGGGCGATCCGATCCGAGACCGTCCGCGAGGGATAGAGCCGTCGGGTCGCGGCCGCGAGGAGGTGCCAACAGACGAACAGCACGGTGAGGGCCAGCGAGCCGAGAAACGCGACCGCGAGCCACCGCTCGAGCCACAGCAGGACGAGCGCTGCCATGACCGTGACGACGCCGAATTCGAAGGCGACGACGACGAGTTGCCCGAGCGCGACCAGCGCGACCGCGAGGGCCATTCGCAGCCAGAGTCCGAACCGGACCCGCGTCGAGCCGATCATCGACCGCCACCTCCGAACGTAGCGGCCCCGACTGGCGAGTACCGACGGCCAACTCGTCCGGAGCGACTCACTGTCAGCTATTCGTCAGGGTCCGATTTCCAAGAACATTTCGAGTCGGCGACGGCTACCGATCGCCGAGGCGTTCGATGGTTCCCGCGAGCGTATCGATGCCGTGCTGGATACTGTCCTCGTCGACGTCGAACGTCGCGGTGTGGTGGCCGCCGGGGTGGTCGGTGCCGACGCCGACGTAGCAGGCGGTGCCGCCGTTTTCCTGGACCGCTCGCATGAGGAACGTCGCGTCCTCGCTGCCCCCGAGTTCGTCGCGCTCGAGGACGGTGTCGACCCCTGCCGTGTCGTCCGCAACGTCGGCTACGATCGAGACGAGCGCCTGATCGCTCGTCGCGCTCGGGGCTTCGGCTCCGATCTCGATCTCGACCTCGCAGTCGTGCATCTCGGCGGCGCTCCGGAGCACCCGACGGGTTCGCCGTTTCATGTACTCCATGAGTTCGGTCGTCTCCCCTCGAACCTCGGCCACGATCCTGGCTTCGTCGGGGATGACGTTGGCGGCGCTGCCGCCCTCGACGACGCCCGCGTTGACCCGCGTCGCACCGTCGTTGTGCCGGGGGATCCCGTAGAGGTTCTGCACCGCCGTCGCCATCGCCTGGACCGCGTTCCGCCCCTGTTCGGGGTGGCCGCCGGCGTGGGCCGACTCGCCCGTGAACGCCGCCTCGACGTGCGCTACTGCGAGAAAGCCGTCGATTCCAGCAACGATCTCGCCGGTCGGGTGATCGAGGCCGATGTGCACTGCGAGCAGAGCGTCGACGTCCTGCAGGTGCTCGCTCTCGGCCATCGGCTTCCCACCGCCGACGACCTCCTCGGCCGGCTGGAAGAACACCTTCAGCGTCCCCGAGAAGTCGCTCTCTGCGACCGCCTCGAGCGTGCCGATCCCGATCGTCGCGTGGGCGTCGTGGCCGCAGGCGTGCATCGCGCCGTCGTGTTCGGAGCGGAAACCCTCGGCGACGGGCCGGTGGGCGGGGTCGTCCGACTCCGACCGCGGCAGGGCGTCGATGTCGACCCGGAGCCCGACGGTCGGCCCCGTCCCGCGCTCGAGGACGGCGACCGCGCCCGTGTACCCGCCCTCGAGCCGCTCGAGAACGTCGTCGTCGACACCTGCGTCGCGGGCCCGTTCGTACCAGTGGGTGAGTTCGGCGTCGTCGGGAACTGCCATCCGGTGGTCGCCCGCGATGGCCGCCGGTCCGACGTGGAGGGCGGCGAGGTCGTCGCCGAGTCGGGCCTCGAGTTCGTCGACGATTCGTGCAGTGGTGTAGAACTCCCGCCAGGCGGGTTCCGGCTTCCGGTGCAGGTCTCGGCGCAGCGAGACGAGGTCGTCGGCCGTCATATCCCCACCTCGTCGGGAACGGTAAAAAGCTCTGCCGCTACGTTCGGGCGGAATCGGTGTCGAGACCGGGTCGCCCCGGGCGCGGGTCGGCTACTCGCCGCCGGCGATCGCGGCGACGAGTTGCTGGAGGGCCTCACCGACCATGGCCAGCTGTTCGTCGGCGGCGTCGAGTCCGTGTCGGGCGGCGAGATACTGCGGGTCGTTGTACGTCAGGAAGACGTCGCCGCCGTCCTCCCAGACCAGCAGTTTCTGCGGCAGGTCGATCGCGACCGATCGCTCCGCCTGCATCAGCGGCGTTCCGGCGGCCGGATTCCCGAAGAGGAAGAGCGTCGTCGGCGGGAGCGACTGCTCGACCGACGCCGCGTTCGCCGCGTGATCGACGGTCGTCAACAGCGCCACCCCGCTGGCCTCGAGCACCGCTTCGACGCGGGATACCGTCGTTTCGAAGTTCGCGTTACTTTCGACGGTAACGAGCCCCGAGTCGGTGCCGTCAGCAGCGCTTCCGTCGTCGGTCTGAGCGGTCCTGGCGGACGCGCCGGCGGCCGCAGCCGTCGTCGAAACGCCGGTCCCGGCCGCTGTGCTGGCCCCGAGTAGCTGAACGAACCGCCGACGCGCCGTTCCGTCCGAGTCGCGTGTCATACCGGATCGGCACACGAGACGGCACGCAGTAGTAGCACCGGTCATTTCGATCCACAACCGAACGTTGTGCCGTTGAAACGATAGGTGATGATCCGTCCGGTAGCGGACGGCGAGTCGTGTGGCCGGACCCCAGCACTCCGACTCTCCACGGGCTCGAGGGTCACTCCGGCGGTCGACGCTGTCGGATAGATCGCAGAGAGCGCCGTGGAGAGCGTCGGCAGTGACGGGCGCTCGAGCGAGACCCGCAGCTTCAGTTCCCGCGGCCAGCGCCGTGGATCTGCTCGACTTCGGCTTCGATGTGGACCGAGTCGGGGAAGTTCTGCGAGGCGATGTTGCGCGCGAGGTCGTCGTGGCCGTGAATCTCGAGTTCGCGAGTGAAGACGGTGTACTCCCACGAGGAGAAGCGACGATCGTCGTCGGCGTGAAGCCGACAGCGCTGCGGGACCGAGAGCCGTTCCGGCGGATGGGAGTGGGGGCCTTTCAGCGCTGCGCCCTTTCGTTCCGCGGTGGTTTTGATGTCCTCGACGATGCCATCGAGCGCGGCGCGATCGCCGCTCTGCAGCGTGAGACGGGTGACGAAGGTCATGGCTGGTCTGTCGAACACGTCCACGGTCGGCGCGTAAAAACCTGCTGAGACGCGGCGAGACCGATCACTGACGGGGAACGATTGCGGTCGACCGTTCGTCGCGGCCGGAATCAGTGTCCGTTGGACGAACAGTCCGATATTCTCTTAACGTCGCACCTGTTAGCCTACTTAATGGCAGTCGAAGCTACGAGCGCAGGCGCGATCCTCTTCCGCGATACGCGGGGCCGGCGCGAGTATCTTCTACTCAAGAGCCGCCCAGGCGACTGGGAGTTTCCCAAGGGCGGTGTCGAAGGAGACGAAGAACTACAGCAGACGGCGATCCGCGAAATAAAGGAAGAGGCAGGTATCGAACAGTTCCGACTACTCGACGGGTTCCGCAAGGACTACGACTACGTCTTCGAGGCGAACGGCAAGACGATCCACAAGACCGTTCACCTCTTCATCGCGAAGTCGTTCGAGGCGAGCGCGGAACTCTCGAACGAACATCGCGACCTCCAGTGGCGCGATTACGAACAGGCGGTCAACACCGTCACGCAGGACGGCCCTCGAGAGATCCTGGAGGACGCCCACCAGTTCTTGGACGAACGCGAGGAGGACGAAGAATAGCCGGTCTCGACCGCCCGTCGACGTAATTGGCGATGTGTGACGGGATGTCAGACTACTGTCGCTCTCTGTCGGCCGTCGCCGACGCTCGACTGATGCACGGAGCCGAGGCTCTCGACCGGAGACCCCGTTGGCCGCATATCTGATTAAAATGTAATTCGATATTTTATTTACGTCTCCGTGACCTATCAGCCGAAAGAATTTATTACTCTGGATGAGTCCCCTCGGTGTGGTCGAAACAACATGTTAGAAGACGGACTTTCGTATCCGGTTCGAGGCGATTGGATCGGACGAATACTCATCGGTGGGGTACTCTCGTTCCTCTCAGTTCTGCTGTTTCCCATATTCATTCTGATGGGATACTGGGTACGGGTGCTCGAGAAGACGATCGCGGGGGAGGACGAACCGCCGGAGTTCAACGACTGGGGCGACCTCTTCGTGAAGGGTGCGATCGGGACGGTAATCGGGCTGGCCTACGCGATCGTTCCGACGATCGTGTATTCGGTCGTCGTGTTCGGCCTGATCGGCGTCGGGGCCGGGATCGGCGGTGACGGCGGTGGACTGATCGCCGGTCTCGGCTTCATGACGATGTTCGCGATCATTCCGCTGATGCTGCTGATCTACTACATCGTTCCGGCGGGGCTGACCAACTACGCCCGCGAGGGATCGATCGGCGCGGCGTTCGACATCAACGCGATCAAGCCCATACTCCTCAGCACGGAGTATCTGGCGGCGGTGCTCTTCCCGATGGCCGTCGCCGTCGTTCTCATGATCGTCAACACGATCCTGGTGTTTACCGTCGTCGGAACGGTACTCGTGCCGTTCGTGGGGTTCTACGCGAACGTCGCGATCTTCCGCATGTTCGGCAGTGCGTTCGCGAAGGTCGGACTGACGAGCACGTCGCGCTCCGCTTCGGCTCCGTCGTCGATCTAAATTCGGGTCGAACGCAGCCGTCAGGATTCATTTTCGTCGTCGATGGCGGTTCGATCCCGACGCTCGTGATGAGCGCCGAAACCGGGACGAACGCACCGTAGCACACATACCGGCCGCGACCCTACTGCGGACAGTGCATCGGGAAACCGAGAGCGAATTCGGGTTCGAACTCCGGACCTGCCGGTGGGCCGAACGCGAGTGGCCGCCGGGAGCCGAAACCGAAGCCAAGACCGAGACCGACGGCGACGACACCATCGTCGTCGCCCGGCAGCTCGGAACCAAGCGTCGCCGCTGGGACACCATCGTCCTCGAGTGCGATCCCGACGCCCTCCGCCGGCGTGCGAACTTCGGTCCGGACCGGCTCGACGGCGACCTGCTCCACGTCGTCCGGAACGCCCCGGCCGAGTGGACCTACTACCGCGACGCGCTCCCACACCCCGGCTATCCGTGGCGGTACGTCCGCGAGGCGATCCACCGCGCCGACGACCGCGGGATCCTCGAGACGCGGAAGAACGGCAACCGCATCGAAATCCGGCGCAGGTGGGACTATCCGGACTGGCTCGAGCGAATCGTCGCGATCGAGAACAAACCGGATCTCGACGCCAGCGCCGCCCGCGCGCTCGGCTCGCAACTCGAGTACGACGTCGCGGTCGGGCTGGCCGACGAGGTCTGGGTTGCGACCCGGAAGACGGGCGAGCGCGTCGAACCCGCACTCCTCGAGGACCTGCCGATCGAGGCGGGTATCCTCGCACTCGACCCCGCGGCGTTGACCGCCGACGTCGAGTGGTATCCCCGCTCGCTCGCAGTCTCGGAGTCGGGAACCCGAATCCTCGAGCGGCCCGACGGCGGGCCGCGGGACGGATCGGCCGCCCGCTTCGAGTACGTCGATCCCGGGACGAAGGCCACGAAACGGCTCGCGATCGCCGAACGCGCCTACGAACGCGGCTGGCGCTCGTTCGTCGACACGATGCGCTCCGACTGTCGCTACTTCGAGTTACGGGCTCGCGATCCACGGCAGGCGCTGCCGTACTGCGCCGCCAAGGGCCGGTGCCAGACGGCCGCCGAGTGTGCCGGCTCCTGTGCCGCGTTCGAACCGGAGCCGCCGACCTGGCGCACCCGCGGCTGGCCGATCGAGGGCGGACCCGGACAACGATCGCAACGGGTCCTCGAGGAGCGCAGACGGCGACGGCGACCGGGGCTGTAGCGCCGGGTCGAGTGCGAACGATCAGTCGGAGACGGCGACCTCGAGGTCGTCGCGCTCGACGGCCAGTCGGAACGTGGGGACGGTGCGGTACTCGACCGCGACGACGTCCTTGCGGCGCAGGCTCTGGAGCCCCGACCGGACGTCCTCTGCGCTGGGATCGATATCGTACTCGTCGCGGAGGTTGTGGAGCACCGAGACGACGCTCTCGGACGGTTCGTCGGGGCCGGCGAGTACCGCGACGATCCGCGCCTGTAACTCGGGCACGCGGATCTTTGAGGGGGCCCCGTCGTCGGGATCGCTCTCGATCCCCGGCTCGACGTCGACCAACTCGGCCGCCTCCCCGGTCGCCCGGATCAGGCTGTTGTCGTCCCGGAAGTAGTAGTCCCCGAGCTCGTTCTCGAGGTACTGGTGGACCTCGCTGCCGCTGTCCATCCCCCATCGGTCCTGGAGCTCGGAATTCTTCGTCGGCTGTAGCTCCACGACGTCCGCCAACCGTCCTTTGGCCTCCTCCGAGAGCGTCATCGTCGAACCGTATGCGTATCCGGTACTTTTGCGTTGCGTCCCGGCACGGTCGCGTGGCTCTCAATCGGGCCCGCCGCCTCGCGCATCGTTACCCGATCTCGCCGACGAAAGACCGCAGGTCTTCGACGAACAGGTCGGGTACCTCCATCGCCGCGAAGTGGCCGCCGTCCGGCATGTCGTTCCAGTAGGTGATATCGTAGACCTCCTCCGCCCAGACGCGAGGCGTCTTGTACACCTCCGCCGGGTAGCGGGCGTGACCGGTGGGGACGTCGACGGCGTCCGGCGTCGCTGCGCCGACGTCGGTCTCGTAGTAGATCCGCATCGAGGAATTGATCGTCTCCGTGAGCCAGTAGACGCTGAGATTGTCGAGCAGGCGGTCGCGACCGATGTGGGACTCGAGGTCGCCGCCGCAGTCGCTCCAGGTACGGAACTTCTCCCCGATCCAGCCCGCGAGTCCGGCCGGCGAGTCGGTGAGCCCGTACGCCAGACTCTGCGGTTTCGTCGCCTGTATCTCGTGGTACGCCGTCTCCTCGTCGCGGAACTCCGCGGTCTCCCGGTAATCGGCCAGCCCCTGCTCGTCGAGCAGGGCCGTCGGGTCGTCGGCCTCGAGCGACGACGGGTTCAGAAACAGCATGTTCGTGTGGATCGCGTCCACGCGGTCGGGGTAGTTCGCACCCAGGAGCGCAGTGACGAGTGCGCCCCAGTCGCCGCCCTGTGCGACGTACCGGTCGTAGCCGAGTCGCGCCATCAGTTCGGCGACGGCGTCGGCCACCCGCGGAACGTCGTATCCCCGTTCTCGAGTCGGACCGGAGAATCCGAATCCCGGGAGCGACGGGGCGACGACGTGGAACGCGTCCGCCGGATCGCCGCCGTGGGCCGCCGGGTCCGCGAGCGGCCCGAGGACGTCGAGGAACTCTGCGACGGAACCCGGCCAGCCGTGACTCAGGACGAGCGGCGTCGCGTCGGGTTCGGGCGAGCGCACGTGATAGAAGTGCAGCGGCTGGCCGTCGATCGTCGTCGCGTACTGATCGAACGCGTTGAGTCGAGCCTCGAACGCCGACCAGTTGAAGTCGTCGCGCCAGTACTCGCAGAGCCCCCGAAGGAATTCCAGTTCAGTTCCGTACGCCCATCCGGCGTCGGGAAGCTGATCGGGCCAGCGCGTCCGGTCGAGTCGCGCTCGCAGATCGTCGATGTCGTCTCGATCGACCGTCACCTCGAACGGCCGAATCGAGTCGTCGCCGTCCGTCGTCATGGTGATCCCTCGATTCCCGCCCGTCCCGTCCGAACTCCGTTGGGAACTACTCGCATACCGTCCGCAACTCGGCCCCGCCACAAAGTAGTGTGGCGGCGCGCGGACTCAGTCGCTCCCGACGACCGGCACCGAGGCCGTCGTCTCGAGCGTCTCTTCGACCTGCGTGTAGACCAGAATCGTTCCGAACGCGGCGAGGACGGTCCCGAAGACGAACGGGACTTCGAAGCCGAACCTGACCAGCGCGCCCGACGACAGCGGGCCGGCCGCGATGCCGTAGCCGAAGGCCATCGTGAGCACCGACAGCTTCGAGCCTGACTCGCCCTCGCTGGCGAGGTCGCCCGCGAGCGCCAGTGACGGGGCAAACACCATCGCGGCGGCGACCCCCTGAAACAGCCGGGCCACGAACATCAGCACGGACGAGAAGAGAAACCCCTGCACGAGCGTCGTCGGGATCAGTAACGTCATCCCGGCGACGATGAACGGCCGGCGACCGTACCGGTCACAGGCCCAGCCGATGGGCGTCTGGAGGGCGACCTGCGCGATGATGAAGGCCGCGAACTGGAGGCCGAACCAGGTCGCCCCCTGCTCGAGGCGGACGTTGACCTGCGGCTGGATCGTCGAAAACAGCGCGATCGAGGTCGCCATGAAAAACGAGGCGACACCGAGCGTGAAGACGGGGTCGAGCAGGTTGGTGCCCGACCGATCGAGGATCGGGATCGAGAGATCGGCACCGGCGTTCGCGGCCGTCGAGTCGGCGTCGGAGACCAGTACCGTCACCAGCACGTAGCTGGTCGTCGCCGTGATCGCCGCGATGTAGAACGCGGCGTCGAATCCGGAGACGTGGACGCTACCGGGGAGTACGTACGGGCCGAGACTGACGACCGCTCCGGCCACCGCCGGGCCGGCACCGAAGCCGATCAGCCGGAACGTGTTGTAGACGCCCATATTCCCGCCGCGATTGCCGGTCGCCGCGAGTTCGTTGACGAGCGCGATCGACGCCGGAATGATGAAGGCAACGCTGATACCCTGGAGCCCGCGAATGACCAGCAGGGAGACGTAGGTCTCCGCGAAGACGTAGGCCACGTTCGTCGTCGCGAGGCCGGCGAGCCCGACCAGAATGAACGGCTTGCGCCGCCCCCGCCGGTCCGACTGGCGGCCGGTAAGCGGCTGAAAGCTGCTGTTGAGAAAGCCGAAAAGCGAGAGGATCAGCCCGGTAATCATCGACTCGCCGAGGCCGAACGCCGTCCCGCTCACGATCCCGCTGCTCACGTACAGTGGGATCACGATGATCAGAAACGAGTTCCCGATCCCGTCCGCCATCCGGGCACCCGCCAGCGCGAGCACCCGTCGATCCACGACGAACGGCGCGATACCCCGATCGACGACTCTCCGCATCGACTCTAGGTGCAGTATCCCGCCCGATTATAGTTTCGAATCGAAATGTATGATATCGAGATACTCCGCGCGGCCCCTACAGAGGTACAAGCCGCTGGCCACCGTTTCTCCGTCCATGACCGAGGTCAAACTCAGCCGCGTCGAATCCGTCTTCGAGGAACTCGAGTACCCCGTCACGAACGACCGGGCCGCGACCGAGCTCGCGGACGTCACGCTCCTGCTCGCGGACGGCGAGCGAAACCTTGGCGCGCTGATCGAACGAAGCGAGACCGACCGCTTCGAGTCGGCCGCCGATCTCGGGTCGGAGCTCAACAACGTCCTCCCGCGGGAGGCGGTCGGCGAGCCGTATCAGTCGGAAGGCGAGGGGTAAGTGGGGGAAGCGCTCCACGACGGGAGCGACGTCGACGCGGGAGAACGATCGTAAACAGGTTCCTTAAGTCGCTCGACCACCGTAGCCCGGACAACGATGGAATTCTGCGACGAATGCGGTTCGATGATGAAAGCCGACGACGGCAGCTGGGAGTGCGGGAGTTGTGGCTTCACGAAGCCGAAGGGCGACGCCGCCCAGTACACCGTCACCGACGATCAGGAGGCCAGCGAGATCATCGAGTCCTCCGGCGAGACCTCCCTCCCCGAAACCGACGCGATCTGTCCCGAGTGCGGCAACGGCCGCGCCCACTGGTACATGCAACAGATCCGGTCGGCCGACGAGTCCGAGACGCGCTTCTTTATCTGCACCGAGTGCGAGCACAAGTGGCGCGAGGACGACAACTAACGAAATTTTGCGCTGCGGTCTACCGCGAGCGAAGCACTGAGCGCTTCGCTCGCGATGTCCCTCGGCAAAATTTCGATCAAAAGCACTCCTCCCTCCCTTACAGGTCGGTCGTCGGCCCGCTCGCTCAGCCGTCGGCTTCGCTCGCGGCCGCTGTCGGGTGACGGCCTGCCCTCCCCCGAGTCGCGGTTTCCTCACGATGTTCGGAGCCCGCTCCCGGCCACCGCGCTCTCGATCAAGCCACTATTGAATCGACGTGTTGAATCGGTTATGTATCGTACCGGACCGAGGGAAAACGTAGAACGATCGGGGAAAATACGGTCTCTTCTCGAATACGATCGCTAATCGGAGCCCCGATCGTTGCACTGGCCCTCATTTACGTAGATTCGACCATCGGCCTCTCCGTCTATCGGATAGTGCTAGTCGCCTTTTTGATCTCGATACTACTCCACGAAGTGATACCGAAATCAGTAGCGAGGGTCCGCAAGGAAAACGACACGTGAATACGCGGTATGCTACTCGTTGCGCGCGACCGTCAGATAACCGGTGTGGCCGACCGGTGCGGTCGTCGGCCGCGACCCCCGCTCGTCGAACTGCATCTCGCGTTGAATCGTCTCTCGAGTAGTGACGTTCGACAGGCCGACTTCGCGGGCCGTCTCCGCGACCTCGCGCGTCGACTCGATGAAGGGGCTGTAGACCGCGACGAAGCCGCCGTCGACGAGCAAGTCCGGCGCGTGCTCGACCATCGCGGGCGCGTCGCCCGTATCGAGGGTCAGCACGTCGAACGACGACGGCTCGAGGTCGTCGATCTCCGCTAACACGTCGCCGGTTCGGACGTCGACGGCGTCCGAGACGCCGCCGAGCGCCATGTTCTCGCGAGCGACGTCGGCGAAGTCGGCGTCGCGCTCGTAGGTCACGACCGACGCGCCGGCGCGGGCCATCATCGCCGCGAGCACGCCCGTTCCGGTGCCGGCGTCGAGCACCCGGTCGCCGCGGGCGATCCCCGTCTCGCCGATCACCAGCCCGATGTCGCGGGGGACCATCGGCGCGCCCGTCCGTTCGAAGTGGTGAAAGAGGTCCGGGCCGCGCAGTCGACGCACCTGGAACTCGTCGCCCAGATGCGTCTCGAGGGTGTCGCCGGACTGCACGTCCGGGGGGACCTCGAGCACGCCGAGGTCGGTTCCCATCTCGTCGCCCGGTTCGACGAGGTACTCGCGGTCGCCGCGGACGAGCAGGACCGGCACGCGGTCGCCGTCGGGTGCCGTCTCGTCGTCGACTGCGTCGTCGTCCGCGCTGTCGGATCCGCTCACGTGCGCGTCACTCGAGGGAGCCGACTGCCGCGGCGAGATCGCCGTCGTTGTCCTCGAGGGCCTCGCGGGCCTCGTCCTCGCTCACGCCGGCACGCGTGGCGACGAGTTCGACGTCCTCGTCGGGGATCGACGGGCCGGCATCGCTCCCGGCGTCGTCGGCGCTCCCGCCGGCCGAGCCGGCTTCGACCTCTTCGGGCGAGCCGATGACCTGGTAGGTCTCCTGTCCGCGGGCGTCCATCTTGGTGACCTCGGCGTCGTCGAATACGAGGTCGTACTCGTCGGTGCGGATGATGACCTCCTCGGCGTCGATGTCCTCGACGTCGATGCCCATCTGTTCCATCATCTGTTCCATCTTGCGCGGGTTGAGTCCGCCGCCGCCTCCTCCGAACATACTCGGCACGTCGCCACCGGCGACCTTTTACTTTGTCGTTCGCTCGACGGCGAGGGAGACGACGGTCTCCGTCCGATCCGGCGCTACGACCCGCCTTCGGGGCGTGAGTAGCTCGGATCGAAGAGCTGTGCCGACATCGGTGCCGGGTCGCCGTCGGTCAGATTGTACGTCGAGAAGTCCTCGACGCCGGCCTCACGGAGGAAATCCTCGTCGTAGACGCGGTTCCCGGTGAATTCGGCGGGGTCGCGGTTCAGGATCTCCAGGACGGTATCCGAGACGATTTCCGGCGTCCGCCAGTCGTCTTCGGTCCCCATCTCGAAGTAGCGGGTCGCGCGCGTATCGATGGCCGTCACCGGCCAGAAGGAGTTGCAGCCGATATCGTCGCTCGCCAGTTCCTGCGCTAGCGACAGCGTGACGAAGGACATCCCCATCTTCGACCAGGCGTAGGCCGACTTCCCCGGCGCGCGATCGATCTCGACCGGCGGCGCGTTCGTCAGAATCCAGGCGTCCTCCTCGACGTCCCGGAGGTGGTCGATGAAGCCCCGCGAGACGAGGTAGGTGCCGCGCACGTTGACCTCGTTCAGGAGGTCGTACCGGTTGGCCGGAAGGTCCTCGACGCCCCCCATCTGGATCGCCGAGGCGTTGTTGATGACGATGTTGATCTCGCCCATCTCGTCGATCGCTTCCGTGACGGCCGCGTCGACGGCGTCCTCGTCGCGGACGTCCAACTGGATCGCGTGCGTGTCGACGCCTTTCTCGGCGCACTCGTCGGCCGTCCGGTGGATCGTCCCCTCGAGGTCGGAGTCCGAGTCGTCGACCGTCTTGCCCGTCGAGACGATGTTACAGCCCTGTTCGGCGAGCGCGAGCGCGAGCGCTTTTCCGATGCCCCGCGTCGTCCCCGTAATGAATGCGGTCTGGCCGCTCAAATCCGGTTTTCGTAGCATCTGTGCTAGGTACTACCACCCGTCTGGTAATAATGTATTTCAAACGGCCGGACCCGCAACCGACGTTTTCAACCGCGACTGGCGCGTGCCCTCTCGCAATGGCCGCCGAATTCGACGCCCTGCTCGAAGCCCTTGAGCTGAAAGACGAGCGCAGAACGGGATGGGTCCTCCGCGGGATCGAGTCGCCGGAGTCGGTCGCGGCACATACCTGGGGGATGGCGACGCTGTGCCTGTTGTACGCCGACCGCGCCGACGGAGACGTGGACCGTGAACGCGCGGTTTCGATGGCGCTGGTCCACGACCTCGCGGAGGCGCGGATCGGCGATATCGCGACTCGAGCCGACGACGCCGACCAGCGGGTGTCCGCCGACGACAAAGCGGCCCGCGAGCGAGCGGCGATTACCGACTTGCTCGAGCCGTTCGCGGACCGCGGCCCCGACTCCGATCCCGATTCCGATCCCGATTTCGATTCCGATTCCACCGTCGACGTCGTGGCGCTCTGGGAGGAGTACGAAGCCCGCGAGACGGCCACCGCACGGTTCGTCAAGGACATGGATCTGATCGACAACTGCCTGCAGGCGCTCAAATACGAACGCGAGAGCCGCTACGACGGCTCCGACGGGACCGACGCGTTCGCCGAGTACGAGGACCTCGACGAGTTCTTCGCGACGGCCGCCCCGCGGCTCCGGACGACGGTCGGCGAAACGCTGTTCGAGGGGATCAAAACGCGATACGAACGGGAGATCGGGCGGGAGTGTCGGTTGTAGCGGGACCGGTCCGACCGGGCTACGGCTCCACCGGTGCGCCCTCGCGCACGTTCACCGCCATCCCCGTCTCGAAGTCCCGAATCGCCCCGGCGTCGAGCTGCGCCGTCCCGACCGCGAGCAACTCGCCGCGCTCGTGGACGACCAGCACCTCGTCGCCCGGCCTGATCTCGTCGCCGACCTCGAGGACGAACTTCGCGAAGACGTTCTTCTCGTCGCGGACGAACGGTTCGCTCTCGTCGTCGACCACGACGCGGTAGGCGGGCGCGGCGAGGGCGGCGTCGAGCCGCCGACCGCCCTCGAGACCGAGGGTGAACCGGCCGTCGGTGCCGAAGGAGACGATCCGGCCCGCGTCGGCGTGGACCTGCTGGGGCCGGCCCGAGGTGGTTCGTTTGACCGTCAGCGATTCGTCCGGCGGGAACAGGGCCGCGCCCGCGCCTGCGCCGAACTGGTAGTCCGCGACGGTCCGGAGCTGGGGGAGGCCCGCGCTCCCGTCTGCTGGCTCGCTCATTGGCCGGGATTCGACGTGGTGGGTCGAAAGCCCTTCGACCTGACCCCGCGGGCCGCCGCTCGAGGCGACGCAGGCGAGACGGGCCGCCCGTGCGAGCGACTCGCCCAGCGGCCGGTTTCGTGCTGCGTGCCGGGAAGCGACCCGTTCGCCGGCGACCCGTCTGGGCGGACGAACGTGACCGAAATGGTGAACGTTAATATAATCGATTCAGTACTACCGACATCACATGGACGTTACGCAAATCGGTCTCGGGGTCGCCTTGCTCGTTCTCGGCACCCTGACGCTCGCCGGTCCGGCCACGTTCGTCACGGGCCCGTTCGTCTATCTCTTGACGGGTGCGACGCTGCTCGTCACGGGGTACGCGCTGGTGATCGGTCTCTGGCAGAACCGACAGCCGAACTAGCGCCGCCGTTCACGTCCCATCGCCGATCTCGGCATCGGGCCCGACCGACGCGGACGGTGGCCCGGTTCTGCGGCGAGGCGTCAGAGCAGGAACGTCTCGTGCCGGTCGCCGAGATCGAGGAACGAGTCGGACGCTTCGATGAGTTCCTCGGCCGTCGAGGACTGGAAGGCCATCACCTCGACGCGGACGCCCTCGTGGCGCAGGTGCGAACAGAGCCGCGAGAAGTCGCCGTCGCCGGTACAGAGAACGATCGTGTCGACGTGGTTCGCCAGCGTCACCGCGTCGAGGCTCATTCCGACGTCCCAGTCGGCTTTCTTCGTCCCGTCGGCGAAGGTCTTGATGTCCTTGATCTTCGGTTCGAAACCGATGTCGATCAGCGCCTCGAAGAAACTCTCCTCCTCGGGCGACTCCGCGCGGATCACGTACGCGATCGCGCGTGTAAGCTGGCGGTCCTGAACGGCCTTCTCGAGCAGCGCGGAGTAGTCGATGTTCCGGCTGTGGAGGCTCTGTGCGGTGTGGTAGAGGTTCTGGGCGTCGACGAGGACGGCGACGCGCTGACCGGGGTGAATTTCCGTCATATACTAGGGTGTCGCGGGCACCCATAAAAAATCGCGGCGTTCGGTTCGCTCGCGTCGCCACCGGCCGACCGCCGGTTAGCTGCGGAGCTTCTGGATGCGCTTCTCCGTCGGCGGGTGGGTCGCGAACAGCGTCTGCAGGAGCCCCGTCTCCGAGTTGAAGATACACAGGGCGCTCACGCTGTCGTCGACCTGCGATTCGCGGCCCTGTGCACCGGTGGAGATCTTCTCGAGTGCGCGGGCGAGCGGATCGCCGCTCCCGATGTACTGGCGGGCGTCCTCGTCGGCGACGTACTCGCGGTAGCGCGAGATGGCGAGGACGAAGATCATCACGAGCATCTGTGCGATGTTCGAGATGACCATGCCGACGATGATGCTCCCGATGTTACGCTCGCCGCCCATCATGTAGACCATGTAGGCGACCCAGCCGACCATCATGGCGATGGAACTGCCGAGCACCATCGCGAGGACGTCGCGGTTCTTGATGTGGGCGAGTTCGTGAGCGATCACGCCCTCGAGTTCGTCGCGCTGGAGGAGTCGAATGAGCTCCGTCGAGACGACGACGACGCCGTTCCCCTTCCGACCGGTCGCGAAGGCGTTGGGGACGCCCATGTCCATGACCATCAGTGTGGGTTTGTCGATCCCCATATCCCGGCACAGGGAGTCGGTCATCCGGTGAATATCCTGGTACTGTCCCTCTTCGGGCATCTCTTCTGCCCGTCTGGTCGCCGACCACGTCCCGATCTTGTACTGGATGACCGGCAACACGAGCAGTCCCAGTAGAACGAGGGGCCACGCACCGAAGCCGAACATCGCCAGGCCGAAGGCCCCGACGAGCATGTAGAACGCGAACAGGATCGATCCGACGACCGCCATTCGCACCTTCAATCCGAAATCTGTCATTGGTGATTGTAAGTAACGACTGCGGATAAATTCCGCGGAAGTGTGCGTCACGGTGTATCACAACTAGCGATCCGGTCCGATCGAAACGCAACAGATAAGTTAGTTCAGCGTTCCGTATCGGCTATGCGCCACGCCGCTCGTCCGACCGACGGTCCCGTCGTGAGCGGCGTCTGCCCTCGTTTTTCCAAACGGAAACGTGTGTGAGTGTGCTCGAGGCGGCGTGGCATCCCGTCTCGGGGACGATCCGACCGCGCACGGCTGCAGTCCACCGACTACGACCACCGAACGGCCACCGATCGGAACCGATACACCCTACCGATTGGGGGCCGACACACGACCCAACGACACCACCGACACATGACAGCTATCGACCTTTCGGGCGTCTTTCCCGCGATGTGCACGCCCTTCGACGAGGACGAACGGATCGACTTCGAAACACTGCAGGCAGACGCCAAGCGCCTCGAGGCCGCGGGCGTCGACGGGCTCGTCCCGGTCGGCTCGACCGGCGAATCGGCGACGCTGACCCACGACGAACACGTCCGCGTCGTCGAGGCGGTCATCGAGGCCGTCGACGACGTGCCCGTCATCGCGGGCACGGGCTCGAACAACACGCGCGAGGCGCTCGAGCTCTCCGAACGCGCCGCCGAGGCGGGCGCGGACGGCCTGTTGCTCATCTCGCCGTACTACAACAAGCCCGAGCAGCGCGGGCTGGTCGAGCACTACCGGACGATCGCGGACGCGGTCGACCTGCCCCAGATCGTCTACAACGTCCCCTCGCGGACGGGCCGAAACATCGAACCCGACACGGCCGTCGAACTCGCGAGCCACGAGAACGTCGCGGGCTTCAAGGCCGCGAGCGGCGACCTGGGACAGATCGGCGAGATCGCCGAGCGCACGACCGACGAGGACTTTGCGATCCTCTCGGGCGACGACGCGCTCACCCTGCCGGTCATCTCGGTCGGCGGAACCGGCACGATCAGCGTCGCCGCGAACATCGAACCCGAACGGACCTGTGCGATGGTCGGCGCGGCACTCGACGGCGATTACGAACGCGCACGCAATCTCCACCACGAACTCGGACCGCTCTTCCGCGGACTCTTCGTCGAGACCAACCCGATCCCGGTCAAGGAAGCCATGCAGATCCGCGGCTACGGCCCCGCTCGCATGCGTTCGCCGCTCACCCGACTGGCCGACGAGTACCGCGAGGGCCTCGAGGCCGTCCTCGCCGACCTCGAGCGCGACGAGACCGAGATCGCCGACGCGGCGGAGCGTGATCGATGACCGTCCGGCTCGGCGTCACGGGAGCGACCGGTCGCATGGGCCGAGCGGTACTGAGCGCCGCGACGGGGCGCGAGGACTGCGAAGTCGTCTTCGCCGTCAACCGGGACCCCGACGGCGAGAGCGTCGAGGGCATCGATATCGAGTCGGCAGCCGCGTTCGATTCGCTGGTCGCCGACCGCGAGCCGACCGCCGTGATCGACTTCACCGGTCCGGAGTCCGCGGCCAACTACGCGCGGACCTGCGCCGACGCGGGCGTCGCGTTCGTCACCGGGACGACCGGGTTCGACGACGACGCGTACGCGGATCTCGAGGCGGCCAGCGAGGAGACCGCGGTGCTCCACGCGCCGAACTTCGCCCGCGGCGTGCAGGCGCTGGTCAACGTCGTCGGCGAGGCGGTCCGGAACCTGCAGGGATACGACGTCGAACTCGTCGAGACCCACCACAACGGAAAGCGCGACGCCCCGAGCGGGACCGCGAACCGCCTGCTCGAGGAGATCGAAGCCAACGGAGACTTCGGCGAGCGCACGCACGGCCGCGAGGGCGAGGCCCCGCGCGAGGCGGGCGAGATCGGGGTCCACGCGCTGCGCGCGGGCGACATCACGGGTGAACACGAGATCGTTCTCGCGGGCAACCACGAGGAGGTTCGTCTCACCCACCGCGCCGAGGATCGCGGCGTGTTCGCCGCGGGCGCGGTCGACGCGGCGGTCTGGATCGCTGGACAAAAGGCGGGCTGGTACGACTTTGCGGACGTGATCGACGCATGAGCGCACTCGAGACCGAGATCGACGAGCTGTGGGAGCGCAAACGGAGCGGCGAGGTCAGCGCCGAGACCGCCGGCGAGGACGAATACGCGACGCTTTCCGCCTTCCTCGACGCCCTCGAGGACGGTGAGATCCGCGCCGCCGAGAAGTCCGGCGGCGAGTGGGAGGCCAACGAGTGGGTCAAGCAGGGCATCCTGCTCAACTTCGGCCTGCGCGCGACCGAGCCCCGCGAGTACGGCGGCGTCACGTACAACGACGTCCTCCCGCTGGCTGACTCGAGCGAGTACGGCGACCGAGGGAGCCGCAACACGCCGGACGGGACGGTCGTCCGCCGCGGCGCGAACATCGGCGCGGACTGCATCCTGATGAGCCCCGCGTTCGTCAACGTCGGCGCTCGCGTCGGCGACGGCACGCTCGTCGACTCCTGTGACACCGTCGGGTCGTGCGCCCAGATCGGTGACAACGTCAAACTCGGCGCGAACACCCTCATCGGCGGCGTGCTCGAGCCGGTCGAGGACGCGCCTGTCATCGTCGAGGACAACGTTTCGCTCGGCGCGGGCTGTCGCGTCACGAGCGGGTTCGTCGTCGGCGAGAACAGCGTCGTCGGCGAGAACACGCTGCTGACGCCGCGCATTCCGGTCTACGACCTCGTCGAAGAGGAGGTCCTCTACGGCGAACTGCCCGCCGATCGGCGCGCGTTCACCCGCTTCGTCGAGTCCTCGATCAGCGATCACGACCTCTTCGACGGCGGCGCGTACAAGCCCGCCGTCGTCGCGACGGATCTGCAGACGGAGACGCTCGAGGCGACCGAGCGCGAGGACGCGCTTCGCGAATAATCGTCGGTCGGCGTCGCTGTTCTTCGGTCGGCCGGTTCACCGTACCGACTCCGCTGCCGACGGGACCGAGAAGCGTACTCGATTCCCGACCGGAACCCAAACCTTGAATTCTCACCCTCCCCTGGACATGACAATGACTGACGCTGCGGCATCGGTGCCCGTCCGCCGCCTCTCCGACTGGGACGCGGCCGAACTACGGACGCTCGTCGACGAGTACGGCTCGCCGCTGTACGTGCTCGACCTCGACCGGGTCGGGGAGAACTACCGACGACTCGAGGCCGCGTTTCCCGACGCCGACGTCATGTACGCGGTGAAGGCGAACGCCCTGGACGACGTCCTCGCGGCGCTACTCGAGTGCGGAGCGGGGCTCGAGTGTGCCTCCGCCGGGGAAGTCCAGCGGGCGCTCGAGGCGGGCGCGTCGGGCGCGGACGTTCACTACACGGCGGTCAATCCGCCGGACCGAGATCTCGACTGGGTCGTCGACGCCTGGGCGGCGCATCCGGCGCTGACGGTCACCGCCGGCTCCGCGGACACGATCGACCGCCTCGCCGACCGCGGCTACGACGGCCGGCTCTGTCTCCGCGTGAATCCGGGGATCGGCGCGGGCCACCACGAGAAGGTGCGAACGGGTGCCGCCGCGAAGTTCGGCGTTCCGGCCGAGCGCGCCGTCGACGTGCTCGCGGACGCCGCCGACCGCGGCTTCGACGTCGTCGGGATCCACGCCCACGTCGGCTCCGGCGTCTCGAGCGATCAGCTCGACGCCCACCGGGAGTTCGTCGCGCGGATGGGCGACCTCGCGAGGGACGTGAACGAGGCGCTACGCGCCTCGAACGGCCGAACGGGGAGCGAGGCTGCGGACGGCCTCGAGTTCGTCGACGTCGGCGGCGGCTTCGGCGTCCCGTACCGCGAGGACGAGGCGCCGCTGGACCTCGAGTCGGTCGCGGCGGCGACCCGCGACGCGCTCGGCGCGGTCGACGCGCGGCTGACGATCGAGCCCGGCCGCTACTTCGTCGCGGACGCGGGTGTGCTCCTCACCGACGTGAACACCGTCAAGGACGCCCGCGAGACGACCGTCGTCGGCGTCGACGCGGGGATGACGACGCTGATCCGGCCGGCGATGTACGACGCGTACCATCCGATCCGGAACCTGACGGCCGACGGAGATGCCGCCGCGGGCGGCGCGGACGGCCGCGAGATCGTTCCCCAGACCGTCGCCGGCCCCATCTGCGAGAGCGGCGACGTTTTCTGTACCGACCGCGAACTCCCGCGAAGCGAACGCGGCGATCTGCTCGCGATCGGCAACGCGGGAGCCTACGGCTACGAGATGGCGACCCAGTACAACTCCCGACCCCGACCCGCGTCCGTCGTCCTCGAGGACGGCGACGTTCGACTCGCTCGCCGCCGCGAGACGGTCGACGACGTGACGCGGGTGCAACGCGAGGCCGGCACCGTCTCGCCGACGGACCGAAAGACCGACCACCACCGAACGAGCGATACCGACACCGACGAACGATAGCACGATGACTGTCCCATTCCAGAAGTACCACGGCACCGGCAACGACTTTCTCATTATCCACGCGGACGAACACGTCCCCGATCGGGGCGAACTCGCCGAGCGCGAGTGCGACCGAACCGACGGCGTCGGTGCCGACGGGATCCTCTTTCTCGCCCTCGAGGAGACGTTCGATCCCCCGCGCGTCGTGATGACGCTGGTCCAGCCCGACGGCGAGACGGCACCCATGTGCGGCAACGGCGCTCGCTGCGCCGCCGAGTGGGCGATGGACCGAACGGGGACCGACAGCGTGATGATCGACACACAGGCGGGCACCCTGCGCGCCGACCGCGACGGCGAGGACGTCGTCGTCGAGATGACCGACCTCACGTTCGATCCGGACGCGATTCCGGTCGACGCCGACGAGCCGGTTCTCCGCGAGGAGATCGAGGGGCTCGAGGTCTCGGTCGTCAACACCGGCGTCCCCCACGCCGTGAGCTTCGTCGACGACGTCGACGACGTGGCCCTCGAGGAGGTCGCACCGCCGGTTCGCCACGCGGACGTCTTCCCGAAGGGAACGAACGTCTGCGTGGCGAGTCCCGACGGCTCGGGCGGGTTCCGACAGCGCACCTACGAGCGTGGCGTCGAGGGCGAAACCGAGTCCTGCGGGACCGGCGCGGTCGCCATCGCCGTCACGGCGCGACGGCTCGGGCTCACCGACGCCGATCCGGTCGACGTCAGCCCGCCGGGGGGCGACCTGCGAGTGAGTTTCAACGACCGCGGGCGGCCGACGCTCGCGGGCCCCGTCGAACACGAATTCGACGGCGAGGTGGCAGTCGAGCCGCCGGTCGAGCCGTGACGGGCGACGGCTCCCCCGCCCCGGCCGAACGCGAGGACGAGGACGCCTTCGATCCGATCGCCTTCCTCGAGGCCGCCGTCCAGTACCCGTCCCACGACGGCGTGGGTCCGATGCGCGAGTACCTCCGCGAAACGCTCGCGGACCGCGGCCTCGAGGCTCGCGTCGACGACGGCGGGAACGTCCTCGCCAGCCGCGGCGTCCCAGCGGGCGAGGCCGAGACGCACGTCGTTTTGAACACGCACATCGATACGGTGTCTCCCCACGTCCCCTACGAGCGCGACGACGACGCCGTCGAAGCGGACGGGAGCGCCGTCGTTCGCGGCCGCGGGTCCTGCGACGCGAAGGGGCCGCTGGCCGCTCTCCTGTCCGCGTTCTTCGCAGTCGAGCCGACCGACGGCCGCGTCACGCTCGCGGTCACGCCCGACGAGGAGGTGCTCTCGACGGGTGCCTACGCGCTGGTGTCGGGCGACGAGTCGCCGACCCGCGACGCGGACGCGGTGATCGTCGGCGAACCGACCGATCTCGACGTCTGTACGGCCGCGAAGGGACGGTTTCAGGGAACGATCCACCTGACGGGAGCGAACGCCCACGCCGCCGAACCCGACACCGGCACGAACGCCGTCGCCGCCCTCGAGTCCGTCCTCGAGGCGGTTCGGACCGTCGACGAGCGCGCGGACGGGCCGCCGACCCACCCTCAGCTCGGTGCGGCGACGCTCACGCCGACCGTCGTCGAAGGCGGCGAGGCGACCAACCAGGTGCCCGCGGACTGCTCGCTGACGGTCGACCGCCGGAGCGTGCCGCCGGAGACGGCCGACGAGTTTCACGAGGCGCTGACCGCCCACCTGCGGGCCGCCGTTCCCGACGACGTCGGCGTCGAGTTCCGATTCACCGATCGGCCGACGCCGTTCCTCGAGGCCTGGGACACCGACCCCGACGCGCGGATCGTCGACGTCCTCGCGGACGCGGCCGGCGGGGACGTGCGTCCGTTTACCGCGGCGACGGAGGCCTCCTACTTCGCGGCGGACGCGCCGACGGTCGTCTTCGGCCCCGGCGTCCTCGCGGACGACGAGGGGGCCGTCGCGCACGCCCCGCGCGAGTACGTGCGAGTCGACGCCGTTCGCGAGGCGGCGCGGGCGCTCGAGGCGACACTCGCGACACTGCTCGAGTGACGACGCGGGCGCTCGAGGCGTCGGTCCGACCACCGAGTGTCCGGTCTGATCGTCGGTAGCAGTCCATTTAACCGCCGCGTCGGTGTATCACGGAGTCCATGAGTAGCGACTCGGAGACGGTCTCGCGGCCGGCCGACACGATGCGCGAACGCGTCGGCGAAACTCGCGTGAAGATCTGGTTCCTGATCAGCGCGAACCGCTGGCTCGTGACCGTCGTCATTCTCGCGGGGACGTACGCGCTCCTCCTCGGATGCCACGTGTTCGGGCCGAGCACGTCGGGAAAACTCCTGGCGACGAGCAGTATCGTCTCGCTGTTCAGTTCGATGGTCATCGCCACGGTCACGAGCGTCACGCTCGTCCTGTCGATCTCGCAGTTCGTCCTCGCCGAGGAGATCGGCCCGCTCGGGGAACAGCGGGACCGAATGTCGAACGAGACCGAGTTCCGCGAGGAGATCGAGAGCGCCGCGGGTATCGGCGTCAGTCCGATCGAACCGTCCCGGTTTCTCGAGACGCTCATCGAAACGGCCGAGGCGCGTGCGAAGACGCTCAACGAGACGGTCACCGGACGCGCCGATTCGGACCAGTTCGACGAGATCGCCGCGTTCACCGACGGCCTCGTCGAACACAGCCGGACCGTCAGCGACGATCTGGAGGGGGCGGACTTCGGCTCCTTCGAGACGTTGCTCCCCGTTCTGAACTACAATTACTCGTGGAAGATATTCACTGCGCGAACGCTCCGGGACGAGTACGCCGAATCGCTCTCGCCCGAGGCCGTGGCGGCGTTCGACGACCTGATCGAATCGCTGCGGTTCTTCGGTCCGGCGCGCGAACACTTCAAAACGCTCTACGTCCAGTGGGAGATCATCAACATCTCCCGCGGCGTCCTCTACGGTGCGATGCCGGCGCTGGCGGTCGCCGGCTACATGATGCTCGAGTTCGATCCCGCGAGGGTCACCGGGACGATGATCGGTATCAACAACGCCTATCTCCTCGTCAGTGCGCTCTACGTGATCACGCTCTCCCCGTTCGCCGTGTTGCTCGCGTACCTCCTCCGCGTGCTCACCGTCATGAAGCGGACGCTCGCCATCGGACCGTTCATCCTGCGGGAAACGAAGCACCTGGAGGGGACTCGCAACGCGGCGTCGAGCGATAGCCAGTCGACGGATCGATGACGACTCGACGCGGCTCGGTGGAGCCGGCTCCGCAGTCACCGCTCTCCGGTCGCCGTCCTCGATTCGACCGACAGGGTCGAGCGGCCCTCGCAGTCAGGTCACGAGTGGGAGGACCCCCGTGATGATGACGACGAGCGCACAGAGCGCGACGAACCAGACGATTCGCTCGTCGGGGACGACCGGTTCGTCGACGACCGCGACGTCGTAGATGACGGTGGCGACCATTCCGATGCCAGCGATCGCCTGCAAGAGCGGAACGAGAGTCCCGCCGCTCGGGCCGAGCGTCGCCAGGCCCCGGATTCCGAGGGCGCCGCCGCAGATGGCGATCGACGTCTGATAGAGGAGGGCTTCGCGCATAAGGATAATATTTTGACATGGATAGGAATACGTTCCGTTTCGCGGCCGTCGAGCCGACGGCTCCCGTCACGAATCGTCGGTCCGGAGCCGTGACGTCGTGCGATCGAGCCCCGCGAACCACTCGCCGTCGCGGCGGGACGGGCGAGCCCGCCGGTCCGGTCGGATTGCGGCGGCCGACTCCGTTCCGACTCGAGACGCGTCCGGCAGCGGCGCAGTGGCGTCTCACTCCTCACACGGACATCAGCGCGATCGCCAGCACGCTCAGCGCGATGGCGGCGATCTTGCGGCCGGTGACGGTTTCGTCGAAGGCGACGATGCCCACCAGCGAACTGATGACGATGAAGAGCCCGTAGATCGGGACGACGATGCTCACCGGGCCGAGCGCGAGCGCTCGGTAGTAGGTCAGCAGGCCGACGGTTAGCAAGACGCCCATCGCGACGATGTACGGCGTCCGGGGATGGCGGAGGTACGGGCGCACCGGATGACCGCGGTAGACGATCACGAGACCGACGGTCACGAACATGACGGCGTTCGAGAGGAACACGGCGAGCGTGCTGGGGAGCTCCGTCATCGCGACCGAGAGCAGCGGCGCGACCAGACTGTACGCCAGACACGCGACGACCGAGAGGCCGAGATAGCGCCGCATCACTCCGCCCCTCCGGCCGCGAGGTAGATCGCGATCGCGGCGACGACGATGCCGGCGACGCGGGTCGCGGTCAACTCCTCGCCGAGAACCGCGATGCCGATGATCGAGCTCCCGACGATAAAGAGGCCGTAAATCGGGACGACGACGCTCACGGGGCCGTCCTCGAGGGCCTGATAGTACGCGAGGATACCCGTCGAGAGGAAGAGGCCGGCGACGTAGACGATGCCCGCCGACGGCGTCGTCGCGTCGGCGGGGCGGCCGGTGCTCGTGGTGACGAGGACGACGGCGGTCAGGCAGAGGAAGATCGTCGTCGAGAGGAAGAGCGCGACCGCGGGCGGCACGTCCGTCGTCACGACGCTCGTCAGCGGTGCCATCAGGCCGTACGCGACGAGTGCGACGATCACCCACAGCAGATACTCCATACGAGCCCTCGGATAACGGCGACCTATACTGTCACGATCCCGGAACCGCGTGCCGGGACCGCGGCTGTAATCCGAAACCGCGATCGGCGATCCGAAACCGGGCCCTGCGACCTACTCGAGGTCGTCGACCAGTTCGCTCGCGACGCCGGTGTAGCCCACCGGCGTCAGCGCGTGTAGCTCCTCGCGGACGTCTTCGTCGACGTCTAGCTCGTCGAACATCTCGCGGAAGTCCTCGAGGCTCACGTCCTTGCCGCGAGTCACGGCCTTGACGCGCTCGTAGGCGTCCTCCTGCCCTTCCCGGCGGAGGATCGTCTGGACGGCCTCGCCGACGATCTCGGGGGTGTTCTCGAGGGCCTCGCGCATGACCTGCTCGTTGGGGACGACTTTCGAGAGGCCCGACGCGGTCTTGCCGTAGGCGATCAGGCAGTGGGCGAAGGCGCCGCCGATGTTTCGCTTGACCGTCGAGTCGGAGAGGTCCCGCTGGAGCCGGGAGGTGGTGACGTAGTCGGCGAGAAATCCGAGGTCCGAGTTCGCCTTCGAGAGGTTGCCCTCGCTGTTCTCGAAGTCGATCGGGTTGACCTTGTGTGGCATCGTCGACGAGCCGGTCTCGCCCTCGACGGCCTCCTGCCCGAGGTAGCGGTCGGAGACGTAGAGCCACATATCCAGATCGAGGTCGAGCAGGACGTCGTTCGCGCCGCGGAACGCGTCGAACAGCGCGGCGAGGTCGTCACAGGGGTTGACCTGCGTCGTCAGCGGTTCGAACTCGAGGCCCAGGCCCGTCACGAACTCCCGCGCGAACGCCGGCCAGTCGACGTCGGGATAGGCCGCGACGTGGGCCGCGTAGGTTCCCGACGCGCCGCCGAGCTTGCCGCTGAGCCGGTCGGTCGCCCGTCGAATCCGTCCGGTCGCTCGACCCAGCCGCGAGGCGTAGACGGCCATCTCCTTGCCGAAGGTCGTCGGCGTGGCGGGCTGGCCGTGGGTGCGCGCGAGCATCGGGAGGTCCCGGTAGTCACGCGCCATCTCCGCGAGGGCGTTCCGCACGCCGTACAGTTCGGGCAGCAGCACCTCGTCGACGGCGTCGCGGACGAGCAGCCGGTGGGCGAGGTTGTTCACGTCCTCGCTGGTCAGCCCGAAGTGGATCCACGCCGAGGCGTCGCTGTCTTCGGGGAGTCGGTGGCGGACGAAGTACTCGACGGCCTTCACGTCGTGGTTCGTCGCGTCGAACCCGGCGTGGCCCTCCGTCTCGAGTTTCTTGATCAGCCGCGCGTCCTCCTCGGCGAAGTGGTCGTACAGCCCGCGCAGCCGGTCTCGCTCCTCGAGGTCGAGTTCGAGCGGGGTCGCCTCGAGGTCGGCCAGCGCGATCAGGTACTCGACTTCGACGCGAACGCGGGCGCGCATGAGGGCGGCCTCGCTCGCGTACGGCGACAGCGGTGCGGTCCGACCGTCGTACCGGCCGTCCAGCGGCGAAACGGCGTACAGGGCGTCGGTCTCGGTCATCGGTGCGAACCTGTCCAGCACGGTGCAAAAGCGTATCGAAACCCGGAGCGCCCGATGCCACGAGCGTGCATACCTCTCCGAATCAGCTCTCGAATTCCGCTGTAACGATACACGAACGTGGATATGTTGCCCGCGGAGACCGCAACCACTTTGCCGCTCGCGGGCGGGAGTCCGACCATGACGCGAATCGCCGGGATGGCCGGCAACCGAGGGCGCAACCTGTTGAACATCGCCGACCGACGGCCGGGCGGAGCCGAGTTCGCCGTCGTCCTGACGAACAGCGAGGACGCGCCGGTGCTCGAGGCCGCCGCCGAGCGCGGGATTCCGACCGAAGTCGTCCCGCTCGAGGACGGGATGAGCCGCCGCGAGCACGAGGAGGCGGTGCTCGAGGCCCTCTCGGGCTACGAGTTCGACCTCGTCTGTCTGGACGGCTACATGCGGATCCTCTCGGACACCTTCCTCGACGAGGCTCCCACGACGCTGAACGTCCACCCCGCGTTGCTGCCGTCGTTCCCCGGCATGGACGCGTGGAGCGACGCGCTCGAAGCGGGCGTCTCGGTGACGGGCTGTACGGTCCACGTCGTCACGGACGCGACCGACGAGGACGGTGCGGTCGTCGAGAGCGAGGTCGACGGCGGCCCGATCGTCACGCAGGAGCCGATCCCGGTCTACGAGGGGGACGACGAGGACGGCCTGAAGGCGCGGGTGCTGTACGAGGGCGAGTTCCGCGCCTACCCCCGCGCGGTGAAGTGGTTCGCAGAGGGTGCGATCGACGTGGATCTCGAGGCGGGCGAGGTCGCCGTCGACGCCGACGTCGCGAGCACTGACGCTGATGACCACGACGGACTGCCGGCCCGTCGGCTGGTCTCCGACGACCGCGCGAACACGCTTCGCTACGGGGAAAACCCCCATCAGGACGCCGCGGTCTACACCGACTACACCTGCGACGAGGCCAGCGTCGTCCACGCCGATCAGTTGAACGAGGGCGCGAAGGCGCTCAGCTACAACAACTACAACGACGCCGACGGGGCGCTCAACCTGATCAAGGAGTTCGACGAGCCCGCGGCGGCGGTCATCAAGCACACCAATCCGGCGGGCTGTGCGACCGCCGACTCGCTGGCCGAGGCCTACGAGAAGGCCCTCTCGACGGACCCGATGAGCGCCTTCGGCGGGATCGTCGCCCTGAACCGCGAGTGCGACGCCGAGACGGCCGAGCAGATCGTCGACTCGTTCAAGGAGGTCGTCGTCGCGCCCGGTTACACGGACGACGCGCTCGAGGTGCTCTTCGAGAAGGAGAATCTCCGCGTGCTCGACGTCGGCGAACTCGGCGAGCGCACGGAGCGGTTCACGGAAAAGCCGCTCGTCGGCGGTCGCCTCGTCCAGGAACGGGACCTGCAGTCGATCTCGGCCGACGACCTCGAGGTCGTCACCGAGCGCGAGCCCACCGACGCGGAACTCGAGACGATGGCCTTCGCGTGGCAGACGCTCAAGCACGTCAAGTCCAACGGGATCTGCTTCGCGGACGGGACCGAGACGGTCGGTATCGGGATGGGGCAGGTCTCCCGCGTCGACGCGGTGCGACTGGCCGCGATGAAGGCGGACGAACACGCCGAGGGGAAGGACGCCGCGGGCGCGGTCATGGCGTCGGACGCGTTCTTCCCGTTCCCGGACGGCATCGAGGAGGCCGCCGAGGCCGGCATCGAGGCGGTCGTCCAGCCCGGCGGCTCGGTCAACGACGAGGACGTGATCGAGGCCGCAGACGAGCACGGGATGGCGATGGCGTTTACGGGACAGCGGAGCTTCCGGCACGATTGACGAACGGCGTCGTTCCGAATTTTTTGCGCGAGGTCGTCGTGGACGGCGCGACGGTACACCCGTCTCGAGCGATCCGTTCGCACCGACCCGCGATCCGAATCCGCTAGTTTTAGCGGCTCGCGAAAGATCGCTCGTCTATGAAGGTGACCGGCCCCGTCTATCGAGCCGCGGCCTCGAGGATGGCAGCGTCGCGCGTTCGACTCGGATTCGAGAGCAGCGATTCCCCGAGCGTCGATGACCGTGATCGAGCAGTGTCGGCTCCGGGTGGTCGCGCGTGATCGCGGACCGCGACCGCCTCGCCGCGAGCGAGGCCCGCGACGTGGCCCTCGAGTGCGTCGAAGCCGGTATCGAGGCGGGCCATCCGCGAACGGTCGTTCGGGACGCCGTGGCGCTCGAGGGAGAGACACTCTCCGTCGCGGACGCGACGTACGAACTCCGCGAGTACGACGAGCTCGTCGTCCTCGGCGGGGGCAACGCGGCGGCGCACGTCGCCGTCGCGCTCGAGGAGAGACTGGGTGACCGGCTCGATCGCGGGGTCGTCGTCACGGACGATCCGGTCGAAACGGAGCGCGTGAGCGTTCGGGAGGGCGACCACCCGGTCCCGAGCGAGCGCGGCGTCGCGAGCACGCGCGAGGTGCTCGAGACAGCGGACGCCGCGGACGAAGAGACGCTCGTGCTCGCGGCGATTACCGGCGGCGGCAGCGCGCTCATGCCCGCTCCTGCGGGGGACGTCTCCCTGACGGATCTCCAGTCGACCACCGACGCCCTGCTCGCGAGCGGGGCCGACATCCACGAGATCAACGCGGTCCGCAAGCACCTCTCGGCGCTGAAGGGCGGCCGACTGGCGCGCCGGGCCGCCCCCGCGACGGTCGCCTCGCTGATCCTGAGCGACGTCGTCGGGAACGATCTGAGCGTGATCGCCAGCGGTCCGGTCGCGCCCGACGCGTCGACGTTCGACGACGCGCTGGCCGTCCTCGAGCGGTACGAGATCGACGCGCCCGACGCCGTCTCGGCCCGCCTCGAGCGCGGCGCGGCCGGCGAGGTCGCGGACACGCCGGGCCCGGACGATCCGGCGTTCGAGACCGTCTCGAACCACGTCGTGGCCGACGGACTGACCGTCCTCGAGGCGGCCCGCGACGCGGCGGTCGAACGGGGGTACGAGACGCTCGTGCTCTCCTCGCGGGTCCGCGGCGAGGCCCGCGACGCCGCCGTGACCCATATCGCGGTCGCGGAAGAGGCTCGCGCCTCCGGGACGCCGGTCTCGCCGCCGGCCGTCGTTCTCTCCGGCGGCGAGACGACGGTAACGATTCGAGGCGACGGGACGGGCGGTCCCAGTCAGGAGTTCGCGACGAGCGCGGCGCTCGAACTCGCGAGCAGCAGCGACGAGCGCGGCGAGCGAAGCGGGACCGAACCCGGAAGCGGGGGCGAGATCACGGTCGCCGCGGTCGACACGGACGGGATCGACGGCGCGACCGACGCGGCCGGCGCACTGGTCGACGAAACGACCGTCGAGGACCCCGATGCGGCGCGCGACGCCCTCGCGGAAAACGACGTCTATCCGTATCTCGCGTCGCGCGACGCCCTGATTTCCACGGGGCCGACCGGAACGAATCTGAACGATCTGCGGGTGCTGGTCGTCCGCTAGACGCTAGAAGCTCGTTCCCGCGGTTCGGCGGACGACGATCCAGACGGTGCTCGAGACGCCGAGCACCAGCGTCGCGGGCGTCCAGTCCGGGGAGGCCGTCCCCGTCTCCACGTCGGCAAACTCCGTGATGATCCACAGGAGGAGTCGTTCGCGTGGCTGACGGTCGTGCTCCCGGCACCGATCGCGAGGATGGTGAACACCAGGACGGTCCGATCGATCGATTCGGAACGGCGCGTGACCGACGCTCAGCCTCTTGGCTCCGCGTCCGGCGTGAGCGCGTCGATCACGCGGCAGGCGTTTTTCGAGAAGGCGCGCCGGAGGAGGTCCTCCGAGACGTCGAGCGTGAGAATTTCCATGACCGCCACGTTAGGATGGCAGGCGGGCGCGCCGCTGCCGAAGAAGACGCGATCGGGGTGTTCCAGCAGCGCCCGCTCGAGTTGGTCGCGGTAGCGGACGAAACTCGTCTCGAGGTAGCAGTCGTCGTACTCGTCGAGCAGGTCGATCATATCGGTCATGAGCGACTGGTTCAGGGGGTGGCCGCCGAAGCTACCGACGACGACTGGGAAGGCGCGCTCGAACAGCAGTTCGGCGAGCGTCTCGGGCGGCGCGTCGACGCCGCCGCGAACGACGACGGGCAGGTCGACATCCTCGAGGGCGGCGAGGACGTCGTCGTCGGGGTAGTCGTCGACGGCGGGGTCGAGGACGAACCCGTGGAAGCGGTCGTCGTAGGCGTACTTCTCGACGTCGCTCGGTGAGGTGTGGTGGTCCTCGCGGCGGCGAACCGCGTTGCGGAGCCGTCCCGTCGCCTTCCGTCCCGGCGTCTGGGTACCGTTGATCCGGGCGAACGCGACGAACGGCCGGTCGACGCTGCGTCTGGCGACGCCGTTGTTCGCCGCGAGATAGCTCGCCTCCGGCCGCGACGGTGGAAAGACGACCGATCTGGTGATCCCCGCCTGATGCATCTCCCGCTCGAGTCGGTCCGGTGTAATCGCTCGTCCGGGGGGGTCACCGCTTCCGTCGGTCGGCGGCAGCCGCGTCGAGACGTCGACGACGCGGAACCCGTGTTCCAGCTCCAGCATCTACTGACGTGTTCCGAGTCGACCCATATTTTGCTACCGGCTCCGTGCCGGTCCGGCGTGTCGGCGGTTCTCATGCGCAATCGCAAGAGGGAGCGGAGATAGGAGGGAAAGAATTATATAGAAGTGCTGACGACATGGTTAGTGAGGATCAACGATGGCACAACAGCGACGCATGGGCGGACAGCCTATGTTCATTTTGAGCGAGGACAGTCAGCGAACGCAGGGCCGCGACGCGCAGTCGTCGAACATCATGGCCGGCAAGGCCGTGGCCGAGTCGGTACGGACGACGCTCGGGCCCCGCGGTATGGACAAGATGCTCGTCGACTCCGGCGGGGACGTCGTCATCACCAACGACGGCGCGACCATCCTGAACGAGATGGACATCGAGCATCCCGCGGCCCAGATGATCGTCGAAGTCGCCGACTCCCAGGAAGAAGAAGTCGGTGACGGGACGACGACCGCAGCCGTACTCGCCGGCAATCTGCTGGGCGAGGCCGAGGACCTCATCGAGCAGGACGTCCACGCGACGACGATCGTCGAGGGCTACCACGAGGCCGCCGAAATCGCCCTCGAGGCGATCGCCGAGCAGGTCAACGAGGCCGACGTCGACGACGAGATTCTCCGGCAGGTTGCCGAGTCGAGCATGACCGGCAAAGGGACCGGCGGACTCACGGCCGAGTCGCTGGCCGAGACGGTCGTCGAGGCGATCCGTCACGTCGCGACCGACGACGACGTCGCGCGCGACAACGTCACCGTCCACACGCAGGTCGGTGCCTCCTCGAACGCGACCGAACTCGTCCCCGGGATCATCGTCGACGAGGAGCCCGCTCACGACGGCATGCCGAGCGAGGTCGAGGACGCGTCGATCGCCGTTCTGGACGTCGAACTCGACGTCCGTACCGGCGACGTCGACGCGGAGTACGCCATCGACTCGATCGACCAGCTCAACGCCGCAATCGACGCCGAGGAAGGCGAACTGCAGGGCTACGCCGAGACCGTCGCCGACAGCGGGGCCGACGTCGTCTTCACCACCGAGGACGTCGCCGACCGCGTCGCCACCGCGCTGGCCAACGAAGGCATCCTCGTCTTCGAGGGGCTCGGCGACAGCGACGCTCGACAGGTCGCCTCCGCGACCGGCGCGCGCCGCGTCGGCGACCTCGAGGACCTCGAGACGGACGACTTCGGCTCGGCCGATCGAATCCACACCGAGGCCTTCGGCGGCGACGACCTCGCGTTCGTCGAGGGCGGCGCAGCGGCCGAGACGGTCACCGTCTTCGTCCGCGGCGGCACCGAACACGTCGTCGACGAACTCGAGCGTGCCATCGGTGACGCGCTCGACGTCGTCGCGACGGCGCTCGAGTCCGGGGAAGTCGTCCCCGGCGCGGGCGCGACCGAGATCGCGATCGCGGACAAGATCCGCGAGGAAGCCGCCGGTATCGAGGGCCGCAAGCAACTCGCCGTGACGGCCTTCGCCGACGCGGTCGACATCGTCCCCCGCACGCTCGCGTCCAACACCGGCCGAGACCCCATCGACGCGCTCGTGGACCTTCGTGCCGCCCACGAGTCCGAGGGCCGGGCGGGCCTGATCACCAATGGCGACGAGGTCACGATCGACGATCCCTTCGAACACGGCGTCGTCGATCCCGCCGACGTCAAGCGCGAGGCAGTCGAGAGCGCGACCGAAGCCGCCACGATGATCGTCCGCATCGACGACGTCATCGCCGCCGAATAACGTCGCTGTTCGCGGCGCGCGTTCCAGAACGCCGTTTTTTCGCGAGTCGCTGCCGGTCGACGAGAGGACGCCCGCGTCGATCGGCCAATATTGTTAAGTGTTAACACACATTAGTCGAGACTATTATGCCCGGACCTGCTCCGCGAGACACCTTGACGCCGATCGGTATCACTGACGGTCGCACGGTCTACTACGACGAGGGCCGGGGAACCTACCACACCTGGTTCGACGACAGCGCATACGAACCGGTGAGCACGGCCCTCCTCATGGCCGTCTCGTCGGTTCTCGAGACCGAACCCGCGGATCTCGAGGCGCTCTCGGAGTGCGTCGAACCGGACGCGCTGAACGCCCTCTTCGTCCACTGGCGGGGCGACGAACCCCGCATCGGCGACGGATCGATCTCCTTTACCTTCTCGCAGTGTGCCGTGACGGTGCGTTCGAACGGCGAGATCGAGATCGATCCGATGCAGCGACGCGCCGGCGCGGCCGGCGACTGACGGTGCCGCGTCGCCGGCCGCGTTTCGTCCCGCTCGAGTCAGTCGGCGGGTTCCGCGGCCGACTCGAGGACGACCCCGTCACCGGGCTCGAGTCCGAACGCCTCGTCGCCGCGCCCCCGGTTGACGTCGAGTTCGACGTAGCCGTGGCTCCCGACGGTTGCGAGTCGCTCCCCGACGGGGACGGCGGCGAACGTCTCACCGACTGGGACGAGGTCGCCGTTTACCAGTACCCGTTCCCGCCCGTCGAGATACGATCCGGGAACGTTCGTGATCGCGTTCCCGAACCCGTCGACCACCAGCACCTCGCCCGCGGCTCGCTGCTCCTCGACGGTGGGTGCGGGGAGTTCGAGATCGACGTCCATCGCGGTCGACTCGAGCCACTCGAGCGAGCCGAGCGCATCGGTATCTGTCTCGTGAACCGCCGCGGCGGCGGGAGCGAAGACGTCCCGACCGTGGAAGGTGTTGCTCTGCGTCGGTCGTCGTGCGCTGGCGTCCGCCGCGGGGTCCGGACCCGTCGGTTCGACGGGACCGACCGCCCGTTCGTCGATCACGTAGGTCTCGAGTCGGTCCGCGTCGGGTGCCGCGAGCCGTCGCGCTGCCGGGAGCAGGACGCCGTTGTCCGGCCCAACGAGGGCGTGGTCGCCCGCCCGAACGACCACCGCCGCCCGGTCGGTCCCGACGCCAGGATCGACGACGACGAGATGGGTCGCCGGGGGGAAGTACGGTAACACCTCTCGGAGCCAGAACGCGGCGGTACGGACGTCCTGCCGGGGAAAGTCGTGGGCGACGTCGACCAATCTGGCGTCCGTTCGCTGCAGCACCACTCCCTTCATCGCCGCCGGATACGGCGTGCCGAAGTCGGACGCGAGCGTAATCATGGTCGGTCCTACGGCACAATCGCTGAAAGCCACCGGGGATTCGAACGCGGTCGCGCCGGTCCCGTCGGCGCTCGGCGTGACGCCTCGGTTCACGGTGCGATGGGCCGTTCGCAGGGGGTCGGCGTGTCAGTCGCTCACTCCCCGTTCGAATCCGAGCCGCTGACCATCTGAATCCGCTCGATCCCGCCGATCTCGTCGACGACTTCGACGACCGCTTCGGGGACCAGCGACTCCCAGTCGCCGTCGTTGATCATCCGTTCACGGACTTCCGAGCCCTCGAGCACGTCGCGGTTGAACATCGGCGACTGCCGGATGTCGATGCCGGCCTCCCGGAAGAGCTGAATGACCAGCGGGTTGTTCGAGTAGGCGATGTCGAAGTCGGGACTCATGCTCTGGACGTGACTCACCCAGACGGAGTTGCGTTCCAGGTCCTCGATCGGAACGGCGTAGGTCACGAGATCGAAGTCGACCAGCGACTTCGTGATCATCATGATCCGCTCGCCCGCGGTAAACGGGTTCCGGATGGTATGCGAGTCGTCGGCGCTCCCGATCCCGAGGACGAGTTCGTCGACGTCCTCGGCGATTCGCTCGACCATGCTCCGGTGGCCGTTGTGAAACGGCTGGAAGCGACCGATGTAGAACCCCCGAGTCATGCCGGACACTGCTCGGGCACGGCGCTTAAGCGTGGCGAGTTCTCCGCCGTCCGCGAGTTCGGCGTCCGACGTACCAGATTCCCACATCGCCGATCGGCCGTCACGGCACTCGATCTCGGTCTCGATCGGTCAGGAGTCCGTATGTTCCACATATGTTGAACCCGAAGTAAACGACGGGTTTCTGTAGTCTTATTTCGCCCCCTCGAGCGCTGTGTCTCCCGGTATCAGCAACTGACACCATCCTCCGCATGGAGAAAGTATATCAGTCGCAATCCCTTCGATCCACGTACCGAACAGAGTTCTATGAGTAACGATACGAACGTTGACGACCCTCCCGAAGACGCGCCGGACGCTGTTCCCGACGAGGACCAGCCCGCGGGGCAGCCCGAGCGTCAGGGAGACCAGTCGCCGCCTGCGGAGGACGGTGACCGTCGCAACGACGTCGACGACCCGATCGACGAGTTCGAGCCGGTGTCCGAGGAGGAGGACGACGACGACGGCATCGAGACCGTCGACGATCTCGGAAGTACGGTCGAGGTCGATCCGGGCGTCGAAGTCGACGAGGATATCGCCGAAGACGACCTCCTCGGCGGCCTCAAGATCGACTCGACGGAGGACATCGAAGTCCCCGATCGACTCGTCGATCAGGTCATCGGCCAGGACGAAGCACGCGATATAATCATCAAGGCGGCGAAGCAGCGCCGCCACGTCATGATGATCGGCTCGCCGGGGACCGGCAAGTCGATGCTGGCGAAGGCGATGAGCCAACTGCTTCCCAAGGAGGATCTCCAGGACGTCTTAGTCTACCACAACCCGGACGACGGCAACGAACCGAAGGTCCGTACCGTTCCCGCCGGGAAGGGCGAACAGATCATCGACGCCCACAAGGAGGAAGCCCGCAAGCGCAACCAGATGCGCTCGATCCTGATGTGGATCATCATCGCGGTCGTCCTCGGATATGCGATCCTCAGCCCTGCCAGTATGCTTCTCGGCGTCGTTGCCGCGGGGATCATCTGGCTGATCTTCCGCTACACCTCCCGCGGTACCGACGCGATGGTGCCCAACATGATCGTCAACAACGGCGATCAGCGCGTCGCCCCCTTCGAGGACGCGACCGGCGCTCACGCCGGCGCACTGCTGGGCGACGTCCGCCACGACCCCTTCCAGTCCGGCGGCATGGAGACCCCGAGCCACGATCGTGTCGAGCCCGGCTCCATCCACAAATCGAACAAGGGCGTGCTGTTCGTCGACGAGATCAACACGCTCGACATCCGGACCCAGCAGAAGCTGATGACGGCCATCCAGGAGGGCGAGTTCGCCATCACGGGCCAGTCCGAGCGCTCCTCGGGCGCGATGGTTCAGACCGAACCCGTCCCCTGTGACTTCATCATGGTCGCTGCCGGGAACCTCGACGCCATGGAGAACATGCACCCCGCGCTCCGCAACCGGATCAAGGGGTACGGCTACGAGGTCTACATGGACGACACCATCGAGGACACCCCCGAGATGCGGCGCAAGTACGCCCGCTTCATCGCCCAGGAGGTCGAACGCGACGGCCGCCTCCCACACTTCACCGACGACGCCGTCGAGGAGATCATCCTCGAGGCCAAGCGTCGCTCGGGCCGCAAGAACCACCTCACGCTGCACTTCCGCACCCTCGGTGGGCTGGTCCGCGTCGCGGGCGACATCGCCCGCGCGGAGGATCGGGAGTTCACGACCCGCGACGACGTCCTGCAAGCCAAAAAACGCTCGCGCTCGATCGAGCAACAGCTCGCCGACGACTACATCGAGCGCCGCAAGGACTACGAGCTGCAGGTCAACGAAGGCGGCGTCGAGGGCCGCGTCAACGGCCTCGCCGTCATGGGCGAGGACTCGGGCATCATGCTTCCCGTTATGGCCGAGATCGCCCCCGCACAGGGCGGCGGGCAGGTGATCGCCACCGGCCAGCTCAAGGAGATGGCCGAGGAGTCGGTCCAGAACGTCTCCGCGATCATCAAGAAGTTCTCCGACGTGGACCTCTCGGAGAAGGACATCCACATCCAGTTCGTCCAGGCCGGACAACAGGGCGTCGACGGCGACTCCGCCTCCATCACTGTGGCGACCGCCGTCATCTCCGCGCTGGAGAACATTCCGGTCGACCAGTCGGTCGCCATGACCGGCTCGCTGTCGGTGCGCGGCGACGTGCTTCCGGTCGGCGGCGTCACCCACAAGATCGAAGCCGCCGCGAAGGCCGGCTGTACGAAGGTCATCATCCCCGAGGCGAACGAACAGGACGTGATGATCGAAGAGGAGTACGAGGAGATGATCGAGATCATTCCCTGCTCGAACATCAGCGAAGTCCTGGACGTCGCCCTGATGGGCGAACCGAAGAAGGACTCGCTGGTCGATCGGCTCAAGTCGATCACCGGCACGGCGTTCGATCAGGGTGCCGTCGGCTCCGCCGGCGGCTCGAACCCGAGCCCACAGTAAATGCCCCAGTGGGCGACGTTCGTCGGTATCACGGGCGTCGTCCTCGTCTTGCTACTCGTTTTATCGCACCTGACCCAGTCCGCGTTCAGCGACGGCGACCCCGATCCCAATTCCGATTCCGATTCCGATCCCGATCCCGGTGACGGCAACTCCGAATCGAGCGACGGTGCCAGCGCCCCGACCGATGCGCCGGCCGACGCCGACCGCGTCGATATCGCGATCGACCTGCCGCCCCGGAATCGTCCCACAGAGCGGACCCAGCGGACGCGAACGGACTTCGATCCAACCACCGATACTCCCACCTCCGACGAGTCGTCGGCTCCACGACCGGCCTCGAGCGCTGCCGATCCCGACGGTTCGGCATCTGACTCGAGTCGGCACCCCAACGCGGCCGCTGCGGACGGCGATCGGGAACGGCCGGCCGACCGCGGCATCGACCCGGACTCGCTGTCGACCGGAGTGCTGCTCGCGAACGTCGCCTTCTCGCAGGGGCTGTTCGCGCTCGTGTTGATCGGTGCGGCGATATACGCGGCGATCCCGGCGTCCGCGCTGGGCATCGAGCTCTCCGCCGCGTTCCTCGAGACGGGACTGCTGTGGGGGACGGCCGCCGGGGTCGCCTTCTACGTCGCGAACGAACTCGCGGCGGCGGCCGCGACGCGGGTCGGGTTCGACCACGAGGAGGACCTGCGGGAACTGCTCTCCCCCGACTCGCTCCGGGAGTGGCTGATGCTGCTGGCAGGGGTCCTCCCGATCATCGCCGTCTTCGAGGAACTCCTCTTCCGGGCGGCGCTGATCGGCGTCCCCGCCGCCGGGTTCGGTCTCTCGCCGTGGCTGCTCGCGATCGGCTCTTCGATCGCGTTCGCGCTCGGCCACGGCATGCAGGGATCGGTGGGCGTCGTCGTCACCGGTGCGCTGGGATTCGCCCTCGCGGCCGTCTTCATCGTCACCGGAAGCCTGCTGGTCGTCGTCGTCGCCCACTACCTCGTCAACGCCCTCGAGTTCGTCGTCCACGAGGGGCTCGGTCTCGACTGGGCAGAAACCCTCGAAAGCTAAGAGACGGGACCGAGTTCGTGCCGCCATGAACGCGACCGCCGGACCGACGGCTCGCTCTCGAGCGATCGTCGCCCTGATTTTGGGGTACTTCGCCGTGTTGGCCTACGCGACGGTCACGAACGATCCGCTGGCGCTCACCGTCGCGGCGCTCGGCTTCGGCGTCGTCGCGATCGCCGTGGGCGCGCTGCTGTACGTGCAGGCGGCGGACCCGGGACCGGCGCTGCTTGCGGCCGCCGGATCGCTCGTCGCCGGCGGCCTGCTGCAGTTCGTCGCCGTGCTCGGCAGGTCGGCCGTCGCAGATGGGCTCTCGTCGCTGCTCGTACTCCTGGGCGTCGGGTGTTACGTCTACGCGGTCTGGTCCCGATCCGCGTAGCGTCGGCGCTCACGGACTCGTCCGAAGCACCTGCGCCGTCGGGACCCGCCAGCCGTAGGTGACTGCTGCGATGCGCGTTCCGACCGTCACCGCCGCACAGACCGCCGCGGCGACGCTCCCGGTGCCGCCGAGCAGGACGACGAGCCAGTACGCGGTCCCGCCGAGCACCGCACAACTCGCGTAGAAGTCCTCGAGCAGAATGAACGGCGACCGGTCGAGCAGGACATCCGCGAACGCACCGCCGCCAACGGCGTTGATCGTCGCGATCGCGACGACGCCGAACCCCGAGACGCCGACGCCGGTTGCGACGATTGCGCCGGCCGTGGTGAACGCGGCGAGTCCGACGGCGTCGGCGCACTGCGTGATCAGATGGTCGTCCGCCGACTCGAGGACGGCACGCACCGCGATCGCCAGCGCCACGCCGAACAGCGCGAGCACGATCTCGCTCGGCGACTGGAGCGCTAACGGAACCCGATTGACGAGGAGATCCCGCGTCGCGCCGCCGGCGAACGCCGTGACGAGTCCGACGACGGCGACGCCGAACAGGTCGAACTCCTCACGGATCGCCTTGGTCGCGCCAACTAGCGCGAACGCGACGAGTCCGATCGCGTTCATCGCGACGAAGGGATCGGCGACCAGCGCCGCGGCCACCGCCAGTTCTCGGTCCACTACTCTCGTGCAGACCGGCGAGCGTTTTGAGTGCTCCGCATCGATCCGAACTGACCGCTAGAACTGCTCGAGTCCGGTCTGCTCGGCCGCGGCGAGGATCGTTTCGCAGGTCGACCACGACTCGCGTGCGAACGGCGGGAGGTCGCCGTGGTCGTCGACGTACTCCGCGAGGAACTCGCGGGTGGTCGAATCGCCCGGATAGCCGCTACCGATCCGCCCGTACTCGTCGGCGAGGGCCGCGACGTGGGCGTCCCGTTCGACCTTGGCGATGATGCTGGCCGCGCCGACGATCGGCGAGTCGTCGTCGGCACCGTGGCGCGCGTCGATCTCGAGAGGCTCGAGCGAGCAGCTGTCGGCGACCCGGCGAGCGAACCGGTCGGCGTCGGTGTCGCAAGCGTCACAGAGCCCCGCGATCGCGCCGCTCGCGGTATCGGTTCGCTCGAGGCCGGCGACGGCCCCCTCGATCGCCTCGGCGTGGGCCGCGACGGCGAGCGAGTTCATGTCCGACCCGGGGTCGTCGATCTGCGCCGGCGTGATTTCGGCGACGCCGACCGCGATCCGGTCGTCGTTCCGCAGGGTCGCCGCCAGTTCCCGGCGTCTGTCGGGCGAAAGCCGTTTCGAGTCCGCGATCCCGTCCGGGAGTTCGGCAGGGTCCGCGAGGTGGACCGCGGCGGCGAACATCGATCCCAGAACCGGTCCTTTCCCCGCTTCGTCGACGCCGACGGGCATACCCGCCACCTCGTGGAGTGGCGACAAAACCGTTGTGACTCCGCTCGCGGGGCGAGGCTGTGGCCGTCGGTACCGAATTCGGTGGCGAAGTCGGCTCCGGAATCAGTCGTCTTCGATGGCGTCGGCTACGTCCTCCCAGTCGAACGCGGCGACCGACCGGTCGGCGTGGATCGCGAACAGCGCGCCCTCCGAGAAGGGGCCGTACTCGCGTTGGGTGAGCCAGATGCCGTCGGTGTCCGCGACGTGGTCTCCCTGGAACGTCGCGCGGTGGTCGAACGATTCCCGGTCGAACACGTGAAACTGGCTTCGTTGCTCGATCTGATCGGTACAGATCCAGAATCCGTCCCCGTCGTCCAGTGTCTCGGTCAGTTCGACCCCGACCGATCCCGATGGGGTGTCGGCCCGATCCGTCGATCGGAGTCGGTGTCGACGGACTCTATCGAGTCCGTCTGTGAACGGTTCCCTGGACGCGTCGCGGAAGCGTGATCGGCCGCCGCGTGCGTTCCGTATCGGTCCCGTCTAAATACCTTTAGTTTCGAAGTGGTAATTTAACGACCGCCAGTCGCGACAACACCTGTGTGGAACCCACACGCCGCAGTTTCTTGAGAACGGCCGGAACGGGCGGTCTGACCGCGTTCGGAGCGACGACGTTGGCCGGCAACGCGTCGGCCCACGAGGCAATCGACATTCCGCCTCGCTACCTCGAGCAGTACCGGGAGACCGGCACGAACTGGGGGATGGACTGGACGTACCTGGCCGGCATCGGGGCGGTCGAGACCCAGCACGGGCAGTACGAGGACGGCTGTGAAACGTCGTCAGCGGGCGCTCGCGGCCCCATGCAATTCATGCCGTCGACGTGGGAGGCCTACGGTGTGGACGGCACCGGCGACGGGACCGCCGACAGCTGCGATTACCGCGACGCGATTCCGTCCGCCGCGAATTACCTCGAGGCCAACGGCGCACCAAAGAACTGGGACGACGCCCTGTACGCGTACAATCCGCGGTGGTCCTACGTCGAGCACGTCAAAGAACACGCCGCCCAGTACCGCGATCGGTACGGGAGTGGCGACGGCGGCGACGGCGGCAGCGGTGGTGACGGGGGCGGTGACAGCCCCGCGTTCGCCGACGGCGATCGAGTCACGCCGACGACCGGTCTGAACACCCGACACCGGCCGGGTACCGAGTCGACGGTACTCGCGACGATGCAACCGGGTTCGATCGGCGAGATCGTCAACGGACCCGAAACGGTGGACGGCTATACGTGGTGGGGGATTCACTGGCTCGAGGACGACAGCTGGGGCTGGTCGGTCGAGCGTTATCTCACGGTCGCCGACGGTGGCGGCGGAAGCGAGGGGGCGGACTTCACGTGGCCCATCGACGGATACATCACCTCTCCGTACGGCGACCGCCCCGGCCACCTCGCGGTCGATTTCGGCAACGACCGGATCGTTGGAACGCCGATCTGCGCCGCGCGCGACGGCGTCGTCGACGTGGTCGGCTACGAAGCGGACGGCTGCGGCAACTACGTCACACTTGGACACGAAAACGGATATCAGACGATGTACTGCCACCTGAACAGCGTCGCCGTCTCCGACGGCCAGCACGTCTCGCGGGGCCAGCAGATCGGGGGAATGGGTGACACGGGGCGGTCGACCGCACCGCACCTGCATTTCACCGTCGAGCGAAATCGGGTGCAGCAACCGATCCCCGGCGACGACGGTCGGCACGTCATCGCGGGCGAGGCGATTCCGAAGGCGTACGACGGGCTCTAGTATCGCTGGCGATCGATCGGATCGGGCCGCGGCTTCGACGGTCCGTCCGCGATGGGGTCGAGTTCGTCAGCGGTCGGCCGGCTCGTCCAGAAAGTACTCCGCGAGTTCGAACGGCTCGTCCTCCCCCTCGACGCCGGTCACGTCCAGGGCGGTCACCTCGGCGTCGGTCTCGAGCAGGCCCGCCAGACTGGGCTCGGTCCGACCGTTATCGCTGCTGATGAGCTCTTTCACGTACAGACCGCCCTCGCCGTGGAGCCGCACCTCGGCGTCCGTCGGCGATCGGAAGTCGCCCTCGATCCCGTAGACCGTTCGCTCCCGGGTCAGTCCCGCACGCCGGTGGTCGACCCGCTCGGGCGTGTACTGCTCGACGGTCGTCCCCTCGAGTTCCTCGAGCGCCGCCTCGAACGCGTCCTCGGCGACCGGCTCCGCGAACGTCACGTCGGCCCGGTACCGTTTGCTCGCGTCGTGTTCCTTGACGCGCTCGACCATCTCGTAGGTCGCCAGCCGCAGTCCCGCGACCTCGACGGTGCCGTCGGCGGCCGCGTTGATCTCCCGCTCGAGCGTCTCGGGATCGGGATCGCGAGTGCGGGGTCGTTTCACCTCGAGGACGAACGGCCGCCCACCCTCGAGCATGCGGGCGTCGACGTCCTCGCGGCCCGCGCCGTGGAAGGTCCCCTCGTCGCCGCCCATGGCCTCGACGACGTGGGGCCTGACGACCTGTTCGACGCTGGTGTCGTACATGTACCCGGAGCCGCCGCAGTAGTCGCAGTCCGCTTCGCCGTCGTCCCCGAGCTGGATGCCGCTGCCGCCGCACTCCCGACAGGGCCACTCCGTCTGCGGGATATCGCGCTCGAGTTTGCGGTAGCGACCGTAGACGAACGCGGGGTTGATCTGGACGTCGACCGCGTGGCTCGTGACGGTGCCCGATTCGAGCGCCTCGAGCGGGTCGAACCCCTCGAGGTCGACGACCGCGAGCACGTCGGGCCGGTCGAAGTCCACCTCCGTTTCGGTCATCGCGCCGACGCGCCGCCCGACTTCGCGGTTCACTTCACGCTTGACCGACTCGCCGACGTCCGGCTCGAGGCCGGCGTCCTCCCGGAGTAGCCGCTCGTTCTCCTCGACCAGCGGCGGGACGCGGGTGCCGACCTGATAGGTGGCGAAGTCGACGCCCTCGAGGGCGTCGACGATCGTCTCCGCGACGGCGTCGAACGTGCCGCAGTAGCCCTCACAGACCCAGCAGTCCGCGGGGTCGGTCGAGTCGAAGTCCTCGTCGTCGGCCAGCGCGACCGTCGTTCGCAGTGCCCGGCCGCGCTCGGCGTTGGTCAGCCCGAAACTCCGGTCGGCGAAGGGCCGCCCGAGACACGAGTCGCAGACGGCTCCCGTCGCCAGCAACGCGCGGGCGTCTTCCGTGATCATGTCTCGGGAGTCGGGCGGCCGCGGGTAACACGTTTTCCCTTCGCCGGGAGGAGCGGAGACGACGGTCGGATTCCGGCAGCCCGTCCCCGCTTGAAAGCGGCGATAGTGAGTCCGGGGGTTGAAATGGGTCGGCTCCCATCCCCCGGTCATGAACGATTCCCGACTGGATCGTCGCTCGCTCCTTGCGGCCGCGGGAGCGGGACTCGCCGGCGCCGTCGCCGGCTGCGCCGAACCCCGGGCCGACAGTTCGATCGAGGGCGACTCCTCGTACAGCATCGACCGGGGGAACCTCGCGGAGGGATCCGCGTTCACCGAACTCTACAACGCGCTCATCGAATCGGTCACACAGGTCCGCGTGTTCGGTGTCGAAGACCCCAACACGGGCAACGAAGGGCGGGGGCAGGGCTCCGGGTTCCTCTACGACGACCGCCACGTCGTCACCAACGACCACGTGATCGCCGACGGCGAAGCCGCGGACCTCCAGTACATCACCGGCGACTGGACGAGCACCACGCTCGTCGGCCGCGACTACTACAGCGATCTGGCCGTCCTCGAGGTCGACCACGTTCCCGAGCAGGCGACCCCGCTGTCTCTCACGGATCGACGCCCCGTCGTCGGCCAGCAGGTGGCCGCCATCGGCAATCCTTACGGCCTCGAGGGCTCGATGTCGGCGGGGATCGTCAGCGGCGTCGACCGGACGCTCGATCTCCCGCAGCGGCGCTTCTCCTACCCCAACGTGATCCAGACCGACGCGGCCGTCAACCCCGGCAACAGCGGCGGTCCGCTCGTCGACCTCGAGGGAACCGTCGTCGGCGTCATCAACTCCGGCGGCGGCGACAACATCGGGTTCGCGATCTCGGCGGCCCTCGCCGATCGCGTCGTCCCGGCGCTCGTCGATACCGGCTCGTACGACCACTCCTACATGGGCATCGGGCTCAGAACCGTCGATCGGCTCGTGGCCGAGGCGAACGATCTCGAGACGGCGACCGGCGTCCTCGTCACCGATGTCGTCGGTGGCTCGGCCGCCGCCGGCGTCCTTCGGCCGTCGACGCGGACCGTCCAGCGACGCGGCGAATCGATCCCCGTCGGTGGCGACGTGATCCTCGAGTTCGACGGCCGTTCGATTCCTGACCGCCACGCCCTCTCGACGTACCTCGCGCTCGAGACCAGCCCGGGCGACACGCTGTCGGTTCGCCTCCGGCGGAACAGCCGGACGCTCACTACCGACCTGACGCTCGGTACTCGCCCGTCGATCCGATGAGCGGATACCGGACTGCGGGTCGGCGTTAAACCGTTCGAAACAAGTCATTACGTCGTTCGATTCGCGACAGTTTCACTCGTCTCGACTGATATCGATATCGTACACGTCAGGGCTCGTTGAGTTCCCGTACGGAGGATTAAACCGTCGGAAACAGGACGGAAACGGAGGCTATCGTTGAATTCATCGAGTTAGATACTCGATAACAATAGTAGCAGTTCCGGTAGCACCGTCCGGCGCAAGTACCCGTCGCCGATACCCTATGACCGACGCAGACTTCCACCAGCCAGATAGCGAGGCACCGTCACTCGAATTCGACCACGTCACGGTCGAGAACGACGACGCGCCGAACGAGTGCGTGATATTCCCTCACGAGGCCAGCGAAGCGAAGCTGATGACAACCTGGATCTCGGCGCACGACGACTCGTTCGTCGCTCTCGACTCGATGCGGTAGCTCCACCGATGCACCTGAGTCGCCCCGTCACCGCTGCCGGCTTCTGGCTCGGCACCCTGTTACCGATCGCCTATCTCCCCGTCATCCTCGCCGGGATCGACTCGATGAGCCGCTTCTCGCTGTTCGTCGTACTCCTGTTGATCCACGCGCTCGCCCTCGTCGTCGGCCACGACTATTCGGGGTCGCGGTCGCGGTGATCGCTCTCACCGGTTTCGTCTCGGCTCGTCGACGCGGCGTCTCGCCGCCGTCTCGAGTCGGCGGCGGGGTCGAGCGGAACGGTGTTTGGCGGACCGGGTGACACCACGCACGACGCTGCCGTCGCTACGGCTGGACCGGCACGCTCGAGATAGCGAGAAACGAGAGCCGCGTCGGCCGGCGCGGCTCACAGCGGCGGTTGGATGGCGCGCTCGCCCGTCAGTCCAGGCTGGCCGACCAGACCTGCGCTCTCGGCGTCCCGCAACTGTCACAGACGATCGCCCTGTTGTCCTTGTAGGTCTCCCGGACGAGTTCGCCGTCCGGACAGTGCTGACAGGACCGCCCCTCGAGTATCGCGAGTAACTGTCGTTGGCCGGCGGACTGCGACGACTCTGACTTTGCCATGTATGCACTGCATATGGGATATCGGCGAAACGGTTGGCCATGCCTATGCAGCGTTGCACGCGCCTCGAGTCGAAGCGCCTATGCTTCTCTCCAGTGTACGGCCGCTGAATGTGGCCCTGGGGACACTTCGCCGTCGCCTACCTGTTGTACACCGCCGTTACCCACCGCCGGTTCGGCCGACCGCCGCGGGCCGTCCCGGCGATCGCGCTCGCGATCGGGTCGCAGACGCCGGACCTGATCGACAAACCGCTCGCGTGGAACGTCGGACTCCTCCCCGGCGGGCGAACGCTCACCCACACCCTGTTCGCCGCGGCCCTCGTCGTCCCGGCCGTCCTCCTCGTCGCCGATCGACTCGAGGCCCGCACCGTCGGCGTCGGCTTCCTCGTCGGCTACTGCTCGCACCTCCTCGCCGACGTGCCGCCGACGGTCCTCTCGGGCGAGTTCGCGGGCGCGGCGTACCTCCTGTGGCCGGTCCTCGAGCAGCCGCCCGAGGAGCCCGTCGCCGGGATTCTCGACGCGTTCCTCCACTACTACACGATGGGGCCCTACCAGTGGCTCCAGTTCGGCCTCTTCGCCCTCGCCGTCCTCGCCTGGTATCGGGACGGCGCGCCGGGCCCCGGACTCGTCTACACGACGCTCGAACGGCGGCTTGGAGCCCTCTCCTGACACGCGTCCCGATCGACGGGCAGCGCTGCCGTCGGCGCCGAATCGTGGCGGCTATCCCGCTGGCCGGCCTCGCTCCGGTATGCGACAGTTCGTGCTCATCGGCCACGACGTGCCCACGGAACCCGACTTCTCGCTCGACGACCTCGCGGGCGGTGCCGGCCGCCTCGACGCGCTCTGCCGGTCGATCACCGCCTCGTTCGTTACCTCCCACGGCATCCGCGAGGACGTCCGTGTTCACCTGATCGCGCGGGACGAACTCACGATCACCTTCGACGGACGCGACCTCCGACGGCTCAACCCCGACGAGCGGAGCACCGCCGCGCTGGTGCGCACAGCCCTCGAGCACCGCGACGAAGCCATCGGCGCGCTGCCCGCCGAGCCCAGCCCCGGCGTCGAACTCTATCGACGCGGCTTCGACGGGACGCTCGCCGAGATCGCGGACGACGGGCCGATCGTCCAGCTCCACGAGGACGGCGAGGCCGTCGTCGACGTGGCCGCGGACGCGCTCGCGGACTCGATCTTCGTCCTGTCCGACCACCGGGACTTCACCGACGAGGAAACAGCGCTACTCGAGGAGTTCGGCGACCGACGGCTCCGGCTGGGTCCCGAACTGCTCCACGCGGATCAGGCGATCACGATCGCCCACCACTATCTGGACACGAACGGTTACGAGCGGTTCTGAGGTCGGTTTCGGCTCGAGGATCGATCCTCCTGCCGGCGGTTTGACGGTCCGTTTCGGAAGCGTTAAACGACCGGGCGCGTACACTCAAAATGCGGGCCGGTGGGGTAGCTTGGTATCCTTCGGCCTTCGGGTGGCCGTAACCGCAGTTCGAATCTGCGCCGGCCCACTGGATACATATACTTTTTCCCACCTTCTCTTACACTTAGCGGCCGCTCTACGGGGTGGTCGGCATGACGATCACTCCGTGGTCGTCGGTCGATCACTCGACGTGCCAGCACTGCGGGGCCCACGTCACGGACCGGTTCCGTCGCGTCTTCGGTGACGATGACGACCGAGCCCATCGCTGCGGCGACTGTGATTCCTACGCCCGACTGAGTCGCGGCTCTGCGGCCGGCGTTGACGTACCGGTCCCCGATCCGGAAACGTCGGCCGGTCGCCACGGAGGTGAGGCCGATGCGTGAGGCCGTCTTCGTGCCTGCGAGTCGGCTGTACGATGTCGAGAGCGGGACGGTCATCGCCCATCCTGCGACGCAGGCGAGTGACGAGGACGTTCGTCGCGCACTCGAGGGTGGTGAGCGATGAGCCGAACTGGTCTCGAGCGGTTCGGTGTCGTCTCACCGACGGTTGTCCGTGAACCCACACGAGATAGTGAGGGAATTCCGGTCTGTCCGGCGTGCAGTCATCCGGTCGTGAAATCGAAGGGGTCCCAGCGGATCGAGAAACCGGACCTCGTTCATGTCGCTCTCGCTGCTGCCTTCGACGAACTCATCACGTTCGGCTGGCGGTGTGAACGCCATCCCTACGATATCGTGCTGCCGATGCGGGTCGGCGGCGAGGACGCGAGTGCATTCGTCGACGGCTGGACTGGTGTCCAGATCCGTTTCTCGGACGAACACGTCCGCCACGTTGCGACCCCCGAACGGGAGGTGAGCGAGCGTGTCGAGTGAGCAAGCGACGCTGGTCGACTTTGGGCCGGACCTCTCCCCGCTCACGGAGGCCGAACGCGAGGCCTACGTCTCCTGCCGAGAGAACGGCACCGGCGTTCGCGAGTTCGCCCGCCGGACCGACCGCCAGCCCGGAACGATCGGCAATCTGCTCGCTCGAGCCGAAGAGAAACTCGAGGAGGGATCGACGTGAGCCGACTCGTCGAGGATAGCGAGTGTGAACGCTGCGGTGAGGCCGTCGACGGGCTCCATCGGCTGTGCCCGGACTGTACACGCATCGTTCGCGACGCGCGGGAGGGACCGCTATGAGCGTCGACGCTGCCGACGACCCGGTACAATTCGACGACGTAACTGGGTCCGAGCCGGATACCTTCCCGAAGCCTCGCGCTCACGGCGCCGCGGTGATGAACCACCTCGCGGACATCGACGACGCTGCTGCTCAAGGGCTCGATCGTGGTACCCTATACGATCGCTCGCTGGCCTACTGGCGCGAGCACGTCGGCGATCGCGACCTCGAGCCGCATGTCGCCGTCGACGACTTCGAAGCAGACTGGCTCCCGCCGGGAGACTACGCCCTGGTACTCACGTCATCGCGGTGGAAGGCCGGTACTGGCCGCGGTGACGACTACCGGTCGTACTACGAGCAACACCTGAAACTCCGCGAGTGGGGACCGGAGGACGACGACGGCGAGCGCGACCTCCGGAAGCCCGCGCTGGCGTTGCACGTCGAGATCATGCCCCAGTTCCGGGACATGGTCTACAAGAGTGGTGACCCGCTCGAATGTCCGTACGGAGAAGGAACGCGGTTGCTCGCGTGGACGACGTGGGCCGAGGACCCCTTCGAGATCGAGCGGCGGATGTACGATGCCCTCCGAGCGGCCTACGGAACCGACTCCGTCGACCTTGACGATCGCGTCGACGACGCCCGTCGCGTTCCGAAAGCAGAGGCTCACATCCGGTTTGCGATCGGGAAGAAGAACGCCACCGTCGAAACCCTGGAGCAATCGAAGCAGCTCATCGACTGGGGTGGCGAATCCGAGATCGACGCCCACCAGCGCCGGCAACAAGAAGGCTGGCTCGAGGCACTCGTCGAGAGCGACCGGTGGCACCTCCTCGGGTTCGATCCACAGCGGTACAGCACC